>NZ_JBIAVG010000007.1:0-145763 GCF_042893955.1 Streptosporangium sp. NPDC001559
CACCTACGAAGGGTGGGGGCACGGCGCCTATGGCCGTGGCGACTGTGTCACGGCCGCCGTCGACGCCTACCTGATCTCGCTGAGGCTGCCCGCGCGAGGAACCCGGTGCCCGGCCGTACCGGTGGCGCCACCCGGCGCGGCCGACCGGCCCGCACCGCCGGCTCTGCTGCCGAACATGCCGGGCATGCCGGACTGGCCGGCGCCCCGTCACTGACCCATCGAACCGGTGATGCCACCGGAGCTTGAGGCGGGCCGGGAGTTGCTGTGACCGCTCACCGCTGCTTCCCTGGCTCGCCGGACCTGGCGCGTGCCTCCACGCACCAGGCGCTTCATGTGCTTTGCCTACCAGTCAGTCGGTTGGGGCGGGTTGCCGTTTTCACAGGCCGGGAGGCCGCGGTGCCGGGTGCTTGATGGAGGACCGGGTCGGCCGGCGAGGCGTTCCGACGCGTCACCTCACCGCGAGCCAGTCCGGGAATGCCATGGACCCGTGTCCCCGGTCGCCGATGACATGGTCGATCGGAGGTGGGGGCTGTGCCAGAGCGGGGGTCAGCAGGTGGTGACCGGAGTCCTCCCGGAGCGAATGAGTTCGACGAACGCCAGCGCATCGTTGAACGAGGCCGCGATCGAGCCACGATGGTCGACGCCCTCGTAGACCCTGTAGGTGACCTTCGACGCCTTCGCGCACATACCGGCGACGATCCGGTCGGTGCTTGCTTTGGGCGTGAGCGCGTCGGCGGAGCCTTGGGCCACGAGGGTGGGAACCTCGGTCTCCAGGCCGACCGGCTCCTGTGACCTCAGATAGGCAGTGAGCGGGGCGAGATCCGCCCCCTGCGCGAAGACCCTGTCCGCCGGGATCCGTGCGGCGGTCTCGCGGATCTGCGCCATGCAGCCCGACCGTGCTGTGGTGAGCAGTGGTGCGGCCTCCGGCGTCAGCAATCGGCCGGGGTCGACGGCCCCGTCGGCGGCAGCCGCGCCGATGAGCAGCGTCGGCAGGAAGGCGATCGCCTGATCGGCGCCGGGGGCACCTGAGAGGATGTATGGGGCCACCTGGCTCATGTCCCACCCGCCGGGCGCGATCGAGACAGCGCCACGCAGTCTCACATCTCCGGCCGCGTTCTGTGTCATGGCGGTGAAGAGCGCGGCGTGGCCGCCCTGGCTGTGCCCGACCGCGAACCAGTCACGCCCGACCCTCCGGTCCACTCTGCGAGCGGCCCGGACCATGTCGATCACCGTGTCCGCGGCGCTGGCGCCGTTCATGTACGGATGCTCACCAGGCGTGCCCAGGCCCTCATAGTCGGTCTGCGCTACGGCGAAGCCGTTGGCCACCCAGCCGTCGAGCGTCGTGTTCGCGATGAAGATGTAGTCGTCGGCGGGCCCACCGGAGGTGTTCCTCGACGGAGCGCACGCGTCCGCGGTGCCGGTCGTCCCGTGCGCCCAGCTGATCACCGGCCAGCCGTTGGCCGGAGGCCGTCCCTTCGGCAACGCCACCGTGCCCGTGACCCTGATGGCCTTGCCCGCGACACCTCTGGAGACGTACGTGACCAGCAGGTTACGGGACGCGCTGGGCAGGGCCTGTGGGCCGGTCAACGGCCGTACGGACAGGACTGACCCACGGATTCCGAGGTGCCTGGCCGGAGAAGAGACGGACACCGCCGCATCCGCGACGGGAGCGGGCAGGCCCGCCGTGAGTGTGACCGCAGCGGTGATCAACGCCGCCAAAGCGACCCACCGACCAGAGCGGAACCCGACGTGAGAGAATTGCATCGATTCTCCTCGCTAAGGGTCGACCATTTCCTGTCATGCCCTGCATAGGCTGGAAGAACGAACGTCGCCGCAGATCTGCATCCGCCGAAACCTTTGCCTACGCCGATTTCAAGGAAAGCTCCATCAAGTCGACTCTGCTGTCACGGGCCAAGGTTGATCGGCATGCTCGGACCGTTGATGTGATTTGAGACGGCGCATAGCGGATTTTATATCGCTTCGAACTCGGCCACGCAGGGTTTGAAATGGCGCTTTGAACAGACTGGCTCACCTTAACCGGTCGATGGAGAAAGTCACAGCGGTCAATGGATTCAGGTGATTGTCGGACGGGGCGGTGAGTCCCTTCAGGTTTTTTCCGTGTGTTCACGGTCATGCGATCGATCGGCCCGGCAGAGGAGAGGATGAGGCGCCCTGTCGGTACCTCGGCCAATGCGCTGGCGGTGCCACCTTCTCCAGACGGCGACGCTCGCCGACGACGACACCGGTTTGGGCTTGCCCGATAGCCGTCGTCCGCCCGGTCGTGCGGACGGTGGGGTAGGTGGCGGCGGCGCATCCGGCGCCGACGGAAACTCCGGTTGAAGGCCGTCCTGCTCGGACGCTCCAGGGGCGGGCTGAGCAGTAAGGTCCATGTGGCCGCCGACCGGAAGTGCCGCCCGTTGGCGTTCACCTTGACCGCGGGCCAGGCCGCGGACAGTCCGCAGTTCGTCCCCGTGCTGGGGCGGGTACGGGTCCGCATGCCTGTCGGCCGCCCTCGCCCCCGGCCGGGCGCGGTCGCCGCCGACAAGGCCTACCCCTCTCGTGGTAACCGCGCCCACCTGCGCGAACGCGGCATCAGGGCGGTCATCCCGCAGAAGAGGGATCAGGCCGTCAACCGGAGGAAGGGCTCCAGAGGTGGCCGGCCCGTCAGCCACGACGCGGACCTGTACAAGGCGCAACACCGTCGAGCGGCTGATCAACAAGCTGAAGGCCTGGCGGGGCATCGCCACCCGGTATGACAAGACCCCAGACAGCTACCTCGCGGGCCTTTGCCTGCGCGCCTCAATGGTTTGGATCAAGGACCTCACCCGGCCCACCCCCTGATCACAACCCAATACACGTCCTAGCCGCGACTACACCCCAGTCCCTGGGAATAGGTCACGTGTCGAGGAATCCGCGATCACGGCCGCTGGCGGAAGCTGATGCGCATCAGTCGGCTGTCGGTCCAGTCTTCGAGTCGTGTCGGCCGGATGGTGCCGGGGTCGTGGGGTTGATTGAGATCCGCGACGATCTCGGTCAGCACGGTCTGACGTTCAGCTGGGTCGGTGACCGGCGTGGCTCGTGCAGGCAGATCCGCACGGGTCCCGTTTTTGAGGTGGAAGGTGAAGTTGGGATTGGCGAGAAGGTTCGCATGCCAGTCGGTCGCGGCCCCGCCCGCGCCGCTACACAGGTAGGTTGCGCCCGCAGCCCGGTAGAAGAAGATCTCGATGCGGTGCGGCCGACCGGTGCGTCGCCCCAGCGTCGTGATGTCGATGATCCGTTCTCTGGTGCCTGCGGCGGGGGTGATCTCGATGGCTCGCCGGACGTGGTCGGGCAGGTGGGATAAAGACGCGTCCCGTGCGGAGTCGTTCGACCCGGTTGTGTCTGGAGTGCTCATGCGGTCTCGGTCTGAAGGGCGGGGCCGAGGAGGAGTCCACCGTCGATGACGTACTCCGACCCTGTGATGAACGACGCGTCCGATGATGTGAGGAACAGGAGGAGCCGGGTGACGTCGGTCGGCTCTCCGAGCCGGGGGACGGCGAACGGCTCGGGTGAGTAGAAGTCGGCGATCGCCGCGGTGGCGCCGGCTGCTGGTTCGTGGATGAAGGAGGTCGCGATCACGCCGGGGTGGATGGTGTTCACCCGGATGTGGTCGCGGCCGAGTTCGAGTGCTGCCGTTCGGGTGAGGCCGCGTACGGCCCACTTGCTGGCGACGTACGGTGCGTAGTGTGCCGTGCCGCCCAGGGCCATGGTCGAGGCGATGTTGACGATGGTTCCCCCTGCCGCGCGGCGCAGAGCGGGGGCGGCGACCTTGATGCCGAGGAAGGTCCCTGTGAGGTTGATGTCGAGGATGCGCGACCACGTGGCCTGCTCCGTGTCTTCGATCGTTGCCGGCGGGTTCTGCACGCCCGCGTTGTTGACGAGTACGTTCAGGGCGCCGAAGGCGCTCTCGGCGGCTAGCACAGCGTCGGACCACGAGCTCTCGTCGGTGACGTCGAGGCGGGTGAAGCGAGCGCGGGTCCCGAGCTCGTCGGCGAGAGCGGTGCCGCGTTCGGCGTCGATGTCACCGATCACCACGTTTGCTCCCTCCGCGTGAAAGGCGCGTACATGGCTCGAGCCCTGGCCGCCGGTCCCACCGGTCACGAGCACGGTCTGGTCGTCGAAGCGGGGCATCAGATGTTCCTTCGATACGGGGTGGCCGACCGGGAGCTTCAGAGATGAACGCCGGCCGATGGTGAGCTGAGCTGAGCGACTCACCACTGCCCTGACATTAGATCGATGGCAATGGAGAGTCAAGCCACTCATCTTGTATGCTCGGCCCATGAGCAAGGTCGTGACGACGTACCACCAGCGCGTCGCCCAGGAGAAGCGCGCGCTGATCATGACGGCCGCGACCGCACTGTTTCTCGAGTTGGGTTACGACCGGACGTCGCTGGCGCGGATCGCAGAGCGCTCGGGCGTTTCGCGGGCCACCTTGTTCAAGCAGTTTCCGAGCAAGGCCGCCCTGTTCGACGCCATCGTGACCGAGTCCTGGGCAACCGCTGACGAAGAGGATCCTCCGCCGGCAGGCAACATCGTCGACGGGCTCAGCACCATCGGTCGCCGCTACGCCGAGCTGCTAGGCCGTGCCCAGATGACCGACCTGTTCCGAATCGTCATCGCCGAGCTGCCGCGATTTCCCGAACTCGCCAATGCGCAGTTCTCGCACGGGAAGATGCCCTACTTCGAGTCCGTACGCGGCTATCTCCTAGCCGAGCACGAGGCGGGAACGGTGCGGGTCGAGGACGTGGAGCTCGCAGCCACCCAATTCCTGGGCATGATCTCCAACTACGTCTTCTGGCCGACACTCCTCGTGCCGGGCTGGGAGGTGAGCGCCGAACGCGTCGCTCAGGTAGTGGACGAGGCCGTCCGCACCATCGCCGTCCGGTACGCCGCGCCCGGGCCAGGGCCGTCCACCCACGACTGACCCGCCGACCGAGACCGAGTCCCACCGCCACCAAGGAACTGCTGCCTAAGCAATCGAGTCTGTCGGCCCTAAGACCGTGTCCTACATGGTGAGTTTGAGATGTCGCTTATGACAGACGAGGGCCGCAGCGAGAGTGAGAAAGGCCAGGTAGACGTAGGGGTAACGCTCGTAACGGGGTGACAGGCGCCGGTAGCCGAGCAGCCAGGAGATGGTCCGCTCGATCACCCACCGATGGCGGCCCAACCGCTGACCGGACTCGACGCCCTTGCGGGCGATACGCACCCCGATACGCCTGCCGCGCAGCCATCGCCGCAGCTCAGGATGGTCATAGGCCTTGCCGGCGTGAAGCTTGCCGGGCTTGCGACACCCGCCCCGAACCGGGTCGTGTCTCAATGGGAGGGCGAGCACCATCGGCTTCAACCGACGGCTGTCGTGGACCTTGGCCGCCGGCAGGCCGACGACCAGGGGCACTCCGGCCACATCCGACAGGATGTGCAGCTTGGAACCGGGTTTACCCCGGTCCACGGGTGAAGGGCCAGTGTGTTCGCCCCCTTTTTGGCCCTCACGTGCGCCGAGTCGAGCACCACGCGCGACACATCCAGCAGGCCGTCGTCGGCGAGCCGGTTCAAGACGGCCTGATGCAACCGATCCCACACTCCAGCCCGCGACCAGATCAAAAACCGGCGGTGCACAGTCGACTTCGAGGCTGCGAAACACGGCGGCAGCGCCCGCCAGGCGCATCCACTGACCAGCACGTAGACGACCGCGGCGAACACCGCCTCATCAGCGACACCGACGATCCCGCCGCCCTGCGGGCGCACCCGCGGCGCCGGCAGCAACGGCCGCATGATCTCCCACAACCCCGCCGGGGCAATCCAGTCCCATTGCCCGCCGTCCATGCTGAGTTCAACGACTCACTCACCATGTAGGACACGCTGTTAGGGGAACACCGCAGGAGCCGTTCAGCGGCCGTAGCTGTCGTTGATGACCTTGATGTGGTGGCGGAGGGCCCACTCAACGATCGATCTGCCCCACTCCTGACTCCACCACTGGACACCGAGGATCCGGCCGCTGCGGGTGATGTGAGTGGACTCCGGCACGCCGAAGCCGTGAAGAAGGTCGTCCGCCAAAAGCGCGGCCGTGCTGACGAGACCGGGGCCGTCGCCGAGGTCGTCCAACGGAGCGGCGGCTTCCGCGGGCTGAATGTCAGGCAGCGGGACCTTGTCACCGATCACGCTAAGGCCCCAGAGCCCTTGCCCGTTGAGCAGCTGCACGGGGAAGACAGGCGGGTGGGCGAACGACGCTCGCAGCGCCGCCGTTCCGGAGGCTCCGGCCCGGTCGCGGGCGTGCTCAGCGAGGAAGCGCACTCCGGACAGCAGAGTGATGACCAGCTTCTCGTCCGACACGCGGATCGCAGACGAGCCGTCGGGCTGAGAGAACGTCTCGGTGGCGGGGACGGCGAACACTCCGGCGCCGTCCCGGTACAGCTCGGCGGCCATCTCCCGCGCGATCGACGTGTGCTCGCGGGTAGCGTCCAAGATGTAGCGGCGCTGGCCGAGCAGGACTCGCACCCAGCGGCTCGAATCCCGGGCGATCATGGGGCTGCGCCACTGGTAGGCGTTCTTGACGTGGGTGAACGTGGTCGTGTTGATCTCCGACTCGCCGGGCTGGTCGGGCACCAGGGACATCACCAGCCACGGCTCCGCCGGGTCGAGTCGGCTGATGGCCGTGGCCTCGATCCGCCCGGCCCGCTCCGCCTGGTCGCGGCGGGCGGCGTCACGACGCCGGTAGGCGGTCTCGATCTCCGGTTCGGTCAGGTATCCGATGGTGGTGCCGACCCGGCGGGGGTAGCGATAACCGTTGTTGATGAGCACTCCGTACGGGTAGCGCGGGCCTGCCGCGACCGCGATGACGTAGCAGCCGGTTCCGGGCGCGGCCGGGTTCTCCACCGGGATGATGTCGACCGGCGGGCGCGGTGCGAGACCGCCGGCGAGGATCTGCTGCATGCGGGTCGCCTCGCCGTCGGACAGGTCGACGCCCGGGAGCGCGGTGGCGCGTCCCTGATCGTCCTCGTCGGCGCCCAGGATGAGGATGCCGCCACGGGTGTTGGCCAGGGCGGCGACGTCGCCGCACAGGTTCCTCTTGGCGGTGTCGTCCCTCTTGTACAGCTCTCTCTTATAGTCCAGGTCCTCAGCCTCGAAGACCTGCCCGGTGACGAGCAGCTCCAGGTGGTGGTATCTCAGGGCGTCGGAGGTGAGGGGAGTCGAGCCCAGAAGGGCCTCCAGGCGCGTCGAGCGAAGAACGGTCATGGGGCAGCTTACGCCCGGGAAATCCGCACTTTTCAGCCGATGCTGATCACCTGGACGATCAAGCCCTGGTCGGCCGGGGAATGGCAGAGGGCAGGGCAGGCAGCCTAAACTCCCGGTGTCGGCGCGGTGCTCCGCCCACCATCGCTTCGTTGACGACGAGGTGTCTGTGGCAGAGCTCGCCGAGGAGTACCGGTGAGCCGCTCGACGCTCCATCGCATTGTTCGCGCTGCGCCTGAGCGGGGAATCAGGCACGTTGCCCGCCCAGGACGCTGCGTCGTTTTTCCGTCCCCTGTTCGATCTGGAGAAGTACTTGTGACCATGGAAAACCCCGGAGGGGCCACCGCGAAGCTGGCGGTTCTGATCGATGCGGACAACGCCACGCCAACGGTGATTGAGGAGTTGCTTGCCGAGGTGGCCCGATATGGGACCGCCCACGTCAAGCGTGCCTACGGCGATTGGACGGATCCTCGTCTCAAGGGCTGGAAGGATCGGCTGCTCGCCCAGTCGATTCAGCCCATGCAGCAGTTCGCCTACACCACCGGCAAGAACGCCACCGACGCCGCGATGGTCATCGATGCGATGGACCTGCTGTACACGGGCCGCTTCGACGGGTTCTGCATCGTCTCCTCCGACAGCGACTTCACCCGCCTGGCGGCCCGTATCCGTGAATCCGGACTGACCGTGTACGGGTTCGGGGAACGCAAGACCTCCAAGCCGTTCGTCGCGGCCTGTGACAAGTTCATCTACATCGAGAACCTGCGCCCCGGCGTCAGGGCCAGGCCCGTCTCGTCGACCTCGGCGAAAGGCCCGTCCGATGACGCCGACCTGATCAGCCTGCTGCGCCGTGCTGTGGAGGCTGCCTCCGACGACGAGGGCTGGGCGAATCTTGCGAGCGTCGGCCACATCGTCACCAAGCAACGCCCTGACTTCGACTCCCGCAACTACGGCTATCCCAAGTTCAGCGACCTGTTCACCGCCACAGACGCGTTCCAGGTGGAGCGTCGCATGCCCGGCGGTGGCAAGACCGCGGTTGTCTACGCTCGTGACAAGGCCCGGGCCGATGCCCTGTAGACGGCACACCGGATGCCGCTGAATGACAGAAGTGACCCACTGGTAACCAGCCCGCGGTGATTCCAACGTCGGCCTGCTCCCTGCCTACGAAGCACTTGCCTACGCCCACGCCGCCGAGGGGAACGCCCGCGAAGCTCAATTGTGGGAGGCATACGACCGGCTCCCTCCCCAACACGGCCAGGAGTCACTTTTCCCCACCTGGGGGCTGATGGCGGTGAGGCCCGCCATCAGATCGTCAACCGTCTTCCCCCTCAGGCTCATTCTTTGCCTGCCGCCCAGGAGCTGCGTGCACCGGCTGCTTGGCTGTGATCTGGGTTTTCTAGGGGCGCACATAGGAATGCCCTGTCTGATAACGCTTTTCTACCTGCCTCACCTGAGGAACGTGGTCGTCATCGGTTCGCACGCCACCATTTTGAATGGTGGCGTCCATAGAGATGGCGCCACCCGGAATCCTCTATCTCCACACCCGTCTCCCCTTGGCGAAGGCGAGATCGGCTCTCCGCTTCCGAACGTGTCCCCAGCCCCAAAGTGTGTGCCAGGGTCTGTCAGTTGATCCGGTCGGGATCGGGAAGGGTCCTGGCCGGTTCCTGAGCGTGCGCGGCGCGATGGGCCAGGCCATCGAGGATGAGGGCCAGTCCGGCCTCGAAAGCCGCTTGGTGGTCGATCGTCGGGACGTTGGCCGCGCGGGCCGTACCGGGGTCGGTGTCGGCTTGTTCTTCCAGGACACTGCCGACGGTGAAGCGGCCGGCGGCCATCATCGCCATCTGGGCGTCCTTCTCGGGCAGACCGGAGGCGGTCAGGAAGGCCATCTTGTGGGCGATCCGGTCAAGGTCGGCCGGGCCGGGACTGGATCCGGAGTGCAGGCGTGCGCCGTCACGGCGCATCAGCAGGGTGCGCCGGAAGCTGCGCGTGTTGTCCAGGAACCATTCCCGCCAGTCCTGGCCGGGGGCCGGTAGCGGTGCTGCGGCGTGCGGCGCCATGGCGGCCTCGGCCATGGCGCTGAGGAGTTCCTTCTTATTCCGGAAGTGCCAGTAGAGCGACGGCTGCTCAACGCCCAGGCGTCTGGCCAACTGCCTGGTGCTGATGGCGTCCAGGCCGACCTCGTCGAGGAGGTCCAGCGCCTGGGCGATGACGGTCTCTCGATTCACTTTCACCACCTTTGACAAACTATCACCGATAGAGTTCCCTGGTGAGTGTACCTATCAGTGATAGATAAGGAGGTCGATGACATGGCTCTCGCATCGGGAACCCGCCTCTTGAAGATCCTCATCTGCGGCGGCGGGATCGCCGGGCAGGCGCTGGCCTACTGGCTTGCCCGCGGTGGTCACCGGGTGAAGGTCATCGAGCGCTTCCCGGCGCTGCGGGCCACAGGCGCCCAGGTCGACCTGCGCGGCGAGGGCATCGAGGCGATCGAGCGCATGGGGCTCATGGGCGCCGTCCGGAACAAGCTCGTGGACGAGGCGGGCGTCGCGTTCGTGAACGCCCGCGGCAAGGTCAAGGCGACGATCATGGCCAACACCTCCGGGCAGGGCCGCCAGACCCTGACGTCGGAGTACGAGATCATGCGCGGTGACCTGGTGCGCATTCTCAACGACGCGACGAAGGACAACGTGGAATACGTCTTCGGCAAGAGCGTGGACGGCTTCGATCAGGATGAACGTCAGGTTGTCGCACACTTTTCCGACGGATCATCGGAGGAATGCGATCTCCTGGTCGGCGCGGACGGGCAGGGATCGCGACTGCGGCGGGCGATCCTCTCTGAGGGATTCGACCCGTATTGGCGGGTCGGCATCCACATGGCCTACTGGTTCGTCTCGCGCATCGCTTCCGACGGCAACATCCGCGACACCTACATGGTCCCGGGCGGGCGCCAGATCATGCGCCGCAGCCACAATCCGCGCGAGACGCAGGTCTACTTCGTGATGAGGGAAGACTCCGAGGAGGCCTCAGCGATTCACCGCGAGCCCATCGAGCGCCAGCAGGAGTTCTGGGCCGGCAGGTTCGCCGGCGCCGGATGGCAGACCGAGCGCTTCATCGACGGCATGAAGACCAGTCCGTTCTTCTACTCCCAGGAGATCGCCCAGGTCCGCATCGACACCTGGTTCAAGGGCCGCGTGGTCCTGGTCGGTGACGCCGCCCACTGCGCCTCCCCCTTCAGCGGCATGGGCGTCTCCGGCGGCCTGGTGGGCGCCTACGTCCTGGCCGGAGAGATCAACCAGCACCCCGATGACCTGCCGGCGGCGCTGGCGAACTACGACACGATGCTGAGACCCTTCGCCGAGGAGATCCAAGGCCAGGTCAACCCGCGCCTCCTACGGTTGGGCATGCCCATGACCCAGCGCGCGATCGACGCCTTCCTCGCCGTCACCGGGCTGGCCACCGCGCTACACATCCCCGACCTTGTGGCGCGTTTCTCCAAGGAGGACCGCGGTGGAGACTGGCGACTCCCGGACTACCCACAACTCCAAGCCGCCTAGCCGCCCGCGTCAGTCCGGTGCCTGGCGCACCCGCGAGGTGTCGGGTTTCGGTGGACTCCTCCCACGTCAGGGCTCTAAAAGGGGGGGCAGACCGGCCCGAGCCCGGTCGGCCTGGGACGATGAGGAGCTCTCAGGCCTCACGCCCGGGCCGTCGACCGGCCGGGTTCCAGCTCCGAGGTTCGATCACGCGGCTGAGGCCTCACCCCGGCCACATGATCCGAACCCCGGACGGCTTCCGGTTCAGCAGAGGACGTTGACGCTCGTGACGAGGTTGCCGGGATCCAGCGGCCGGGTGGACCAAGGCTGTACGCGGTCCCATCTGCCGTCCGCGTAGATGACGTCGAAACCGTTTCCGTGGGCGCTGCCCCGCCTGTAGTGGTCGTTGATCGTGTGATAGCCGCAGCCGTCCACGTTCCACCACGGCCCGCCCGGGCCCTGGCGTCCGCCCGAGAGTTCGATGCACGCTCGTCCCGCGTCGCACCCGCGTGCCCAGTACCCGCCGGCGGCGGCCTGGGCGTGGGAGGCGATCGAAGAGGAAGCCAGGGCCAGGCCGCCGACGCTCATGACGGTGGCCGTGAAGGTGACGATCCTGCTGCTGATGCGCATGTGAACCGCTTTCCTTGGGATGTTCCCGGTGGGGCCGGTGTTGTCGCCTGGGATCCTGCGGCAGACGACCGTTCGCCGTCTGTATCCGATCGGCCACTGTCGGCTATCGACCTGCGGTGAAAGCCCCGGGGCCGCCACGCGGAACACGGGCACCGGTGCCGAACCCTCTCGCGCGGCCGGTCATCGCCCGCGTCCGTTCCGCCTGGCCTGCCTGCCGCCCCGGCCGGCCAGGAGGGCTCCGGCGACGGCGGCCGTCGCGTAGAGCGTGAGCCACACCGCGAATCCGCCCGGCAGCCAGGCGAGCAGTCCGGCGTTGCCGTGGTCGGCCAGCAGCCGGATGGCGCCCTGTACTCCCAGGGTCAGCAGCAGCATGCCGATGATCAGTACGGCGACGTGCTTCATGTGGCCTGTCTCCCATCGCTCTCGAAGGGCGTGAGCACGCCCCCCACCTGTTATGGTTCGATCGAACCATAACAGCCTTGTGGTGCGATCGCACCATAAAAGAGCCGCAGGGAGCGACCGGCATGCCGAGACAGGTCGACCATGATCGGCGCCGCCGCCAGATCGCCGAAGCCGTCTGGCGCCTGGCCGTCGGCGGCGGTCTGGAAGAGGTCACCCTGAGACAGGTCGCCGCCGAGGCCCAGGTCTCCGCCCGGCTGTTGCAGTACTACTTCGGCACCCGAGCCGACCTGTTGCTCGGCGCACTGAAGATCCTCAACGAGGATGCCGAGCACCGGGCCCGCGAACGCCTCGCCCTGCTCGGTGAGACACCCGGCATGCACGCGATCGTGCGGGGAGTGCTGCTCGAACTGCTCCCCGTGGACGAGGAACGGCGCACCCGGCACCTGGTGTACGCCGCCTACTTCGTCCGCTTCCTGACCGACCCCGATCTGGCCGGGGTCGCCCGCGACGCGCCACGCGCGCTGGAGGACCTGGTCGCGGGCCTGATCGCGCAAGGCCAGGCCACCGGTCAGGTGCCCCGGCGCGTCGACGCCGCGGCCGAGGCCGCTTTCCTGGTGGCCGGCGCCGAGGGGCTGCAGTCGGGTGTCCTGCTGGGGCAACGGACGGCCGACGAGGCCGTCGCGGTGATCGACCATCAGCTCGCCCGCGTCTTCACCGTGAAGCCTGCGTGACCGCCTCCCCGGCCCCGTCGGTGCGCACGACCCGCCTTGCGACGGCGGCCGGGCGAGGAGCGTCAGCCCGCGCGGCCGGTACGGCGCTCGGACCGCCCCGGCGGTGGCTTCGGGAGCACGGGGCCGTCTACCAGATCCTCACCTCGGGAAAGTCTCCCGACGGCCTGTCCAGCAAGGGCCGGCGCCGGCCCTTGAGGTGCAGGTCGAGGAAGGCGGTGACGTACTTCCGGGTGATCGTGACGGCGCGTTCGCCGTCGAGGGCGGCCGCGGGCAGCCCCAGCTGTGGCTGGAGCACCGCGTAGTCGACGAAGCTCATGTGCTCGGCGCCGGTCACGGTCAGCCAGCGCTTCCAGCCGCCGGTCACGTGCGGCCAGAACGCATCCCACGAGGAGTCCGGACCGCCCGTCCGCGGCTGGTGCCTGGGATTGCCGACCATCATGAAGGGTTTGTCCAGCGGCCGGGCCGGCGTCCCGGGGTTGTAGGTGCCGTCGAGGTTGACCGCGGCCTTGATCCGCCTGGAGACGGGGAGCAGGTGGGCGGCGCTCTGGCCGCCGGCCGAGTGCCCCACCATCGCGACGTTCCTCTCGTCGATCAGCCGGCTCCAGCGTTTGCTCCTGCTCAGCCGGTCCAGGACGAACTCGGTGTCGGCGGCCCTGACCCGGGCCACCTTGGCGCCGGTCTCGCGGGTCTGCCCGGCCTTCCCGGCCTCGAAGGTGACGGTCCGCCCGTCGGGGAACGTGGTGGCCACCGACTCGTAGGTGTGCTCGATCCCGGCCACCAGGTAGCCGCGGCTGGCGAACTCCTCGGCCAGCGACGTCATCGTCGCGCGGGGCAGCGACATGCCGGGTGACAGGACCACCAGAGGCCATCCGCCCTTGCGCCTCAGCGCCGGGGCGTCGGCGCGGGCGTGCGTGGTGGTCCTGGCGAGCGTGTCGGCCGGTACGCCGTCGAGCTGCGGCACCGCCCTGATGATCAGTTCCGACTCCCGCGGCGTGACGTAGGGGGCGAGCCTGCCGCCGCCCTTGCGCGCCGGGTACCAGATGGAGACCATCAGCTCGCGTACGTCCCGGCCGACGACCCAGGGGTCGGGGCGGCTGGAGTCGATCAGGTGCAGGTTCGTCTCGCCCACCGGGTAGTCGCCGGTCGGCGCGGGGAGAGCGGTCACGGGGGAGGCGGTCGAGGTCGGGGCCGTCGCGGGCGTGGGGGCCTCAGCCGGGGGCGCGCTCAGGGGCGCCGATGGCACGGAGAACGCGAGCACGCTCGCGGCCAGCATCTTCTTCATGCGGTCAACCGTGCCGCGCGGCCCCGCCGTACGGTCCCCGGCGAACGTCACACGGCGTCTGCGACTTTCGTAGGGGGTGTCCCGTCCGGTCGGGCTTGTAGCCTCTCACCATGATTGACCGGGCATCGAGGATCGTCGACCGGGTCGCGCCCTGGGCGCTCGGCGTGGCGGTGTTCCTGCTGTCCATGGCGGCGACGGCCGGTTCGATGGGGGTGCGGTCGGCGCTTCCCGTACCGGTGCTCACGGCCGTGGCGGCGTGCTGCGGCGTGGCCGCGGCCTTCGCCAGGCGGTGGCTGTGGCCGCTCGCCGCGGCGGGCGCGCTGTCCTACGCGTGGCTGGTGATGTGGCCCGCCGCCGTCGTCGCCTCGTACTACGCGGGGACGCGGCTCGGCCGCCGTGACCTGTGGCTCTACGCCGGTGGCGCGGTCGCGCTGCAGGCGCTGGGCGGGTTCGTGTCGTACCGGAGCGAGGGGTATCGGGCGCTGGTCGCGGGCACGGCCGTCAACGTACTGATCCTGGGCGGCGCCATGGTGGGGCTGCCGCTGTTCGCCGGGCTGTGGGTGCGCGCCAGACGGCAGGTGTTCGACGCGATGCGCGAGCAGTCCGGACAACTGCTGCGTGAGCAGGTGCTCCGCGCCGGCCAGGCACGCGACCAGGAGCGGGCCCGCATCGCGCGGGAGATGCACGACGTGGTCGCCCACCGGGTCTCCCTGATGGTCCTGCACGCGGGCGCGCTGGAGGTCAACGCCCCGGACGCCCGTACGGCGGAGGCCGCCGCGCTGATCGGCGGAGTGGGCAGGGAGGCGCTGACGAACCTGAGAGAGGTGCTCGGCGTGCTGCGCTCACCCGATCCGGTACGCGGCCCGCAGCCCACGCTGGCCGACCTGGACCGGCTGCTCGACCAGTCGCGGGCCCTGGGCATCGTGGTCAACCGCCACGACGAGGGCGAGGCCCGCCCGCTTCCGCCGACCGCCGAGCGCACCGCGTACCGGGTGGTCCAGGAGGCGCTGACCAACGTGCACAAACACGCGGGCGACGCCGAGACCGAGGTTCACCTCCGGTACCGGGCCGCCGAACTGGAGGTCCTCGTCCGCAACCGGCCCTCCACGGCGGACGGCGGCCTGCCCGGCTCCGGATGGGGACTGGTCGGGCTGCGTGAACGCGTCGAACTGGTCGGCGGCAGGCTGGAGGCGGGGCCGCGGGCGGGGGGCGGCTTCCAGGTGCTGGCCGGGATCCCCACGGTATGATCCGCGTGCTGATCGCCGACGACGAGGCGCTGGTCAGGGCCGGGCTGCGGATGATACTCGAAGCGGCGGGCGACATGGCGGTCGTCGGCGAGGCCTGCGACGGCGACGAGGCCGTGGGCGCCGCGGCCCGGCTCAGGCCGCACGTCGTCCTGATGGACGTGCGCATGCCGGGCACCGACGGGCTGGGCGCCGCCGCCCGTGTGCTCGCCGCCCCCGAGGCGCCCAAGGTGATCATGCTCACCACGTTCGACCTCGACGACTACGTCCACGAGGCGCTTCGGCTGGGCGCCGTCGGCTTCCTGCTCAAGGACACCCCGCCACGTGATCTGGCGGCCGCCGTCCGCACGGTCGCGGCGGGGCAGGCCATGCTGTCCCCCACGGTCACCAAACGGCTGATCGGCTCGTTCGTCGACAGGGCGCCCTCACGGGCCGAGTCCGCGCGCGGGCGGCTCGCGGCGCTGACCGCCCGGGAGGAGGACGTGATCAGGGCGGTGGCACGCGGCCTGTCGAACGCCGAGATCGGGCGGGAACTACGGCTGACGGAGGCGACGGTGAAGGCGCACGTCAGCCGGGTGCTGGCCAAGCTGGGCCTGGCCAACCGGGTGCAGGCGGCCATCCTCGTCCACGACGCCGGCCTCGGCTGACCGGCGCGGTACCCGAAGGGCCGGGCCGTCCGCCTCGGGGCATCACACCTCGACGGTGGCGAGGTCGTCCAGCCCGTTGTTCCTGGCGTAGGCGTTCTCCACGCCGACCAGGAGGTCGACGACCTCGAAGTACCGGTCCCAGAAGGGCGTGTCGCGCAGCGCCTCGACGAGGAGCTGGTACGACCGGTGGTCGCGTGCCTCCCACACCCACACGTCGGTCACGCGTGCCGAGTAGAACTCGGTGTCGTAGAAGCGTGAGCGGACGTCCCTGACCCTGCTCGTGATCACCGGGACGATCTCGGTCCTGAAGACCTCCACCCGTTGCTCGACCGACAGGCCGAGCCATTCGGGGGTGGTCCTCACCAGCATGAACGCCGTCAGGGCGGCTTCGAACTCCTGGGCGGGCATGATGTCCTCCTGCTCCTGCGCGCCGGGGCTCAGGCGTAGGCGCCGGAGCGGATGTCCTGGAGCAGGGCCGGTCCGGTCGGCGTCCAGGACAGCAGGTCGCGGGTGCGCGCGCCGGAGGCGGACATGTCCATCCCGAAGAAGCCGCCGACGATCCCGAAGTGCTCCTCGGCGCTCTCGGGCGCGATCGACACCACCGGCAGGCCGAGCGTGCTCCCGACGGCCTCCGCGATCCGGCGGGTGGAGACGGCCTCCTCCGCGACGGCGTGCAACCGGGAACCGGCGGGGGCCCTCTCCAGAGCCAGCCGGACCAGGCGCGCCGCGTCGGAACGGTGCACCGCGGACCAGGCGTTGGCGCCCTCACCGACGTAGGCCGAGACGCCCCGCCGCCTGGCCGCGGCCGTCAGGAGACTGACGAACCCCCAGTCGCCGGTCCCGTGCACCGACGGGGCGAACCGGACGACCATCGACCGCACACCGTGCTCGGCGTGGTCGAGGGTCAGGTTCTCGCTTCCTCCGCGGTCGGACTCGGGCCCGACCTCGGGGGAGGGGTCGGCCTCGGTCGCCGGCCGTCCCCGGACCAGCCCGGAGAGGCCGTTGGCGACGAGGATCGGCCGGCCGCTGCCCGTCAGGGCCTCGAGCATGGTCGCGACCGCGCCCCGTTCGGCCCTGTTGGTCGCGGCGGGGTCGGCCCAGTCGTGCTTGTTGGCGAGGTGGACGACGGCCTCGGCCTCCGCCGTGCCCGCACGGACGGCGCCGAGGTCGTCGAGGTCGCCGCGCCGTACCCGGGCGCCTTTTCGCTCCAGCTTCGCGGCGGAGGTGTCCGAGCGGGCCAGGCCGGTCACCTCGTGCCCGGCGCCGAGCAGCTCGTCGACCACGGCCGACCCGATCCACCCGGTCGCTCCGGTGACGAAGATCCGCATGTGAGTACTCCCTTGTGTGAGGTCTGCGGGGTGCGCGCCCCTCCACGCGGAGGGGCACGGCGGGGCGCCCATGACGTCCGGCGAGGGCGCGGTGTGGCCGCGGCCCGGGACGCCGGGTGCCGTGACCATCACGGTAGGAGCACGGGTTTTCTCGCGCCACGCAACTTCTGCAAGAGTTGGTTGCATAGGATGCAACTGTGTCGGACCGGCTCGATCTGAATCTGCTGCGTGTGTTCGACGCGCTGCTCCAGGAGGGTGGCGTCACGGCGGCGGCCGAGCGGCTTCACCTGTCCGTTCCCGCGACCAGCAGGGCGCTCGGCCGGTTGCGGCGGGCGATGGGAGACCCGATCCTGGTGCGCGCAGGCCGCGGGATGGCGCCCACCCCGTTCGCGCTCCGGACCGCTCCCCGGGTCCGGTCGCTGCTGGAGGAGGCCTCGGCGCTGATCAGCGCCGACCGTGAGGTCAGGATCGCCGACCTCAGGCGCACCTTCACGATCCGCGTCAACGACGGTGTGGCCGCGACCCTGGTGCCCGCGGCGGTGGAGGCCGCGGCCGCCGCCGCTCCGGGCGTGAGACTGCGTTTCGTCACGGAGGGAGGTGAGAGCGTCGAGGCCCTGCGTGACGGTTCGGTCGATCTGGACGTCGGCGCCGGTGACGTCGCCGCCGCCGACATCCGGACGGCCGTGCTGTACCGCGAGCGCATGGTCGGTGTCGTCCGCGCCGACAGCCCGCTTGGCCGTCACCGCCGGCCGACGCTCGAGCAGCTGTGCCGCCATCCTCACGTCTCGGTCTCCCGACGTGGACGCGCCCGCGGGCCGCTCGACGACGCGCTCGAAGCCGCCGGCCTTCGGCGCCAGGTCACGGCCGTGGTCCCCGGCTTCGCCGTCGCCGTGCTCCTGGTCGCCTCCGGCGGCCACGTCGGGCTCGTCCCCCGGCGTCTCGCCGAGCACTACGGCCAGGCCCTCGGCGTCCGCTGGTTCCCCGTCCCCGCGGATCTGCCGGAGGTCGACGTCCGGCTGTTCTGGCACGTACGGCTCGACGCCGACCCGGCGCAGCGCTGGCTCCGTGAGACGATCCTCGGCGCCGTCCTTCCCCCGTCCTGACGCGGCGTTCACTCGACGACGGCGGTGGCGGGGTCGTGGCCGTGGAGCCAGGCGGTGCTCCTGTCGTAGAACAGCGGCAGGAACAGGCGCATCGCGGCGGCCTGCGCCCGGCGGGCCACGGGGCCGGCCTTCTTGGCCTCGCGGTTGTCCCTCGCCGCGCCCAGGAGCCTGGTGACGCGGGGCCTGCGGGCGGCGTCGTAGCGGGCCAGCGCCCCGGGAACGCCTGACGGGCCCTGGCCGCGCAGTGCGGCGGCCAGGGCCAGGGCGTCCTCGACGGCCATGGAGGCCCCCTGGCCCGCGCCCACCGGGTGGGCGGCGTCGCCGATGAGGACGGTGCGGTCGCCGTACCAGGTGGGAACCGGGCCGAGGGTGTGCATGAGCACGGTGGGGTGGGTGCCGACGGCGGCGGCCAGGACCGCCGAGGGGACCGGCTCGCGCCGGTACAGCGCGGCGGTGTCGCGCAGCCATCCGGCGCCGACGGCGTCGTCGAGGCGGGGCTGCCGCGGGTCGGCGATCTGGGCCGACCACCACACCGTGCCGTCATCCGCGGCCAGGTGGATGAAGGCGCCGTTGCGGGCGAAGGTCATGTTGAAGACGCCGGGCTCGACGCCCAGGCCCCGCGCGTCGGCGGAGACACCGGACACGCAGTACAGGCCGGCGTAGCGCGGGCGCGGCGCGGCCGGGTCCAGGGCGCCGCGCACGAGCGACCAGATGCCGTCGGCGGCCACGAGCAGGTCGGCGCTGTCGCGGCGGCCGCCGGGGAAACCGGCGGTGACGGCCCCAGGGGTCTCGGTGACGCCGGTCAGGCGCTCGCCGGTGACGATCTCCGCGCCCGCCTCGGCGGCCGCGGCGCGCAGGGTCTCCACCAGGGCGCCGCGCATCAGGGTGACGCTGTGCAGCGGGTCGTCGGCGCGGCGGCCCCGGGGGACGTCGCCGAGGAGCCTGCCCGAGGCCGACCACATGCGCTGGCGGGGCAGGGCGACGCCCAGGCGCTGGACCCGGGGCAGGCAGCCGAGGGCCTCCAGTCCGCGCAGCCCGTTGGCGGCCAGGCTGATGAAGGAACCGACGTCGCCCGCGGGGTCGGCGTAGGCCTCGTACACGGTCACCTCGGCGCCGAGGTGACGCAGGGCCAGGGCTGCGGCGGAGCCCGCGACGCCCGCTCCGATCACGATGACACGCATCGTCAACCTCCGAAGACTCATTCACTGAACTTGAATTCACTGAATCTAAATTTGGTGAAAGTGTGTTCGGTAGGATGACCGCTGTCAACCCCGCCCGGAGGGGAGGGGGCGGGAAACAGCGCGGAGAAGACGGCGGGGCGTGACGGTGGCGGGTGTGCGCAAGGCGAAGGCGGCCGAGACGAAGGCGGCGCTGCTCGAGGCCGCCAGGAGACTGTTCGCCGAGCGCGGCTTCCTCAACACCAAGATCACCGACATCGCGGCGGCGGCGGGCCGCTCGGCCGGCTCCTTCTACGAGCACTTCGCCGACCGGGAGGAGCTGCTCGGGGCACTGCTGGCCGAGATGGAGGCCAGCGCCGACCGGGAGGTGGCGCGCGCCGGCCATCCGCGTGAGCACGACCTGACCGACCGCGACCAGCTGCGCGAGCACCTGCGGATCGCCTGGAGCGTCTTCCGCGAGCACCGGGCCGTCATGGTGGCCCTGTTCCAGTCCCGCGTCGGCGCGGGTCCCGGCGACGGCAGGGCCTGGGACGACCTGACCTCCGAGACGGCCGTCTTCCGCCACCACCTGGAGTACCTGCGCGAACGCGGCCACCGGCTGCCCGGCGACCCCGAGCTGGTCGCGGCGGCGATGGGCGCCATGCTCGGCATGCTCGGATACTCGATGCTCACCCGCGCCGAGCCCGTCGGCGACGACACGGTCGTCGACACCCTCACCGACCTGCTGCTGTACGGCCTGGCCGGTCCCCCCGGGACGCCCTGAGGCCGTACCCCGGGAAAAGCGGTAGCGCCGCGGCGTCCCGATCCGTTAGACAGGCCCGGTGCCCGACACCTATCCGATCCGTCCCGTCACCGGCGAGGAGTTCGAGACCTGGGCCCGGGTCGTCTCCGACACCTACGGTGAGGACCGGACCGAGGAGGACCTCGCCGTCGAACGGTCCGCGACCGAGCTGGAACGCACCCTCGCCGCGTTCGACGAAGGCCGGATCATCGGCGGCACCGCGGCCTGCACCCGTGTGCTGACCGTCCCCGGAGCCGTGCTGCCGACCGCCGGGGTCACCTGGGTCGGCGTGACCCCCACCCACCGCAGGCGCGGCGTCCTGACCTCCCTGATGCGCAGGCAGCTCACCGACCTGTACGAGGGCGGCGGCGAGCCGATCGCCGCGCTGCGCCCCTCGGAGGCCCCGATCTACGGCCGGTACGGCTACGGCCCGGCCTCACGCGGAGCCCTGCTGCGCTGCGAGAAACGCTCCATGGGCTTCCTGCCGGGCACCGACTTCGGGGACGGGCGGATCCGGCTGCTGGAACGCCACGAGGCGCGGCCCCTGGTCGAGGAGATCTACGAGCGCGTCCGCCCCGGCGCCGTCGGCTGGCCCGACCGCCCCGGCAACTGCTGGGACATACGGCTGGCGGACGGCCCGCAGGACCGGGAGGGCGCCACCGCCCTGCGTCACGCCGTGCACCGCGAAAGCGGCGGCCGGGCCGACGGATACGCCCTCTACCGGATCAAGGACGGGCACGGCGACGGCGGGCGCGCCGTACAGGTCGTGGAACTCGTCGCGGTCACCCGCCGGGCCTACGCCGCGCTGTGGCGTTTCCTGGCCGGGATCGACCTGGTGCCGTGGATCGAGTACGAGGGGGCGGCCGACGAGGCCCTGCCGTACCTGCTGACCGACCCTCGCGCCGTGCGCGCGTACGAGGTGGACCGGCTCTGGGTGCGACTCGTCGACGTCGCCCGGGCGCTGGCCGGACGGCGTTACGCCCTGCCGTTTGAGGTGGTGCTGGACGTGCGCGACGACTTCTGCCCGTGGAACACCGGCCGTCTGCGGCTGTGGGCCGAGACCGGGACGGCGGGCTGCGAGCGTACGGCCGCCGCCCCCGACCTGCGCCTCACCTCCGCCGAGCTGGGTGCGGCCTTCCTCGGCGGGACGACCCTGCGGACACTGGCCCACGCCGGGCGCGTCGAGGAACTGCGGCCCGGCGCGCTGGCCCGCGCATCGGAGGCCTTCCGGGGCCCCGGGGAGCCGTTCTACCCCGGAGGCCCGGCCTTTCCCGCCTTCTGAGCACCGCCGTCGCGACGGTCGCGCCGCGCCGCCGTGACGCGGGTGCGGGCCGTCACGGCGGCACGGTCGGTAGCTTTGCGTCACCGAACGGACGCACAGAGTGCCGATGGAGATGTCGGCACGGGCGTCCGGACGGCCCACCGCAAGCAACCAGAAGGCGACATCCATGAACAAGCCGACCCCCTTGGGCGGCACCGCCGTCCACGAGCCGGTCCCGCTGGGCCACGACCGCCACTGCGCCGAGATCGTCGCGCAGACCGACCAGCTCAGGGCGGTCGTGGCGGGGGCGGACCTGGCGGCCGTCGTGCCCTCCTGCCCCGACTGGAACCTCGCCCAGCTGCTACGGCACGTCGGGTACGGCCACCGCTGGGCCGAGACGATCGTGCGCACCAGGGCCACCACGCCACCCCCGGACACGGACCTGCGCGACCTTCCCGCCGACACCGGACAGGACCCCGCGGAGATCGACGCCTGGCTCGCCGAGGGCGCGCGGCTGCTGGCCGGCACCCTGCGCGAGGCCGGTCCCGACGCGCGGACATGGGTACCCGTGGAGACGGAGACCTCGGGATTCTGGGCCCGCCGCTTCGCCCACGAGACCCTCGTGCACCGGGCCGACGCCGCCCTGGCCGCCGGGCGGGACTTCACCGCCGGTCGGGAGGTCGCCGTCGACGCCCTCGACGAGTGGATGGAACTGGCGTCCCTGCCGCAGATGCTCGACGTCAACCCCAGGCAGCGCGAACTGCTCGGCCCCGGCCGCACCATCGGCCTGCACGCCACCGACACCGGGCCGTCGGCCGGGACGGAGTGGCTGGTCGACCTCACCGGCGACACCGTCACCTGCCGCAGGGGGCGTGAGGCGGCGGCCGTCACCCTGCACGGCCCGCTGACCGCCCTGCTGCTGGTCGTCTACCGCCGCCGTCCCGCCCGGGGCGGCGGCGTCGAGATCCTCGGCGACGAACGGCTGCTCGACTTCTGGCTGGACCGCGTCGGCTTCGGGTGAGCCGCGGGGCCGTACGGCGTCGGCGGGCCGGAAGTCCCTCACGGTCGGGTCTTTCGGCCGCTGCGCCCACCGGGGCCGAAGCGGTCGGATGGAGGAGGGAACCGAGGAGGAGACATGACAGCACATGTAGTGGTGGGCGTGGACGGCTCACCCGCCTCACAGGCCGCGGTCGAGTGGGCCGCCGACGACGCCGTGCGCCGTGGACGCCCGCTGCGGATCGTTCACGTGTGCGCGCCCTGGATCTACGACATCCCGCTGCAGACCCCGCCCGGATTCCGCGACTCGATGACCGAGTACTGCCAGGAGATCCTCGACACGGCGCTCTCCCAGGCCCGCTCGCACGCCCCCGGCCTGCAGATCGAGACCGTGCGCGAGCGGGGCAAGGCCGGTGAGGTCCTGCGGCGCGAGGCCGAGGACGCCGAGGAGGTCGTGGTGGGCAGCCGGGGACTCGGCGGGTTCACCGGGCTGCTGCTCGGGTCGGTCTCGCTCGCCCTGGCCGGTCACGTCGCCGCTCCGGTCGTCGTCGTCAGGAAACCCCGAAGGCACGTCCACGACGAGATCGTCGTCGGCCTCGACGGCCCCCCGGCTCCGGAGGAGGTCTTCCGGTACGCCTTCGAGGAGGCCGTGATGCGCAAGGCCGTCCTGCACGTCGTCCACACGGTCCAGACCCCCGTCCTGGGACCGTACGCCGAGGCCTACACCTCGCTGATCGACGACGCCTTCGTCACCGAGAAACGCGTGGCCGCCGAGACGCTGGAACCGTGGCGGGAACGTTACCCGCAGGTCGAGGTCAGGCGGACGGTGGTCATCGGACACCCGGTCGCCGTCCTGTGCGAGGCGTCGCAGACGGCCGACCTGCTCGTCGTCGGCTCACGTGGGCTGGGCAGGATCGGCGCGGCCGCGCTGGGCTCGGTCAGCCACGGCGTGCTGCACCACGCCCGCTGCCCCGTCGCCGTCGTACGTCCCAGAGGTGAGGCATGAACGACATCACCGTCCTGACCGTCGCGCAGATCATGAGCCGCACGCTCGTCGCCGTCCCGCCGGACGAGTCGCCCCTGCTGGCCTGGGAGATCATGCGCCGCGCCGACGTCCACCACCTGCCGGTCGTCGACGACACCGGCCGCCTGTACGGCGTGCTGACCCGTGAGGACCTGGCCGCCCACTGGTCCGGCGGCCCGATGGAGCAGTCACACGTCCACGTCCGCGCCCTGGTGGCCGGGCGCCGCTGCCCGCGCACCACGCTCGGCGCGAGCCTGGCCGACGCCGCCGCGGCCATGGTCGGCGCCGGGGTGAACGCGATCCCGGTCCTGAACGACTCGGCCAGGCTCGCGGGGATGGTGACCGTCACCGACGTGCTGCGGGCCGTGGCGGGACTCCTTCCCGAGCGCCAGGAGCCGCCGGAGCTCATGACGGGCATGTTCCGCCTGGTGCCGGTGCTTCCCCGGGTCCCGGCCCGCTGACGTCTACCCGCCGGGAGTCACGGTCGCTCCGGGCAGCGACTCCTTCCTGGCCTCCGGCGGGCCGACGACGGCGTTGAGGCCGCCGTCGAAGATCTGCGCGGACGCGTTGCCCTCGACGGAGGGTTTCGACGTCTGCCCCTTGACGGTGATCAGCATCCTGGTGGGGGTGCAGACCAGGATGAAGGTGCCCTCGGTGGAGACGGTCGTCGCAGGCTCAAGCGGACCGGAGAACCCCTCCTCCCGCATCAGATCCCTGGAGGACCTGGTCATGTCGCTGCTCATGCTCCAGTCGGCTTCCATGTCCTTGCTGGAGCCGGCCAGCCCGCACTGGCCTGAGGGGTGGATCCACGCGGTCAGCTTGTGGGAGCCGACCTTGATCCGCGCCAGTACCCGATCCGCCCCTTCGGGCAGTTCCCCCGCGTCGGGCAGGCCCTCCATCTTGGCCAGCGGCCACTGGGCAGGATCCTTCAGCACCGGATCCGCAACCGGTGTCGAGCACGCCCCGAGGGCCGATAACACCAAAAACCCCGATAAAACACGCGAAAGACGATCGATCACTGAGATTCCCCGTTCGTAATGACTCAGTCGATTTTGAGTCTAAGGATCTCGCCTGACACGTGAGCGTCACGGGAGAGCGCCGGGATACGGCCTGGACCTCCTCGGGAACGGCGGCGGTACAACCGTGCTAGGCTGCCGTTCGTTCGGTATTGGATCGGTATGGGAGGGAGGTGAGGTTTGATGACCGCGGTGAAGACCGCTGCCATGGGCAGCGCCCGGACCAACCTCACGTCCCGGGCCCCGGTCTGACCCACTTCTTCCCCCAGCCTTGAGCCATCGGGCTCGCCAGGCGGGGTGATGTCCGCGTCTCGTCGGGGCCCCTTCTCCGCAAGGGTCTCTCACGTTGCCACACACGTACACCGATCCATCCGGCCTGTCCCGGTACGGGTGGACCGGCGCACTCGACCAAACCTTCACCGAACACTACGAAGCGGGCCTCGTGCCGGCCCGGATCTCCCGGGTCGATCGCGGCCTGTGCACGGCGATCACCACGTCGGGCCCGATGCGGGCCACGTTCGCCGCGCCGCACCCGCCCGACCCGCTCCTGACGCCCTGCACCGGCGACTGGGCCGCGCTGCGCCCGGGCACCGAACCGCATCTGGCGGCGCTGCTGCCGAGGCGCGGCGCGATCGTGCGCTCGTCGGCGTCCAGGTCCTCCCACGGACAGGTGCTCGCCGCCAACGTCGACACGGTCGTCATCGCCCTGTCCCTGGCCACGCCCCTGGACGCGGCCAAACTGGAGCGGCTGCTCGCCCTGGCCTGGGAGAGCGGAGCACAGCCGGTGATCGTCTTGACCAAGGCGGACCTGGCCGACGATCCCGAGGCCGTCCAGGCCGAGGCCGAAGCACTGGCACCCGGCGTGGACGTCCTGGTCACCAGCGCCGCCACCGGTCACAACATCGACGTGCTGGCCGCGCTGGCGCGCGGTACCACCGTGCTGCTCGGCCCCTCGGGCGCGGGCAAGTCCAGCCTCGGCAACACGCTGCTCGGCGAGGAGCGACTGGCCACCGGCACGGTGCGCGCGCAGGACGGCAAGGGCCGCCACACCACGGTCCGCCGCGAACTGATTCCCCTGCCCGGCGGCGGGGTCCTCATCGACACGCCCGGCCTGCGCGGGATCAGCCTGCATGACGCCGCCGACGGCCTGGAGCAGGTCTTCGCCGAGATCGAAGAACTCGCCACGTATTGCCGCTTCGGCGACTGCTCCCACGACACCGAGCCGGGATGCGCGGTGCAGGCCGCCATAGAGGCGGGTGAACTGCCCGAACGTCGCCTGCGCAGCTACCGCAAGCTGCAACGGGAGAACGCCTGGGCGGCCGCGCGTACCGATGCCCGGTTGCGCGACGAGCGCGTCAACCGGCAGAAGGCCATCACCAGTCACCTGCGCGCCACCTACAGGTTCCGGGACCAGCAGCCATGACCGCTCATCGTCCACCCGGAGCCCGCAGCACCATGCCCGAAAGTCCGCACGACCCGGTCGGCGACCCCACAGTGGCGGCGTTCTTCGCCCCGCGCGACGACCTGGCACGTCAAGGCCCCGGTTCCGACGCGACCACCCGCCACCTGCTGTTCCTGGCCGGGCCGCCGGCGCCGCTGTCACAGCGTGCCCACGCGGCGGACCTGGCCGTACCCGGGACGCGCGAGGCGGTCGCGGCCACCCTGCAAGAGATCACCATGCGCCGCGAGCACGCTGCGGACTACCAGTACACCGGCTATGTCCTGCATCCGCAGAAGGACAAGGAGACGAACCCGACCATGACCTCTTCCTGGATCACCCGCCCCGAGAACGCCGGCGACGTCGCCGCCATCCGCGACATCAACCTCGCTGCCTTCCCCAGCTCGCACGAGGCCGACCTCATCGAGGCGCTGCGGGCCGACCCGCAGGCGTGGCTGCCCGGCCTGTCCTGGCTGGCCGAGGCTCCCGGCGGCGATCTCGCCGGATACGCGCTGCTCACCCGCTGCCACGTCGGCGACTCGCCCGCCCTCGCCTTGGGCCCGTGCGCCGTCAAGCCCGAACATCAGCGGCAGGGCTCCGGTTCCGCCGCCATCCGCGCCGCTCTGCAGGCCGCCCGTGAGCAGGGCGAGAACCTGGTGCTCGTGCTCGGCCACGCCGAGTACTACCCCCGCTTCGGCTTCACCTCGGCCTCCGGGTACGGAATCCGCCCGCCCTTCGACGTCGAGGACAAGTACATGATGGCGCTCGCCTTCAACCCCGAACGGCCGGTCCCGAGCGGCGTCATCCGCTACCCGGCGGCGTTCGGCGTCTGACCTCCCGTTCTTCGAACGCGGCGAACGGTCCCCAGCACCGCTGGGGACCGTTCGACCGTCGCGAAGGTCGGCGGGGCGGCCTCACGGCCGGGCATCCGTGGTGCGGGATGCGGGACCGGCCTTGGCGAACTACGGCCGAGAACGACGGAACGCTCGCGGCTCCGGAGCCATCGGAGAGCGCGCGGGAAAACGCTCCGCGAAGTGGGAAACGGAATATGAATTGTCCGATAACCGAGGATAATTAGTATTTTACTGACACCGGGGGGAAGTTTCACAATACCGCCCCATCTCTTTCGACGATCACACGAAGGAGGGAACGTGCACCCCGTTCCTCTCCCTTCTCCGCCACCACCCCGGCTCGTCCGGCCGATCCGCGGCATGGCCGCGCGGTCGCCGTCATGCCGGCCCCGCTGGTCGTCATGAACGTCACCAGGGCGCAGGAGCGCCTGCGTCCGCTCTCCACCGGGTGGCCGGTGCCGCCGCAGGTGCGAGGGCCCGCTTCGCCGTCGGCTCGGCGCGCGTTACCGCGGCGGCGAAAACAACATCACATTCCGCGCTTTCTCAAATACAGTATCCGTATAATTTCCATTAATTATGTGGTATAATGCTGATTGGTTTCACGGATCGGGAAGAAGGCTCTTGTAGCCGGTGCGGGGAACGCCCCGGCAGGTGTCGTCCGTTTTCGCCGCCGGTCAGTGCCGGATCATGAGGATGGCGGCCGTCCCGGTGTGAACGTCTGGATTCCGGCGCGGCTCGCATTTATGGCTGAAGCGTGCGAACCTGTGGGGCGCACCCCGAGGATTCCCCGGTGCCGAACCCCGTCCCCTGGCCTTGGAGCAGTCTTGTCTTCTTCCGTGCCGGTGCAGTCAGAGCAGTCAGAGATCGAACGCGAGCAGGCCTACCTGGCCATGCTGCACTCCCAGGTCGACATCCACCGAGAGAAACTCGCGGGGGAGTTGGCCGAGGTGTTGCGCGAACCGGCGGAGACGGCCCAGGCCCAGGCCGAACGCGGCGCGGCGGTCGGCCGTCTGAACCGGCGGCTGGCCGCCTTCGACGCGGCCGAGAACGGACTGTGCTTCGGCAGGCTCGACTCGGTCGACGGCGGCCGCCGCTATCTGGGCCGCATCGGGGTGCGCGGCGCGGAGGGAGACGAGGAACCGCTCCTGATCGACTGGCGGGCGCCCGCCGCGCGGGCCTTCTACACCGCGACCGCCGCCGCCCCCCAGGGTGTACGGCTGCGCCGCCACTTGCACACCCGGGAGCGCAGGGTGGTCCGGGTCGACGACGAACTGCTGGACGGCACCGCCCCCGCCCCGGCGGACATGGAGCTGTGCGGGGAGGCCGCGCTGCTGGCGGCGCTGCGGGCCGAGCGGACCGGCCGCATGCGCGACGTCGTGGCCACCCTCCAGACCGAGCAGGACCGGATCATCCGCTCCCCGCACGCCGGAGTGATGGTCGTGCAGGGCGGGCCCGGCACCGGCAAGACCGTCGTCGCCCTGCACCGAGCCGCCTACCTGCTCTACAGCCACCCCCGGCTGGACGAGCGCGGGGTGCTGGTGGTCGGCCCGAACCCGGTGTTCCTCAGCTACATCAGCCAGGTCCTGCCCGGCCTGGGGGAGACCAGCGTGCTGCTGTCCACGGTGGGGGAGCTGTTCCCCGGCGTCACGGCCGTCGAACGGGAGGACGCCGCGGTCGCCGAGGTCAAGGGACGGCTGGTGATGGCCGAGGTGCTGGCCGCCGCCGTACGGACACGCCAGGCGGAGGTGGGCGGGCCCGTCGAGGTGATCGTCGAGGGCGAGCCGCTGAGCCTGGAGCCGGAGCTGCTGATCGACGCGGCTGACCGGGCCCGTGCCGACGGGCTGCCGCACAACCTCGCCAGGCCCGTCTTCTGCCGGATCGTCATCGAGGAGCTGGCCCGCCGCATGGCGGGCGTGGTCGCCGGGATGGAGGAGCAGATCGAGGCCGACCTGGCGGGCCAGATCGACTCCGCCGCGCTGGAACAGGCCGTGGCCAAGGACCTGGCCGGGCTCTTCGGGCAGGACGCGCCGCCGGTCGACCGGCACGAGCGGGAGCGTACCGAGTTCGAGGAGGCGGAACAGGCCTGGCTGAAGGCGCTGCCGTACGACCCGCAGGTGCGCGCGCTGCTGGAGTGGCTGTGGCCGGCGCTGACCCCGCAGCGGCTGCTTGAGGAACTGTTCGCCGACCCCAGGGGCCTGGCCGAGGCCGCGCCGCAGCTGACGCCCGCGGAACGGGAACTGCTGCTGCGCGAACCCGGCGACGGCTGGACCCCGGCCGACGTGCCGCTGCTCGACGAGGCGGCCGAACTGCTCGGCGAGGACCGCCGTGCCGAACGGGCCAGGCAGGCCAGGGAGCGCGCCAGACGCATCGAGTACGCCCAGGGCGTCCTGGACATCGCGCGCGGCTCCCGCTCCGGCGAGGACGAGAACGACGACGAGGCCGAACTCCTCAGCGCCGCCGACCTGCTGGACGCCGAGCTGTTCGCCGGCCGCCAGGAAGGGCAGGATCTGCGCACGGTCGCCGAACGGGCCGCCGCCGACCGGACGTGGGCCTTCGGCCACGTGATCGTCGACGAGGCCCAGGAGGTCTCACCCATGGCCTGGCGCCTGCTGGTACGGCGCTGCCCGACCCGTTCGTTCACGGTGGTCGGCGACATGGCCCAGAGCGGTCAGACGGCGGGTGCGCGCTCCTGGACGCAGGCGCTGGAGCCGTTCTTCGGGACGCGCTGGCGCCTTGAGCGGCTCACCGTCAACTACCGGACCTCGGCCGAGGTCATGTCCGCCTCGGACCGGGTGCTCACGGCGATCCATCCCGATCTCGAACCGGCGCGCGCCGTACGCGCGGGCGGCGTCCGGCCGTGGCGCGCCCGGGCCGAGGCGGCCGGCCTGCCCGCCAGGCTGGCCGCCCTGGTGGCGCGGGAGGCGGCGGCCGGGACGGGGAGCGTCGCGGTGATCACACCACGTGAGGACCTGGCACGGCTGGCCGAGGCCGTCCGCTCCGCCGTCCCCGACGCCTCCTGGGGGCGTGAGCCCGACCTGGAACGACGCGTCGTGGTGCTGACGGCCCGCCAGTCCAAGGGGCTTGAGTTCGACTCGGTGGTGCTGGCGGACCCGCAGGCCGTGCTCGACGGCTCATCGCACGGCCTCAACGACCTGTACGTGGCGCTGACCCGCGCCACCGAACGCCTGGCGGTGCTGCACCCCGGGCCGGTTCCCCCGGTGCTTGAGCACCTGGAGGAACGCGAGCCCTGACCGGTGGTTCACGCCACCGGCGGGGCCGTCTCGGTCAGCCGTCCCTCGGACAGGCGCAGCCAGCGGCCGACCCCGACCTCGGCCAGGAACCGTTCGTCGTGGCTGACCACCACGAACGCCCCCCGGTAGGCGTTGAGCGCCGCCTCAAGCTGACCGACGCTGACCAGGTCGAGGTTGTTGGTCGGCTCGTCCAGCAGCAGCAACTGGGGGGCCGGTTCGGCGTACAGGACGCAGGCCAGGGTGGCGCGCAGCAGCTCACCGCCGGACAGCACCCCGGCGGGCAGGTGGGCGCGGGCGCCGCGGAACAGGAAGCGGGCCAGCAGGTTCATCCGCTCGGCCTGCGGCATGCCGGGCGCGGACGCGGCCAGGTTCTCGGCCACGGTCAGGTCCGGGTCCAGCAGGTCGAGTCGCTGGGACAGGTAGGCGATGCGGCCCTCGGCCCGCCTGACCGTGCCGCCCTCCGGCTCCAGATCGCCGTTGACCACGCGTAGCAGGGTGGACTTTCCGGTGCCGTTGGGGCCGGTCAGGGCGATCCGCTCCGGGCCGCGGACGGTCAGGTCCAGGCCGTGGCCGGCGAACACGGGGCGCTCGCCGTAACGGACCTGCATCCGCTCGCCGAGGAAGACCGTGCGGCCCGCCGGGACGTCGGTCCCGGGCAGCTCCAGTGTGATCCGCTGCTCGTCGCGCAGGGCACGGCCCGCCTCGTCCAGGCGGGCCTTGGCGTCGCCGACCCGCGCGGCGTGCGTCTCCTGGGAGCGTGCCGCCGACTCCTGGGCGTTGCGCTTCATCGTCCCGGCGAAGATCTTCGGCAGCCCGGCGCTCTTGAGGTTGCGGGCGGCGTTGCCCGCCCGGCGTTCGGCACGCTCCCTGGCCTGCTGCATCTCCCGCTTCTCCCGCTTGACCTCCTGCTCGGCGGTGCGGATGTTCTTCTCCGCGACCTGCTGGGCGGCCCGTACGGCCTCCTCGTAGGCGGTGAAGTCACCGCCGTAGAAGCGGATCTCGCCCCGGTCGAGTTCGGCGATGCGGTCCATGCGGTCCAGCAGCGCCCGGTCGTGGCTGACCAGCAGCAGGCAGCCGTTCCAGTTCTCGATCACGCCGTAGAGCCGGTGGCGCGTGTCGAGGTCGAGGTTGTTGGTCGGCTCGTCCAGCAGCAGGACGTCCGGCTGCCTGAGCAGCTGCGCCGCCAGGCCCAGGGAGACGATCTGGCCGCCGCTGAGGGTGCCCAGGCGCCGGGTGAAGGGGATGTCGCCGAGACCGAGCCGGTCGAGCTGGGCGCGGGTGCGTTCCTCGATGTCCCAGTCGTTGCCGACGGTGGCGAAGTGCTCCTCGCTCGTGTCGCCGGACTCGATGGCGTCCAGCGCCCTGATCACCGGGGCGATGCCCAGAACCTCGGCCACGGTCAGGCCGCCGGTCAGGGGCAGGTTCTGCGGGAGGTAGCCGAGCACGCCCTCGACGGACACGCTGCCGCGGGTCGGCCGGTGCTCGCCCGCGACGAGCTTGAGCAGCGTGCTCTTACCCGCGCCGTTGGGTGCGACGAGTCCCGTACGGCCGCCGCCGACGGTGAAGGACAGGTCCTCGAAGAGCGGGGTGTCGTCGGGCCAGGAGAAGGAGACGTTGGAGCAGACGATGAACGACGCGTCGGACATGACAAAGACCTCGGATGTGCGCAGGGCGTGCCGTGCCGCCCTGTGGCGGAGAAAGGGGAACGAGAGAAACGACGGCACGACCACGGCGGCGCATCACGCGCTCCTGCTCGCGGCCTGCCATCCCGGGTATCACCCGGAGATGTCGTCGTCCCCTGCCATGTCCACTCTTTCGGTCTTTATCGCGGCATTCGCGAAACCTCGCGTCCGGTCATGTTAGCCGGGCTTCCCCGAGGACGCGAACGGTTAACGCGCCCTCGGGCGTACGGGAGGTGCCTCAGGGGCGCGGATGCCCGGCGTCGTCCCCCGGGCCGTGCGCCAGGTCACGCGCCGGGCTGTGCGGAAGGCCGGACTCCCCGGGAGGCTCAGGCCGTACCCGCGCGAGGGCCTGGCCGGCCAGTTCGGCCAGGTGGCCCACCCGGTAGTACAGCCGGGGCGGGACGTGCGGGAGCAGCGCGGACTGCCGCTGGCACAGCAGCGTGAACGCCTGCTCCGGGGGCAGGCCGATGTAACGCGGCAGGTTCTCGTACCATCGGGCGCTGCGGCGGGCCGTGCGCTGGGCCGGGAGGATCACGGCCTTGCGCTCGCGTTCGTAACGGACCAGGGCGGGCTGCAGCGGCATCCCGCTGTGCAGCGCCCTGACCAGGAAGGCGGCGTCCCCCAGCGCCAGGGCGGTGCCCGCGCCGATGGAGTAGTGCGTGGTGTGCGCGGCGTCCCCGACCAGGACGAGGTTGCCGCGCTGCCACCTCCTGTTGGTCAGGGTGCGGAAGTTCAGCCAGTGCGCGGTGCCGCCGGGCTGGGAGCGGCCGACCAGGGGGTGCCCGTCCAGCGTGTCGGCGAACAGCTTCTCCAGCGCGGCGAGGCTGTCGGCCTCGTTCGTCTGGTCGAGGCCGAGCCCCCGCCAGGTCTCGGGGGAGCACTCCACGACGCAGGTGCTGTGGCCGTGGTCGAACCGGTAGCCGTAGCACCAGATCCAGCCGTGCGCGGTCTCCACGAAGGCGAAGACGAAGGTCTCGAAGACCTTGGTCGTGCCGAGCCACATGTAGACGTTGCGTCCCGTCTCGACCTTGGTGCCGAAGTGGTCGGTGTGGCGTTCGCGCATCACACTGTTGACGCCGTCGCCCGCCACGACCAGGTCGGCGTCGGCGACCTCCTCCTCGGCGGCGATCTCCCGTTCGAACTCGACGTGGACGCCGAGGGAGCAGGCGCGTTCGGTGAGGATGTCGAGCATCCGCTGCCTGCCGATGCCGTAGCCGTTGGTCCCGGGCTGCGACGCCACCGTCGTGTGGCCGTCGAAGTACGCGACCTCGGTGTCCCAGCGGACGGAGTTCTCGCCGATGGCGCGCGCCGACTCGGGGTCCACGTTGTACAGGTCGCCGAACAGCTCGTCCAGGTAGGTCACGCCCCAGCCGTGTGTCGAACCGGCGGGGTTGCGTTCGTAGATGGTGATGTCGTGGGACGGGTCAACCAGCTTCATCAGGATCGAGAAGTACAGGCTGGCGGGTCCACCACCGACGCAGGCGACCTTCACATGGACTCCCTTTGCACCGCAAGGTAATCAGATCGTGACAGAGAGTAACAGGTGAGGTGTGTGGGACGGCCACCCCATCCAGCCGAGTTCCGGGTCATGAGATGGCCAATTATCGGGAAGGTCCCAAACCGGTCAGGTACGGCTCGGCACGACCTCACCGGCGTGTCCGGCGGCGGCGTGAGCCGACTGTGGCGCCGTGGCGGCCGGTCAGGTCAGCGGACGGGGACGACGGCCACGGGCCCTCGGGCGTGGCCCAGCAGGGAGGGGGCGGTCGAGCCGGGAGCCGGGGGTAAGCAGGCGGAAGGTCCCGGCGGGGTGGGACTTTCCGCCCTGCCGCTTCCCATTGCCCTGTGCCGACCATGAAGGGGGAGGCGACCACGATGCCGTCGTCGGCCCCGGCCTCTCCAGGACGGACGAGGAGGTTCCGCGGCACGGCGTGAGCTCCGCCGCGGTCGTCCCGGCCCTGGTGAGGCCGGGGAAGGAACACACGTGCCCGGCCGTTCCCTGGGTACGGGGGAGCACGGCAGGAAGGGGAGACAGGTCATGACGGTGCGGGTGATGGACGTCATGGGGCTGGTGGCCATCGCGGTCCGCCCCGAGGCGACGTTCGCCGAGTTGGTCGCGACGATGCGCCGCTTCAAGGTGGGGGCCGTCGCGGTGATCGACGCCGAGGGGCGCCCCGTCGGGGTGGTGTCCGAGGCCGATCTGCTGCTGAAGGAGATCGGCGCCCAGAGCGGGCCGCCGAGCGGGGAGAACGCTCGCGAGAAGCCGGGCAGGACCGCCGGGGAGCTCATGAGCAGGCCCGCGCTGACCGTCACCCGCCAGACCCCGGTCCGGGAGGCGGCCCGGCTGATGCACGCCAACCGGATCAAGCAACTGCCGGTGATCGACGCCGCCAGCGGGAAGATCGCCGGGACCGTGCACCAGGCCGATCTGCTGAAGGTCTTCATCAGGCCCGCCGCCGACATCCTGACGGAGATGGCCGACGCCGTCGCCGATCTGGGGCTGAACACCGGCGGGCTGACGATCACGATCGAGGGGTCCGTGGTCCGCGTCGAGGGGCGTGTGGCCAGGCGCTCGCAGATCGCCGCGCTCGTGGAGGCGGGCCGGAGGATCGAGGGGGTCGTCGACGTCGAGGCCGACATCGCCTACGACCGCGACGACGTGCTGAGCGCCTCCTCGGCCCGCCTCTGAGAGGCACCCGGGGCAGACCGGCCCGCACGAAGGGGGAAGAGCATGCCCGAACCCGCCGCACCCGTCGTCGTCGCGACCGACGGCTCACCGTCGGCCACGGCCGCCGTGAGATGGGCCGCCGCCGACGCGGCCCGCAGGGCGCTGCCCGTGCTGATCGTGCACGTCGTCGAACGCTGGCCGTACGGGATCTCGGCGTTCCCCCCGCAGGGGTGGCAGGACGCGATGGCCGAGGCCGGTGACCGGGTGCTCACCGAGGCTGCGCAGGCCGCGACGGAACGCAGGCCGGGCATCGACGTGACCACCGAGCTGGCCGGGGGAACGCCCGCCGACGTCCTGCGTGAGCGGGCCGCCTCCGCGACCGAGCTGGTCATCGGCGGCCGGGGGACGGGCGGCTTCGCCGGCGCGCTGCTCGGCTCGACGGTTCTGCGGCTGGCCGGGCACGTCAGGGGCGCCGTCGTGGTCGTCAGGGCCGGGCAGGACGGCCCCGGTGAGGAGGTCGTCGTCGGCGTCGACGGCTCAACCGACGGCGCGGCGGCCCTGGGCTTCGCCTTCGAGCAGGCACGGCTGCGCGGCGCCGTCCTGCGGGCGCTGTGCGCCTGGCACGTGCCGCTGCGCACCGTCATGCCGGAGAGCGCCCACGACGTCACCGGGATTCAGCGGGAACAGCAGCGGGTGGTCTCGGAACGGCTGGCCCCGTGGCGGGAGATGTATCCCGGGATCGAGGTCGTCGAGGAGGTGACCTACGGCCATCCGGTCTCGGCCCTGACGGACGTCTCCGGCCAGGCGGCCCTGCTGGTCGTCGGCTCCCGGGGACTCGGCGCGGTCGGCTCGGTGGTGCTGGGATCCGTCAGCCGGGACGTGCTCCAGCACGCCCGCTGCCCGGTCGCCGTGGTCCGTCCCTGAGGCCGTCGCCTCCTCGCGTACCCACCGGGACCGAAGGCCCGGCCGGGTCCAAAGTCCCGGGGCGGACGGGTCCGCCGCCTCTGGGGGATCCCGTTCCCCCGGCCGAGACTTGACCTGAGGCAGGAATCCGCACGCCCATGAGGAGGACGAGATGACAGACTTCCCGGCCAGGGGCACCCGTGACGTCGTCGTCGCGGCCGACGGCTCAGCGGGGGCGAAGGACGCGGTCGAATGGGCCGCGGACGACGCCTTCCGCAGGCACGTGCCGCTGCGGATCGTGCACGTCGTGGAACGCGGCCCCTATGACATCCCCCGCTTCTCCACCCTCGAATGGCCGGGACCCCTGGTCCTGAGCGGCAGGAAGATCCTGGAGGAGGCCGAGCGGGAGGCGCGAGAGCGCCAGCCGTCGGTCGAGGTGGGTACCGAGCTGATCGAGGGTGACCTCGTCCGGTCCCTGACGGAACAGGCCGCGGGCGCGGTGGAGATCGTGCTCGGCAGCAGGGGGCTCGGCGGTTTCACCGGGGCACTGCTCGGTTCGGTGAGCACCCGGGTGGCCGTACACGCCCACGGCCCGGTGGTCGTCGTCCACCCCGGCGGTGGGGCACGTCGCGAGGTCGTCGTCGGCGTCGACGACGATCCGCACTGCGAGCCCGCGCTGGCCTTCGCCTTCGAACAGGCCGCGCTGCGCGGCGGCACACTGCGCGCCGTACACGCCTGGCAGCTTCCGGTGCACGCGTTCGCGCCGGAGATCGTCTACGACATGGACGAGATCCGCCGCGCGCAGTTCCGGGTCGTCAAGGACCGGGTCGGCGCCTGGCAGGAGAAGTTCCCCGAGGTGACCGTGCTGGAGGACGTCCAGAGCGCCCACCCCGTCGACGCCCTCGTCGACGCCTCGGCCACGGCGGACCTGGTCGTGGTCGGCTCGCACGGCAGGAGGGCCGTCGCCGCCGCGCTGCTGGGATCGGTCAGCAGGGGAGTGCTGCACCACGCGCGCTGCCCGGTCGCGGTCGTCCGTTCCTGAACTCCGAAGTCCCGCCGCACGTGTGAGGAGAGACCATTGATCCTGGTGGGAGTCGACGGGTCACGATCCGCGCTCGAAGCCGTGAGCTGGGCCGTACGGGAGGCCAGGCTGCGCCGTACCGGCCTGCGGGTCGTGCACGTCATGTCCTCCTGGCCCCTGGAGGCGGGTGAGGACACCCCGCACGCCGAGGTCGGCCGGTGGATGCGCGAGGGCGCCGAGTCCACGCTGGAGGGCGCGCTCGGCCGGATCCGCGAGGGGGGCGGCGACGTGGAGGTGACGTCGGAGCTGCTGCCCGGCGGCGACCCCAGACGGGCGCTGATCGAGGCGGCGGCGGACGCCGGGCTGCTGGTCGTCGGCAGTCACGGGCTCGGCGGATTCGAGGGCATGCTGCTGGGCTCGGTCGCGCTGGGGGTCGCCGGGCACGCGCCCTGCCCCGTGGCCGTCGTCCGGCGCGCGCCCGTCCAGCCGCGCGGACGGGTGGTCGTCGGCGTCGACGGCTCCCCGGCGGGGGCGGACGCCGTGGCCTTCGCCTTCGCCGAGGCCGAGGTCAGGGACGCGGAGTTGCACGCGGTGCACGCCTGGAGCCGGCCCATCGTGGGCTGCGGGCCGTTCGCGCTCGCCGACGCCGAGGAGGCGGCCCAGCGGGAACGGCGCGCGCTGGCCGAGGCCCTGGCGGGCCAGGGCGAACGTCACCCGGACGTCAAGGTCGTCGAGCGGCTGGAGTACGGCCATCCGGTCGAGGCGCTGCGGGAGGCCTCGCTGGAGGCAGACCTGCTGGTGGTCGGATCACGCGGACGCGGCGACCTGAAGGGGCTGCTGCTCGGCTCGGTGAGCCACTCGCTGCTGCACCACGCCGCCTGCCCGGTGGTCGTGACCCCCTTCCCGGGAAGGGCACCCGGAAGGGACGAAGATCGCGAGTCCGCCCCACGTGCGGCGTCGCGCCGGACGTGAGAACCCTCGCAGGGGGATATGCCATGGGTACACGAAGAACCTCCGCCCGCCGGGCGGCCCTCGTGGCCGCGGCCCTGGGCGCCGGGACCGTCCTGACGGCCTGCGCCCCCGGTCTCGTCCTCAACGCGGGGCCGCCTCCGGGCGCGCCCGCTCTCGTGTTCGCCGATGTCCTGGAGGAGCACAACGCCCAGGACGCGTTCTTCGCCCAGCGGATGATCCAGCACCACCGGCAGACGCTGATCATGACCGAGATGGCCGCGGCACGCGCGACGAACCCCGAGGTCAGGGCGACGGCCGAACGGATCGGACGGGCCCAGAAGGCCGAGATCGACCGGCTGACCGCCTGGCTGAAGGGCTGGGGGGACCAGATCCCGCCCCCCGATCCGTGCATGAGCCCGGGCAACGGCGATATGAGGTGCCGCGGAGACGAGGACGTCGGACCCGGCGCGGACCGGGGGCCGTACGTGATGGACCCCTCCGACCTGGAGGCGCTGAGCAGGACGTCCGGGGCGGGCTTCGACCGGATGTTCCTGAACCTGATGATCCGCCACCACAGTGATGAGATCGCCCTGGCCGGGATCGAGCAGCGGGACGGGCTGTCGCCGAAGGCCAAGGCCCTGGCCTCCTCGATCACCACGGCCAGAACCGCCGAGATCGTCCACATGCGGTCGATGCTCGTGCGGTTCTGAACGGCCTTGGGCCGCGTCACGTCGATGCCCGGACGGTCCGGCAGCGCCCTCGGGTGAGCTTGCATGAGGATCCAGCCGTCACGTTCCCTTGGCGGCAGGACCGAGAGCGCCAGGCTTCGGCGGCTCAGAGACGGTGAACACGGGTGGGTCAGATCCCTTGACTCAGATCGTCGCCGCGTTGGACGGTTCGGTCTCAACGGCGACGAGGAGAACGACGTGCCAGACGATCCGCCTGATTTACAGACCGTGCGCAGCACGGCCGAGTTCATGAGAGCCCTACGCCGGTTGAAAGCCTGGTCGGGCCTGACGTACAGGCAGCTGGAAGAGCGCGCCGAAGCCGCCGGGGACGTGTTGCCGCGCAGTACCCTGGCCAACGCCCTCGACCGGGAGCGGTTGCCGCGACCGGCGTTGGTGGAGGCCTTCACCCGGGCGTGCGGCTGCGACCCGGACACCGTGGCCGCCTGGGGGGCGCTGAGCCGGCGACTCGCCGCCGCGACGGGGACAGTACAGCCGCAACCAGAGTCCGCCGAGGCTTCGCGGCCCGACCGGACGCCGGCCGACGCCGGGCCCGATGAGTTCCCAGCCCGAAGGGACGTGGCGGGCGGGCGCAGGGCACGCCTGCGGCTGACGTTGCTCAAAATGGCCGCCTGCTCGGCCGGAATCCTGGCGCTGACCTGCGCCGACACCATCACGGAGCGGATCGCGGCACGCGCCACGCCAGACGTCGGGGTCGCGACCGACGACGCACGTTCATACGGTGTCGCCGCACCGCGACCGGACAGGCAGCTCATCCAACTGTTGCCCTCGCAGCTGTGCCTGGCGGAAAAGCCCGGCAGCGACCTCGGACTGATCTACCAGGCGCCGTGCGCAGGCGGTTTCCCGGTGACTCCGCGGCCCCGATCGGGCAGGCCGGGCGTCTATGAGTTCGTCACGATGCATCCGGTCTTCGGCGCCGGGTGCATGGGAATCGACAAGGGCGAGGGGCTGGTCAACACCTTCTGCGACGACGACGGATTCACCAGATACCTTGTCCTGGAGCCGGTCACGGCGGACGGTTTCCGGCTGCGGGTGCCCGGACGGTCCGGCTGTGTCGGCGTTCATGAAACCGATCACGCACATTCCTGGGCCCGGCTGGCACTACGCCCTTGTTCGGCCTCCATGAAGGGGCAGATCATTCGTTTCGCCCCCGCCGCCGCAGGCTGATCCCATGCGCATGACCCGGAGCAGGCCGGCGTCCGGTGCCTGTTCGAGCGGGCGTTGCCATATCTCAGTACACGTTCTCCACCGGCTTCGTCCGCGAGCGTTCGCTGAGGCGGGCCGTGTTTCGTCGTCGCCGTCCTCGGTCTTCCGGCAAGGCCTTCGACCTTGCCGGAAGGCCGGGACGAGGCGTACCGCCCGGATCGGGTCCCTGCGATACCCGGTTGAACGTGGCGCTGACGGTTAATCCATTGTCGTCTCTCGGTAAGAAAACGTCCGCTGCGCCTGAGAATAATTGAGCCGACCGCAAGAAAACGTCCTCCGGTCGCTGTTACCGGGGGCCCGAAACCGGGAGGTAAATTGATCCCTCCGAATTCTCTGGCCGGCTCGTTCGGGAGAGCCGCCGCGACGGTCGCCATCGCGGTGACGGGGATCCTGGCCGTCCCCGCTGCTCACGCGTCCATCGTCGTGCCGGCCGCGTCCCAGGTGTCGGCCAAGAGCTGGCATTTCCGCGATTCCTATCCAAACCGCGCTTTCTGTAACAGCGCTGCAGAGCAGATCAAGCGTGATAATCCGCACATCTACCCGCAATGCCGTGGCCCTTACGCAGGCGGCTGGTTCCAGCTCTGGCTCTACTACTGAGCATCACCGTCCGGAAACCCGGGTCAGACGAGGGGCGGACCCGGGCACCGTAGGCGGCCTGACCCCACCTGCTCCAGTGGTCAGGCCGCCGGACGAGCCGTCCGGCTCCTCCGGGCCGCTCTGAAGGTTCCCGGCTGTCGCACCGCTGCGGGACCGCGCGAGCGATGCGGCGCGGTAGCCGGTGGGGGTCGTTCCGTACGCGGTGCGAAAGGCTCGGGTGAAATGCGAGGGTATGGAGAACCCCCAGCGTGCGGCGATGGCGTGGACGGGCCGACCCGACAGGCGTGGGTCGGCGAGGTCGCGACGGCACCGTTCGAGCCTTAGACGACGGATCAAACCCGCGACGGTCGTCTGTCGTCCCGCGAACAGCCGCTGCAGAGAGCGTAGCGACATGTGGTGTGCGGCGGCGACGGTGGCAGGAGTGAGGTCCGGGTCGCAGAGATGGTCGCGGACGAACGCCTGTACCTGGTCCAGCCGGACCCGCAGGTGGGCGTCGGCCGGCGTGGCACCGACTCCCCGTGCGACGGGAAACGCCGTGGCGGTCGGCCTCTCCGGCAGGTCGTGGCCCAGCGGGAGTTGCGTGTAGGAGACGACGGCCAAGCGCCCCCGGGCCAGGTACGGCCCGTCGGAGAGCGCGCACACGACCCAGGGCCTCCAGTTCGTGTGGGGGGACGGTTCCCGGAGGTCGACAACCGCGTCGCCGCGCGGATCCGTTACAACGCAGCCGCACCGCATCACGACCAGGCGCACCGCCTCGGAATCCGGCCGGTGAACCACGGTCGCCGATCGCACCGGCTGGACCATCGGTGGGACCCCCACCCCGGCAACGGCGATCCCGCCCGGTTGCAGCCCTCGCAGCGGGACGCCGAAGCGCAGGAGAGCCGCCGCGGTGAGCGTCATGCCCACCAAGGGGAAGACCGGACTCCGCCATCCCTCGAAGAGGTCGGCCACCGGATGGGCGTCGGTGTACAGATCCAAATCCATTGCACCGTCCTTGTCATGCCAGAGGTGGTCTTCTCTGCGGAGAGGAGAGCCCTGGTCCGTGTCGTGTCGTCGGCTCCCGCGCCGCGTCGCCAAGCCGCGGTCACGGCCTGTTCGGCAGGCCCCTGTCCCGGCATGTCCTGACAAGGGGCCCTTCACGTCCGCCGCCGACCGCTCGGGCCCTCACAGCGTTGACCAGCGCGCCCTCCAAAACAAGGTCACGCCCCTGTCCGGGACGGTGGAAGAGCTGTCCCGGACAGGAACCGCACGCCAGCCTCCAGATCCGGCCGGGACGCGGACCGGAGACCGCCATGAGCCGATCATGTTCGTGCCCGCGCATGGCCGGATCGCGGGGCGCCACCGCCGTACTCGCCGAGGTGCTGACCGTCGACGGGATGGCGAAGACGATGCGTGAAAGGCTCGTAGTCGCGGATGGAGACGCGGAACGGCCTCACGGCCCGGTGCCGGGAGCGGGACGACGCGGGCCTGGTCGCCCTTGCCATGCGGAGGGTCGAGGAGGATCCAGGCGGGATCGAACGGTAGGAGCGCGGAAGCCGGCGCAAGGAAGAACGGATGCGCACCCGCAACGGAGCCGGACGGCGCGTTGAAGGTGATGATGTGTGATCAGGTTCGGCGCGGCCCGGAGAGGCGTTTCGTCCCTCTCGAAAGGCACGTGTTCATCCGAGGGCGCGCGAAGAGGTTATTACGGCTCGCCACCGGCAGGTTACGGAGCCGTTGGAGTCGAACCGGTGCTTGGCCGGCAAGCCTCGTCGAGTCAGCAGACGGTTGGCGACGGCGCTCCCGCAGGCGCCAGGCCGCGCCGGCGCGCAGCACGTCCAGTACGGTGCGCAGGGTCGGTCGGGCTCGGCCCGATCGAGAAGGGCGCCAGGGAACTCCTCGCCGCGCGCGTGCACGAAGCACGGCGGATATGCGCCGCACAGCGGCGGGCGGGAACGGTCGGTGTGGGCGCCGCCGGGGGCTTTCGGTGGCGAGGCGCTCGTGTCCGGTCGTCGCGCTCCTCGATCGCCACGGCCAGAACCGCCGAGATCGTCCACATGCGGTCGATGCTCGTGCGGTTCTGAACGGGTTCTCCGGCTCCGCCACGCCGTTGTGGAGGAGCCGCCCGGGCGGTCTGGGGATGAGTCCGCCCGGGCTCGAAGGGCGCGCTCCCGCCGAGGGCGCGCCCCCGATGCTCCGTGCCGGCCGAGGCCGGCACGGTCTCACGGTCCCGGAGGGCCGTCAGACGGGCAGGACCCGCAGGGCGGGGTAGTTGACCGAGTTCAGGTACAGCTTGTCGGTGCCGTGTTCCTTCTCCAGCTCCAGGACGAACCGGTAGCGGTAGAGCCCCGGCTTGGCGTCGCTCATCACCGCCCCGGCCCAGTAGTAGTAGACGGCGGTGTACTCGTCGCGCATCCGGTCGGGACCGCCGTAGACCTTCAGCTCGGTCATGATCCGGCGTTCGGCGACGTCGTCCTCGTCACCCTTCTCGACGTCGAGGAAGACCAGGTTGTTGATCTTCGGCATCGGGGGCCAGGTGCCGTCGGGACGGCGGTGCATGTCGATCGGGCGGATGATCCAGTTGATCACCTGGCCCTGCTTGCAGATGGTCTCCAGGTGGTCACCACCCTGGCCGACGCCGCCGACGCTGTTGTCCATCATGTAGAGGCAGCCGTCCAGGGACTTCGTCGCGGCGGCCTTCTCCATGTCGACGAGGGTCACCACGTTCAGCTGGACGGAGTTGAGCTGGCCGCGGTCGGCGAAGTCCGTGGCCGCGTACGCCTGGGTCATCGGCCTTACCTTCCCTCTGGGGCGGGACCGGCCAGGACGGGCCTGGCGGTCGGAGTGAACGGCGTGCTGACGGTGCCGAGCAGGAAGGAGAGCCGGTAGGGGACCGGCTCGGTGATGTCCTGCTTGACCTCGGCGGTCCAGAACACGATGTCGGTTCCGGGGTACACCTTCCGCACGGGCTCGGCGATCCGCGGGTCGATCTCGATGTCGGTGAGGGACACGTAGGTCTCGCACTCAAGCGGGAGCACGTTCCACAACAGGGTGTCACCCTTGTGCACCAGGCTGCGCAGCCCGGGGGTGCCGAACCCGGTCGACCCGGCGGCCCTGTTGGTGTCGTAGAGGTAGAGGTTGTCGTCCAGGTTCTCCGACGCGAGCGCGGCCACGGGGTCGACCACCGCGGTGATCGTCACGGGCCGGGCGGGCCGGCGCTGGGACTGTCTGGTTCTCGGGGGCATGCGGCTCCTCCGTTTCGAAGACGTTCCGGCTCGGTCCGGGTCAGCCGGCGGCCGGGACGGGCGGCAGCGGAAGCACGCCCAGTCCGGCGCCGGTGAACCCGTTGCGCTTCGGATCGCTGATGATCTTCAGGCTTGACGTGCAGGTCAGGTCGACGGACTCCCAGACCAGCTCGTCGTTGCGCTCGACCAGCTCGTGCAGCTGGACGTGCACGGTGTACGAGTAGACGCCGGGCCTGCTCGTGTCCACGGTCGCGGCCCAGTACCAGCCGTCGTAGACCATGTCGGGCGACCCGTACTGGGCCGGGTAGATGATCTTCTCGGTGACGGCGGGGCCGGTGATGTCGGTGATCACCGGGGCCGGGTAGTTGTAGGCGTCGGCGCCGGTGGTGGTCTTACCGGTGACGTCCAGCAGCTTGGCCGCGGTGAGCCCGCGCCCGCTTTGCCGGCCTGCGCGCTTGCCGACCCGCTGCTGCAGCCGCTTGAGGTCGGCCTCGCTCACGCCGCCCTCGCCGCTGAGCGCGGCGAGCTCCTCCAGCGTGCGCCGGTCGTCGGCGCGCTCCTGTTCGGCCAGATAGTTGCGCGGCACCGTCGGGGGGATCGCCCCCAGCGCCGCGGGCAGCCAGTTCAGCACCTGCTCGGTCGCCTGCGACCCGTCGAGGAAGTAGGTGCCGGGCACGATCGTTTCAAGCTGTTCGGTTCCCACTCCGGTGGAACCGATGAACTTCATGTTGTCGAACCAGTACGTGTTCCCGTCGAGCGAGCGCGTCTTCAGCGCGTTCTCGACATCGAAGAGCACGATGATCCCGTGTTGCTGGGCCATGAGACCGCCTTTCGCGGAACAGGGTTCACACGCGCAGCAGCGCGGGTGAGTCGACGTACAGCACGCTGTTGGGTCCTTCGTGGAGCTTGAGGGAGAGCCGGTACCGGTAGGGCACACCGGGCACCATGTCGTAGGGCACGACGCCCTCCCACACCAGCAGGTCGTGGTTGTCGTGCCCGTTGGAGGCCGTGGCGTCGACGCCCGCGGCGGGCACGACGGGGGACTCCACCGGGTACGGCTGCGCGGCCTGACCGGTCGTTTCGTCCGGGAGCGGGGCGACCGCGCCGGACAGGAACTCGATGGACTGGATCTCGACCGGGGTCTGCACGTCCACGTGGATGGGCGTCCAGTGGACGACCTGTCCCGGAACCACCGCCGTGACGAGGTCGGGGGTCCCCTGGTGCTGGCTCCCCGCCGTACTGTCGTCGATCAGCGAGAGATTGCCGTTGTGCAGCGTCCGGTCGGACAACGCCCCGACGGCGTCGACCATCACGACGATGTTGACCTTTTCTTTCATCTGTCCTCCCGTGTCGGGTGTCATTCGGGCACCTGGACGGCCAGGCGCTCAGCCCCGGTCTCTGACCAGGGGCGTCTTGCCGACGGTGGTCCGTTCGATCTGCGGCGACGCGGGCGGCACGAACACCAGGCGGAAGCCGTAGCCGGTCTGCTCGATGGCCGCCGCGTTGGCCTCCCGGTCGTTGAAGAGCGACAGGGAGGCGGGCAGCGCCTGGAGGAACAGCCGTCGCGTCCCGCTCGCGCCCAGGGCCCGCTCGACGGCCGCGGTCGTACCGTCGGGGTCGTCCACCGCCGCGAGCAGGGTGAGGGTCCGGTCCTCACGGTGGTTGTGGAACTGGAGCTCGTGCGCGATCAGGTCCAGGTCGACGCCGGTCGCCGAGCGCAGCCGCGTGCGCAGGGCCGCGTAGGCCAGCGTCGCCGAGTACTGGCTGTCGTTGAGGTGCAGCACGTCGGCGGTGCGTCCGGCGAACTCGAACCTCTCGGTGCGCAGCCCGGGACCGTCCAGGGCGGGACGGCGGATCATCCGGTCGCCGAGCTTGAGACGCAGCAGCGGCGCCTCGTCGGCGTGCAGCCGGGTGACGACCAGCTCGCCCTCCTCGCCCTCGGCGACGGCGCGGCCGTGCTCGTCCACGATCTCCACCAGGTGCAGGCCGGGTACGGCGGACAGCGCGGGTGAGGTGTGGTCGAGCTGGAGTCCGATGCACTCGGCCTGGGTCGCGGCGAAGTAGCTGAGGATCGACACGTTGGGGAAGAACGCCTGCAGCTCGTCACGCTTGCGCTGCGGCAGGGAGCCGCTGCCGTACATGGCGACCCGGAAGTCGGCCCTGGCCTGCGGGGACAGGCCCGCGCCCAGCTCGGGCAGGAGCGCGATGCCGGCGGTGATGCCCATCAGGGCCTTGTGGCCGGGGTAGGAGAACATGTGCTCCAGCACCGGCGCGCTGACCGGTCCCGCGCCGATGTAGTTGACCCCGGGCACGCTCGCCAGGACGCCGCCGACCATGGTCCCGCTGCTCCACATCTGGTAGTCGGCCAGGGTGGTGAACAGCCAGCGCGGCGCGGGACCGCGCAGGTAGCGGTTGAGCTGGTAGGCGCCCATGAACGCCCCGGAGATGCGGTAGGTGTCGCGCAGCTCCCGCAGGGAGTACACGATCTCCAGGGGCGTGCCGTCGCCGGTGCCGCCGCTGGCCACGACCTCGAACCCGCCCCGGTCGAGCGGCACGACCATCCCGGCCCGCGGGCCCATGAACATGTCCCGCTGCACGATCTTGTCCGACAGGGGGATCCGCTCCCACTCGGTCATGTCGGCGGGGACGTCGCGGATGCCGAAGTAGTGCAGTCGCTCGCGCCACAACGGGTTGAGCAGGCTGATGCCGACGAGCTGCTGCAGGCGGCGGAACACCAGCGCGTTCTGCAGGTCGAGCGGGGACTCGCAGTACGGGACGCCGGTGAGCCGCCCGCACTCGTCCAGCCTCTCCGCGAACGACGTCAGCCGGGTGACGTCGTCGACCGAGCGGGGCCGTAGCTCCTCCTCGGGGATCAGCTGTGCCGCCAGCCGTGCCGAGGCGGCGATGTCAAAATCCGTAATTGTCATGATTGACTCCCGTTCCGCTGGTCGTGCCGGGCCGTGGCGCTCGTACGCAGCACCCGTTGCCCGATGTCCCTGATCTCGGCGATGAGCATGGCCAGGTGGTCGGCGTCGATCAGGTGGTTCATCACCACCACCCGCAGCGCGGCCACCCCCTGGATGTCGACCTTGGAGATGAAGAAGCGCCCGCCGCCCCGTATCCGGTTGCGGATCTCCAGCTGCAACCGGTGCGCGGCCGCCGGTTCCATCCCGTCCGGCAGATACCGGAAGCACAGGATGTTGGACTCCGGCTCGTGCGCCACGGCGAAGTCCGGCTCGGCGGCGATCATCCGGTGCGCCTGCCGGGTCACCTCGCACAGCCGGTCGATCTTCTGCTCGAACAGCGCCGGGCCGTAGACCGACCAGACCGTCCAGAGCGGCATGATCATCGGGCGCTTGGTGCACTCGAAGTTCTTGTCCGCGCTGTCGTAGGCGCTGTATATGTCCGGTTCCTCGTCGAAGACGTAGCTGGCGCGCTGCTGGAAGGCCCCGCGCGCCGCCACACCGTCCCGGTAGAACAGCAGCGTGCACGGCGCCGGCATGAACAGCATCTTGTGGGCGTCCCAGGTCAGGGAGTCGGCCAGTTCGATGCCGCGCAGCTTGTCCCGGTGCTGTTCCGACAGCAGCAGGCTCGCCCCGTGAGCCCCGTCCACGTGGAGCCAGAGCCCGTGGCGGCGCGCCAGGGCGGCGAGGTCCTCCAGGGGGTCGAAGGCGCCGAGCGACGTGGTGCCGGCCGAGGCCACCAGGCAGAACGGCCGCAGGCCGCGTCGTTTTGCCTCGTCCAGCACCGAACCCGCCAGGTCGGGGCGGATTCGTCCCGCCTGGTCGACCGGCAGTCGGATGATCTGTCCTTCACCGATGCCCAGCACCCCGGCCGCCCGGGTCACGCTGTAGTGGGCTTCCTCGCTGATCGCGATGGCGGGCAGGCCCGGCGCGCCACCGGCGCCGCGCGTCCAGATCTGCGGGAAGGCGTGGTTACGGGCGGCCAGCAGCGCGGTCAGGTTGGCCAGGGAGCCTCCCGACGTCGTCACCATGGCGAACCGGTCGCGGTCCCAGCCGATGAACCGGTTGAGCTCCTCGGCCATGAGCCGCTCGGCGACGTTGGGGAGCTGCCCGGCCTCGTAGAAGGAGGAGGGCTGGTTGACCACCGAGCCGACCAGGTCGATGAGACCGGCCAGCGGCACCACGCCGGAGAACTGCCGCCCCATGTAGCCGGGGGAGTGGACCGGGATCCCGGTCTCGGTGTAGAGGTCGACGATCTGCTTCACCCGGTCGGCGTCGAAGTCGGCGACGCGCTGCCGTTCGGGGGTCATCAATCCCCGTGCGGCCTTGAGCAGCACCTCCGGGTCGATGAGGTCGAGTCCTCGGACCGACCGGTCGTCCAGATAGGCCGTCAGGCGGTTGACGATGTCCAGAGCGCCTTCGCGGAAACGCCCCGGGTCGAAGGCCGCGGTGAGGCCCGATGCGGAGTGCCAGAGGTCTTCACCGGTCGTCGGCTCGGGAAATGAACTCTGGACATCGGAAAGTGAACTCGTCACGAATGATGCTCCAAATGATCCGGCGTCGAGAACTCTTACATCTCGATGAGAATTCGAAAATGGCGGCTCGAACTCTTCTTCGGACGCGTTAGGTTCTCGCGGAAAATGCGTTTTCTACGGTGGTGCATCGAGCGGCAAAGGAACTCCGGCGCCCGGGTGGCGCGCGGCGTCATTCGTATCTTCGCAGGTCCGTCCCGGGGGGTAGAACGGTCCAACGCGGAGGGAGAACCCCAATCGACGGCATGGGAGAACCCGAAAAACTTTCGCCTTCTCCCGTTTTCCCCGTTCGACCGGTGCTGGTCGGTCCGGCGGTTCCGCCGGTTCTCAGGACCTGGTGAGGTCCTGTAGCCGGCGTAAAAGCAATCCGGCCCGAATTCCGTCCGCCGCACACGTTGGCACGCCCTTCATGCAGCAGACCTAATCATTAATGGCGGGAGTGATGCAACTCGAGCGATGGGCGTAGATGGTGTGGTTACGCATTGTGACTGAGGCGGGAGAATGTTCTGGAGGTTATTACCGTTCGGTAAATATGAGTTTTTCTCGCGAACCTGGATCAAGCTCGGGTTTTGAAATCCCCACCCGGGGTGACCTGCTCTTTCAACGGGACGTTTCTCCTGTATGCGTCAGCTTTCTCGAAACACGCTAGAAGTCTTAAGTTGGCTATATGACAGTCTTCTTCGGCGTGTCGGTCATAAAAGTGGACATTTCTTATGTTTCTGGGTGGTGTCATGCCAACGGCCTCCTGCGAGTGCCACCTTGGACCGGACGGTGCCGTTTCGCCGGGCGCGGCGAGCCGCGATCGCCGGTCTCGCCCGCCCCGCGGGCCGATCGAGGAGTGCGTGGGTCTGGCCGCCGGCGGGCGTCGGCCGGCCTCCACCGTCGGCACCGATTTCGGGCCCGCTCCCCGTATCCCGCGCGAGGGGGTCCTGCACCGGGACCGGTGGTGAGCCCGCGTCAGGCCTCCGGCCGGTCCACGGCTCCGGACATGGGACGGCCCAGCAGGCCCGTGGCGACGGCCGCGACGTGCGGGGCCAGGTCGGCGGTCCGCGCCTTGGCCAGGGCGGGGGTGGCCACTACCGAGCGCAGGATGCCGATGCCGACCAGCCAGGCGCTGAGCAGCTCGGCCCGCAGCTCGGCGTCGTCGCCCTCGGCCAGGTCCCGCAGGGTGTCGACGTAGGTGTGGCAGACCTCCTCGCGGATGTGCTGCCGGGTGTCCTCGTGGGCGGAGGAGCGCAGCAGGGCGACCAGGGGGTGCTCGCCGCCGTACTCCGTCCAGTCCTGATCGACGACCGTGCGCACCATGCGGGCGACCAGCTCCTCGCTCGGCCCGTCGAGCAGGTCGGCGGCCAGGTCGGCGACGGTGGCCTCCTCGAAGAGACGCTTCTTCGAGCCGAAGTAGCGGAAGATCAGGGTGGCGTCGACACCGGAGTCCCCGGCGATGTCACGGACGCTGGTGGCGTCGTAGCCGTCGCGGGCGAAACGCAGTCTGGCGGCCTCCAGCAGACGTGCCCGGGTGGCCTCCCTGTCCCTCTTCCGCATGCGGGCCCCTCCCTGGGTCATCGACCGTTGACATTTTACGTGGAGCCCGTGCTACGTTCCTTCAAGTCAGCGTTCGATGACTTAAGGGGGAAATATGCGAACATATGTGGTTGCGGGGGGAACGAATGGGATGGGGAGAGGGCTGGCCCTGCACTTCCTACGCCGGGGTGACCAGGTGGTGGTTGTGGGAAGCGATCCGGCCAGGGGGCGGCGTTTCCTCGAAGAGGCCGCCGGGCTGGGCGCGGGGGAACGGGCGACCTTCCTGCGAGCCGACCTGACCTCGGTCGCGGAGAACGCCCGGGTGATCAGGGAGGTCGGGGAGCGGTACGACGCACTGGACGGCCTGGTGTCCTCCGCGATCCGTCACTTCTCGCGGAGGACCGAGACCGCCGACGGCTACGAGGCCACCTTCGCCCTCTACTACGTCAGCCGCTTCCTGCTCGCCTACGGCCTGACCGGCCTGCTCGAACGCGGTGAGAACCCGATGATCGTGAACGTCTGCGGGGTCGGTGTCACCAAGGGGCGGATCCACTGGGACGACCTGTCACTCCAACGGGGCTACGGCGGAATCAGGGCCCTGCTGCAGGGCGGGCGTGCCACGGACCTCCTGGGCGTCGCCTATGCCGCCAACCACCCGGACGGCCGCGTCCGCTACCTGCTGCACCACCCCGGCTTCACCGACAGCGGCACCGACAGCCTTGGGCAGCCCGCCAAGGCGGCCGTCAAACTGCTGGCCAGGATCGCCGCCCAGCCGGTCGAGAAGGCCATCGCGCCGATCATCGAACTGATGGACGACCCGCCGGGCGGAGGCGACCTGCTGGCCTACGACCGCCGCCGGCCGCTCGATCCCGCGCTGTCCTCGCTCGACCCGGACGCCGCCCGCCGCCTGTACGACCTGACCGCTCACCTGCTGAACCCCTAGCCGTACGGCCGGCGTGCCGTACCGGGAAACGGGAGCGACCTCACGACCGACGGCGACGCCGTGGTGACCGGCCCGCTGGAGTGGTCACGGCACCGGCGGAACGGGCCGACGTCGAGCTTCTCGCGCCGCTCGGCGCCGTGGAGGGCGAACCACCGGCCCGGGTGGACGAGGCGCGGTTCCGCGCGGACATTGAACCATATGGTTCACTGATGCTATGGTGAACCATATGGTTCAGCGAGAGGTTCTCGACCAGGTGTTCGCGGCGCTCTCCGACGGGACGCGCCGCGACATCCTCGTCCGGCTCGGCGAGGGGCCCGCCACGGTCTCCCAGCTGGCCGAACGCGCGGGGATCACGGTCACCGGGCTGGCCAAACACGTCAAGGTCCTCGAAGAGGCGGGCCTGGTCGCCACCGAGAAGGTCGGCAGAGTACGGCGGTGCCGCCTCGGACCGGAGCGCCTCACCGACGTGACGGCCTGGATCGGCCGCTACCAGCGGCTCTGGGAACGCCGCATGGACGGCCTGGACGTCTATTTCACCCTGAGGAAAGGCACCGAGCCATGAACGACGCCTCCCAGCTCCGGATCACCCGGGTGCTCCCCGCCACCCCCGAGGAGGTCTTCGACGCCTACACCGACGCGGACAAACAGAAGATCTGGTTCTCCATCCTCGACGAGCGCCCCGGCGTCGTCGAGATCGAGGTGGACCTGCGCGTCGGCGGCGTGCAGACCGCCGTGTGGGGGCCGGACGAGGACAACCTGTTCCGCGAGCGGCAGACCTTCCTGGTGGTCGAGCGTCCGAACCGGCTGGTGTCGGAGGTGACCGGCAGCTCGCCCGACGGCGCGACCATGACGACGCACGTCGAGGTCACCTTCGCCGAGCAGGCCGACGGCCAGACCCTGATGACCGTCGTCCAGTCCGGCTTCCCGGCCGAGGAGACCCGTGACTTCTTCGCCAGGGAGGCGTGGGCGGGCGCGCTCGACCGGATCGAGGCGTTCCTGCGGCGCGCGCCCCAGGACGCCCGGTGAGTCACGGGGAACGAGGGGCGAGCGTTCTGCGCAGGCCGTACACGACGGCCCCCGCGGCCAGCACCGCGCAACCGGCGACGACCGAGGAGAGCGGCAGGGAGAAGGCGAGGACGAGGCATCCGGCCAGGCCGACAAGGGGCACCGGCCGTGGTGGACGTCCCTGCGCCGGGCTGAGGGTCCAGGCACTGACGTTGGCGACGGCGTAGTAGACCAGCACCCCGAAGGAGGAGAAGCCGATCGCGCCACGCAGGTCCGCCGTACCGGCCAGAACCGCCACGGCCGCGCCGACGACCAGCTCGGCGCGGTGCGGCACCGCGAAACGCGGGTGGACGGCGGCCAGGGCGTGCGGAAGGTGCCGGTCGCGGGCCATGGCCAGGACGGTTCGTGAGATGCCCAGGATCAGCGCCAGCAGCGAGCCGAGCGCGGCGACCGCCGCGCCCACGCGTACCGGCCCGGCCAGGGCGGGCAGCCCGGCGGCACGTACGGCGTCGGCCAGCGGAGCGCTCGCCCCCGCGAGCCGGTCACCCCCCAGCACGGCCAGGACGGCGACGGCGACGGCCGCGTACACGACCAGGGCGAGGCCGAGCGCGACCGGGATCGCCCGGGGAATGGTGCGCTCCGGGTCCCGGACCTCCTCGCCCAGCGTGGCGATGCGGGCGTATCCGGCGAAGGCGAAGAACAGCAGGCCCGCCGCCTGCAGCACCCCGGTGACGGTGACGTCGGAGGCGAGGTCCAGACGCGCGGCGTCCGCGGCGCCCGAGGTGAGGCAGGCGACCGCGACCGCGGCGAGCACGGCCACGACCACGGCGACGATCGCCCTGGTCAGCCACATGGTCTTGTGCATCCCCGTGTAGTTGACCGTGGTGAGCGCCACCACGGCCGCGACCGCTACCGCGTGTGCCTGCTCCGGCCACACGTAGAGGCCGACGGTCAGCGCCATCGCCGCGCACGAGGCCGTCTTGCCCACCACGAAGCTCCACCCGGCCAGGTACCCCCAGAAGTCCCCCAGCCGCAGGCGGCCGTAGACGTAGGTGCCGCCGGAGGCGGGGTAGCGGGCGGCCAGCCGGGCAGAGGAGATCGCGTTGCAGTAGGCGATCACCGCGGCGATCGCGAGCCCGAGCAGCAGCCCGGCCCCGGCCGCCCGCGCCGCAGGGGCGAAGGCGGCGAAGACACCCGCGCCGATCATCGACCCCAGGCCGACGACCACCGCGTCGGCCGGTCCCAGTCGCCGCGCCAGCCGTTGCTGTCCGGTGCGAGCCATGGCGACCTCCAGCGGGATCGGACGTACGGGGGTCTCGCGCTCCAACCGTAGTGGCCGCCGTCCGCCGATCCCAGCCGGGACGTCTTCTCAGTGAGGTGTCACCTGGGCGTGCTCGTGCACTGCAGGTTGAAGGACGCCCAGTTGGAATAGGAGTGGGTGGGGGAGAGGATCTCGATCGCCTCCGAGTGGGTACCCGGCGCGCCGATCAGCCAGGTCGTGCTGACCGACCTGGTCGTCTGGCCGAGACCGAAGTACACCTCCTGTATCGGGGCGGAGGCGTTGTCGCTGCGGATCCAGCGGTAACGGACCGTTTCCGGGGTGAGCAGCACCGAGATCTGGCCGGTGAAGGTGAAGGTGTGCCCGTGTGAACAGTCACCGCTCCAGCTTGTGGGGCTGACCCACACGTTGGCGGTGGGGTAGGCCAGGGCGCCGGAGGCCCCGGCCGGGGGCGGGCCGGGGACGGCTCCCGCCGGTGTAGCCGGAATCGCTGCCGCCACGCTCAACGCGGCGATCGGCGCCATTCGCGTCCAGTGCATCGCTGTTCCTCTCGTGAGGCCGGTGCGCTCAGTGAACAACGGCTCACAGAACCGGTCCATGGCCGCCGGCGCCGAGGACGTTCACACCGCGACCGGCGCCCCACTCCACCGGCCCCGTCAAGGACGGAAGTCGTCGGCGTGCTCCCGGGCCCACTCGGCGAACGTCTGGGCGGGCTTCCCGGTGAGTCTCTCGACGATGATCGAGGTCTCCGGGACGGCCCTGGTGCCCGCCTCCCATGAACGCATGATCGCCTCGACCCCCATCTGGGGGATCTTCCTGCTCAGATCGGCCCGCGCCTCCTCGGGCGTCACCACCTCGATCGGGATCTCCCTGCCGATGGCCGCGCCGATGTGCCCGACCTGTTCGCGCAGGGTGAGCGCCTGCGGGCCGTACAGCGTGTAGGCCTGCTGCCCGTGGCCCCGCTCGGTCAGCGCCAGCACCGCGACCGCCGCCATGTCCCGTTCGCCGACCGGGGCGATCAGCGAGTCCGGGTACGGCAGCCGCACGGCCTCCCCCTTCTTGATCGGCTCCGTCCACCACCAGCGGGTGTTGGTCGCGAACATCCCCGGGCGGACGAAGGTCCACGAGATCCCGGACTCCTCAAGGGCGGACTCCACGGCCCGGTGCTCGCGCGCTATCGGGTTGTGGGCGGAGCCGGGGTGCACGACCGCGGCGGAGGAGAGCAGCACCACGTGCCGCACCCCGGCAGAACGCGCGGCCGTCACGAATCCGTCGACGCCCTCGGACCTGGCGTAGAGGAAGACCTGCGAGGCGCCCTCCAGCGCGGCGGGCAGGGTGTGCGGCGCGTCCAGATCCGCCGCCACGTGGGAGTCGTCCGGGGTTCTGCTCGTCAGCCGGACCGGAACGTCCAGCGCGGCGAGACCCGCGGCGACGTGGCGGCCGACACTTCCCCTGGCGCCGAAGACAACGGTGACCATCGTGTGGGTTCTCCTATTCATCTTCCTCGGTCCGCTCATCGGTGAGCAGCCTGACGAGCTGGGTGCGCAGGATCCGCCGGGTCTCCGGTGACAGCGGGTCGCCACCGAGGATGTCCTCGACGAGCTGCGGCATCGTGACGGGCGCGAGCGTGATCGCGTAGGCGGCCAGAAGCGCGAACGCCGGGTCGATCCCGGTGCGGATCTCACCGTTCTCCTGCCGTCTTCTGGCCTCGGCCACCGCCGCGACCGTCTTCTCCCGCTGCTGTTCCGCCCGCAGCCGTTCCTCCTCGGCGTCGGCGAACGGGCAGTCGCCCAGCGCCTGCCAGGCCACGAACCTGGCCCAGTCGGGCCGGTCGAACGTCGCGTCGAGGTAGGCGCGGATCCGTCCGGCGAACGAGGCCCCGGGCGGGACGATCGTCGCCTGGATCTCCTCCCTCCGGCGCCGGAGCTCGTCGAGCAGCCCCTGCTTGCCGCCGAAGTGGTAGGAGATGAGTTGCTGGTTGACCCCGGCCCGCGCGGCGATGCACGCCGTACGGGCTCCGGCGTAGCCCTTGGCGCCGAACTCGGCGACGGCCGCGGCGAGGAGGCGTTCCCGTGTCTCCTCCGCCGTCCGCGCGCGCTCGTCCGGGGAGGGCTTCCTCGATGAGGTCATGTGGATCATGATAGTCAATCATTTGGTTGAATGAGGAATTCTCCGGGGCCGCCGTGCGGCGGCGGGGCGGCGGATGCGATGCTCCTCGAAGAGAGCGCCTGGCACCGGTCGTCATGTGGCGGAGCCGCCTCCCGAGGCGTGTCAGGGTCCGCGCTCTGTTCGGGACGTCGTCACTCGCTCCTCACAGGAGGCCTCTTGACCGTCATTCCCGCCGGGGACTTCGACTACGAGCGTCACGGCCACGGCTACGCCGGGCAGCGCCGTACGGACCCCCGCATCGCCGCCCACGTCCACGCCGCGCTCGGGCAGGCCAGGACCGTCGTCAACGTCGGCGCGGGCGCCGGCTCCTACGAGCCGCTGGACCGGCACGTCGTGGCGGTCGAGCCGTCGGCCATGATGCGTGCCCAGCGGCCCCGTCACCTGGCCCCCGCGGTGAACGCCGCGGCCGAGCGGCTGCCCTTCGACGACGGCGCCTTCGACGCGGCCATGGCCACCGTCACCGTCCACCAGTGGAGCGATCTCGAGCAGGGCCTGCGCGAGCTGCGCCGGGTCAGCCGGGGCCCGGTCGTCGTCCTGACCTTCGATCGCGACCTTCTCGACCTGTACTGGCTCGCCGAGTACTCCCCCGAGATCATCGCCGTGGAACACCGGCGTTTCCCGCCGATCGACCTGATCGCCGCCCACATCGGGAGCCGTGCCGAGGTGCTGCCGGTCGCGGTCCCGATCGACTGCGTCGACGGCTTCGCCGAGGCCTACTACGCCCGCCCCGAGAGCTTCCTCGACGCCGAGGTCCGGGCTTCGCAGTCGGCGTGGGGTTTCGTCGACGACGCGGTCCAGGGCCGTGCCGTCGATCGGCTGCGGAGCGACCTCGAAAGCGGCGCCTGGGACGAGCGCTTCGGCCACCTGCGTGAGCAGCCCGAGTTCCTCGGCTCCCTCAAGCTCGTCGTCGGGCACCCGTGACCCCGTGGAACGAGGATCCGTTCCACGGATCCTTCACCGGCTCCGGCGACGGCCTCTGAGCGACGGCGGGCCGTTCAGACCTGGGACTCGGCCTTCCACGCGGGCCAGCGCTGCTCGACCGGGCGGGGAAGGTCTGCTGCGTACCACGTGCGCAGTGGCACCCGCACCGGATGGGACGGCTCGGCCGGCACCGGCGTGTCGGTCAGCCGTGCCAGGGCCTCGTGGTCGGAGGCCTCGGTCGCCAGCCGCTCGTTGCCGACCATCGGGCTTGACCACCAGTTGATCGGCATGCTGGTGCGCACCCGCTGCGCCTGGTCACGGCTGGGCAGCACCGCGTGGACGGCGTCGCCCCGGGCGACCACGAACCGGTTGCGGCGTGGCGCGATGGTCCACGCGCGTTCGAGGCGGCGCGGGACGAGTGCCGTGCCCTCCTGGTCGCAGACCTGGGAGGAGAAGATGGTCGCCCCGCCCGCGTCGCCGAGGTAGAAGACGCTGGCGGCCGTCGGCGGCCGGACGACGCCGTCGCGCATGAACAGCGCCTCGTCCTTGTCCACGTGCCAGGGCTGGAAGTGGTAGGCGGGGGCGCGGCGGACCCACCACTCGACCCCGGCATCGGGCCGGTCAAGCTGCGGGAGGCCGACCAGCGCCTTCAGATGGCGCAGGACGGCCGCGATGAGCGGCGGCCCGGGCGCGTCGAGACCGGTCCAGAAGGACAGTGTGCGGTTCGGCAACGCGGCGGCCGCGGCGCTGAGCGCCTCGAGCAGTGCCGGGGGCAGCACGTCGTCGAAGACTCGCGGCGCGAACGGATCGACATCCATCAGACACCTCCCCAGGAGCATCGTTCGGCCAGCGCGGTGCGTACGACGCCGAGCCGTTCCAGTGTCATGAGCGCGTCGGCCAGTTGGGGGAAGGGGACGGACAGCTTCCGTGCCAGGTCGCCCGCGGTGAGCGGCGGCCGCGCGGCGAGGTGCTCGGCGAACGCGGCCGACCACGACACGCCCCGGATCCGGCCGACGACGGTCCCGGCGCGAACGATCTCGACGCCGTCGGTTTCGGCCCTCAGCACGACGTTCTCGGACAGGACCGGCTCATCCCGCGGCACCCAGTCGTGATAGGGCGACGCGACCTCTTCGATCCGGTCCAATGCCCAGAGATCCGGCACGCCGGCATGAGTGACCATGCAACGACCCCTCAGAAGACACGTCAACGTCCGGGCGCTTGATTGCCGCCGCCGAATTCCGACCATAACAGCGGCTTTCCATTCCCGCCACCCGCACCATTGATTATGTTGTCTGCGCCTGTTAACTTTTGTCAGAATCGTCGTCCACCCTCGAAAGAGGTATGTATGGCTGAGAACCTGGCTTCCGAGTCTGAGCTCCCCGCCGCAGGCGAGGAGCACGTTCCGTTCACTGTCGAAATGATGGAACTCGACAGCAACCCGATCATTCTGCAGCCGAAGTCCTACTGACGTCGCACATGGCGAATTCGTATCAGGCTGCCTCTGGATCACATTCTGTGGCGTCCGAAAACAGCGATTTCGCCTATCGTCTCGCCCCCTGGGTGGTCACCGCCGCCCAGGGGGCGAGTGCATTCCTCCTGGGCCCGAAACTTTCATTGGTCCACCTTGCAACCGATATGGTCGACGCATCCACAATTGCGCAGGCCATGGGCGTCGACAATGCGGTGGGCGCGGGTTTCATCGAGCCTTCCGCGCTCTCCGGCGATTTGGAACCGGACGATTTCGGCCCGGACGGTTCCGGGCCCGGCGCACCGGTGACGGGAGTGCTCGTGCGCGGCGCCGGCGTGCCGGCCCGCGCGTGCGCCGCGCTGGCCCGCCGTCTGACCGCCGCCGGTCAGGCCCGATGGGTGGTCGGGCGTCCGTCGCTACCCGAGACGTTCGTCCTGATCGTCACACACCGCCAGGCCGACCACGACGCGCTGGCCCGTACGCTGCGCGCGGGACGGCTCCTGCGCGTGGGCGAGTCCTTCGAGGGCCTGTACGTGACCGGCCCCGCGCCGCCCGCTGGGCCGCTCTCCGCGCCACTCTCCGGGCCGGGACCGGACCGGCGCTGGGCGTTCGAGCACCGGCTCGCCGAACTCGGCCTGCACGACCGGCCCTCCACGACGCTGTGGCGGTTGCGCGCCGACCCGGACGGCCTGGTCCGCGCCGTACTGGCCGCGACCCGCCACACCGCGGACGACGCCGTCCTCGCCGACTCCGGGAGGCGGGTCTCCTTCGCCACCTCCGCCGCCGTGCGCCGTACCGCGTTCCGCGACGTGCCGGACACACAGGCGTGGACGTTCGGGATGGTGCGCGGACTGAAGGCCGGGCCCGGGGCGGTCGCGGGCAGCCACATCGCCACCTGCCGGACTCCCTCCTCCGGTCAGGACCACCTGGAGGGCAACAGCGGCAAGGGAACCGATCCGCGGACCGCGGTGACCGGCGCGGTCGGGGAGGCCGTCGAACGCTACGCGGCCTACGAGGCCAACTGGAGCCTGCCGCCGGCGGCCAAGACGTCACGCCGGGTCGACCTGGCGCAGTTCCATCCGTACGGCGACATCTGGGACCGTGACCCGGCGCCCACGGCCGACTACGTCGACGGTACGGATCTGACCGACCACACCACCGTCGCGGTGCCCAAGGCCCTGGTCACATTCCCCTACGTCGGCGCCGACCGGCCCACCTACGGCGGCACGACCGGTCTCGCGGCGGCACCGGACGTCGCGGACGCGACCCTGCGCGGCCTGCGCGAGGTGCTTGAACGCGACAGCCTCTACCACCACTTCACCGGGCTTCGGCCCGCGTACCGGCTGGACGCCGCGGCCTCCCTGCGCCGTCTCCGCCTGACCGGCGCCTTCCGCGGCGACCTCTGGGTCCTGCACTGGCCGAACCGGGAATACCTCATGCCCGACGTGCACGCCTTCCACCACGACCCGCACGCCGGACTGCTCGTGCGCTCCAGCGGATCCGGCCTGACGTTCGACGAGGCCGTCGACTCGGCGATGCTGGAGCTCTGCCAGGTGTACCACGAGGGCGTGCGCGCACACCGTGCAGGAGCCGCGACGAGCACCGTGCACGCGCGGTGGCGGCAGCCGTCCGTCATCGACGAGTGCCGCCGATACCTGGACTCCCAGCGCCCGCACGCCGTACCCGAGATGCCGTACCACGACGCGCCCGGCCAGCTGGAGCACCTGGTGCGCCGCCTCGCCGCCGCAGACCGCGGACCGATCATCGTCCGGCTGCCGCTGCGCGGCCCCGACTGGACCGTGGTGCGGGTGCTGGTACCGGGGGCGGCGACCGTGCCGTACGCCTCGGCCAGCCGCGGCGGGGCCCGGTTGCCCACCGACGCGCCGTGGCGGCACGGCATACCGACCTGACCGACCGACGACGACAAGGAGCCGAAGTGAGCACCATCGACGCGTTCCGTGAACTTCAGGACGCTCTGACCGCCGTCGAGGAACAGACAGGAACGGCGGACGACGACCGTTCGGCGCACGCGCTGGCCGCCGCCCTCGCGGGCTCGACGGCACTCGCCCGGGTGGACCCGGGACTGCTTCTCGCGGAACTGCTGGCGGACCCGCGAGGCTGGCCGGACCAGTCGTGGGAGAACTACTTCGGCAACGCCTGCGTCACCGTGGTCAGGACCGAGACGATCCGGGTCGACGTACTGTACTGGCTGCAGAACTCCTCCACCCTGCACAAACACGTGTCGTCCGGCGCGTTCCTGGCGCTCAGCGGCCGCCGTGTCCACCTTGAGTACGACTTCTCCGCACTCGACGCGCTCGGTGACGGCGTCACGTCCGCGACGCTGTCGGCGACCAGCCGCACCATGATGCGCGCCGCGTCGGTCTCGCCGATCCTGCCGACCCTCGTCCACGAGCTCTACTGGATCGAGAAACCGTCGGTGACGGTGGCGGTGCGACGCGCGCCCGCCCAACCTGTGGCGGGCGGCCCCGAGCATCGGCCGCACGAGTTCGTCGGTCCCGGCGTCGGATACCTGCCCGCCGCCTTCCACCGCACATCCAACGTCCAGCGATGGATCGACGGGCTCGGCATGCTGCGCCGCGCGAACCGGCGGCTGTACCTGCGAACGCTGGAACAGGCGATGACCGTGGTGGATCCGATCCATCTCATCCACGTGCTCGACGAGCTGAGCGACAACCCGCCCGACGAGGTGTCGGCGCTGCTGGAACGGGCCGCCGCGGCCCGCGCCGACGACGACCTCGCCAGGCTCGCCCCTACGGTGCCCGAGTTCCGCCGCCGGAAGATCTTCTCCCGTGTGTTCGCCCCCGGTGTCGACGCGCAGCTGCTGGCCGGTCTGCTGTGGGCGGGCGCCGAGGGCGGAGAACTGGCCGCCTTCCTCAAGGACGAGGGCGTCACCGATCCCGACCGGTTCGTCCGCGACCACGGCGAGTCGCTCAGCGCCCGGGACCCTCGCGTCGCCCCCTACGTCGAGCACGCCCGGCGGTCGCTGCGATGAGCGGACGACCGGACATCACCACGTTGTGGGAGAGCGGGCCCGGTGTGATCGACCCGCCCTGGGACACCGGCGCCTTCACCGAGGAGCGGCTGTTCACGCTCGCGTGCACCGCCGCGGCCACCCGTACGACGCTGCCCGACCCGCAGGACGTACGGCTCTTCACCGACGACAACATCGTCAACCCCACCCAGCTCGACCCGTATCTGCCCGACCGCGGGCTGGACAGCGGCTTCGCCGGATACGCCGACCGTCTCCGCGGTCAGGTGCGGTCCTTCGCGTTGACCGTCAACTCGCTCCAGCAGTTCGACTGGGACTTCTGGCGCGTCCTGCGCCGCCAGGCCGACGCCGTCGTCGCCGCGACCGGTTCAGGGCCGGCCGGTGGGGTCGACTGCCACCTCATCGCCTCCGCGTACGGCACCGCGCCGACACTGATCCACAAGGACACCGCAGGCGTCTTCACCCACGTCATCAGCGGCACCAAGCGCTACTACACGTGGCCCTTCGAGGTGTTCGGCCGCGTCGCGGGCGCCGAGGCGATCCAGCGTCAGGTGAACCTGCCCTCGTCGGTGCGCGTCGAGGACCATCGCGACACGGCCACCGTGGTCGAGGGCGGCGCGGGCACCGTCATGTACTGGCCGTCGGACCGCTGGCACTGCGCGACCTCAGACGGGGCGGCGACGGTGTCCCTGCACATGGCGTACTACCAGTGGGACGACCGGCTCGCCACGGTGCTGCGGCGGCTGCGCAAGCAGGCCGAGGCCGACCTGGGCGTCGCCCGGTTCCTGGGCGGCACGCCGGGGGAGGAGGACACCGACCGGGCCGACGCCGTCGAGGCGGCCGTGCGCAAGGCCCTGACCCGCGTCCTCGAAGGCACCGGCCTGGACCTGCAGACGCGTCTCAGCCGGTTGCGGCGCCGGACCGCGTCGAACTTCGAGGTGGTGCCGCCGCCGCGGCCGTGCCCCGGCCTCACGGCCACCGACCCGCTCACGGTCCCGGACGTGTCGGCCGTGGCGACGCTGGTCGTCGACGACACGACCTACCTGGCGGCCAACGGGCACGTCATGCGTGTGCGCGGCGGCGGATGGCTCGACGGATTCCTGGCCACGCTGGAGCCGGGTACGACGCGGACCCTCGCCGGATGGAGCGAGACGATGCGCGCCTCCGGTGGCCCGCCGGGCCTCGCCGAAGCCGCGACGCTCATGCGGGAACTGGTCCGGCGCGGCGCACTGGACCAGGAAAGGACGACGTCATGAAGCTGACAGACGGGGCGTTCGTGGCCGTCAAGGACGGCCGGCTCGTTCTCGGCCATGTCGACCGGCCGTTCACCCTCTGGCAGGTCGATCCGGGTGTCCTCGTCGTGCTGGCGGAGATCGCACGCGGCACGACGGCGCAGGACCTGCCCGAGGCGCTCGCCCCCCTGACCGGGCTCGATCGGCACGCGGCCGCCGCCCTGCTCGGGCATCTGCGCGGGGCCCGTGTCGTGGCCGACGAACCGGGCGTCGCACTGCGTGACGTACACGCAGAAATCGCGAAGGTCGTGTCCGCCGCTCCCGACCTCGACCACGACCACGACTTCCTCGAAGCCGCCTGGCAGTGTGAGGACCTCACCCTCACCTCGGCCGCCGCGCAGTACGCCCTGTGGTCGGCGGTGGGTCACATCGTCGGCAACGCCATCCCGGGCGCCGTGGTGGAGTGCGGTGTCTGGCGGGGCGGCAGCATGCTGCTGGCCGCGCTGGCCCTGCTCAACCATCATGTCGAGGACCGCGACCTGTACCTGTTCGACACGTTCGACTGGGCCTGGGAACCGGCCGGTGGACACGACGGCATGGTCGGGGCGGAGGAGCGGACGACCGGCGCCGAAGCCGCGACGCCGGAGCACATGTCATCCGGCACCTCCGCCGCCGAAATCCACAAACGGATCACCACGGCGGGCTACCCGGGCGAGCGTGTGCACTGCGTGACCGGCTTCGTCCAGGACACCGTCCCCGGGAACGCGCCGGACCGCATCGCGCTGCTGCGCCTGGACACGGACCAGTACGAGTCGACCCTGCACGAGCTGCGTGAGCTGTACCCGAGAGTGGTGCCCCACGGGGTGGTCATCGTCGATGACTACGGCAAGTTGAGCGGCGCCACGCAAGCCACCGATGAGTATCTCGCCGGGCTGGACCATCGGGTGCTGCTGCACCGCATCGACACTCAGGGCCGTGTCTTCGTGAAACCCGCTGAAAGGTAGGACCGATGCCAGACGTCATTGATTTCGCGGTACGCCCGCGGTTCAGCGACCGCGCGTCCCTGACCGTCGACGACGGCGTGGTGCGCATCGAGGACGGCACGTACCGCGCCGAGTTCCCGGCGCGCGCCGCCGAAACCCCGGACCTCACGCGCCTGGCGCACGGCGTGCCGCCGCAGCAGCTGCTGTCGGAGGTGGGCGGCTGGCTCGGGTGCGGTGAGCGTGAGGCGCGTGCGGCCGTCCAGCGGCTGTTCAGCACCGGCCTGCTGGTCGACCCCGACGCCGCCCGGCAGGAACACGTGCCCGGGGCGTACGTGGCGTGCAGGCTGCTCGACGTGTTCCGCCGCCGGTTCCCGGCCGCGGTCCGCGACGCGCCGCTGCTGCGCGCCCTGGCCGAGGGCCCGAACCCGGGGCTCGCGCTCGGGTTCCTCGTGGAGACCTACTTCGTCGTGCGGAGCGCCCGCTGGTCCAGCGAGCCGGTGTTCCGGCACGACATGACCGGCGCCCAGCGCGCGGCGCTGGAGGATTTCCGCGACTCGGAGTCCGGCCACGGCGAGCTGCTGCTGAGCGGCTTCGCCTTCGCCGGTCTCGACGTCGACGTCCTGCGCCGGGCTCCGGAGGCCGTCGAGACGATGGCCTACAGCCACGCCTACGGCGCCTTCGCCTGGCAGGGCGTGGCGCAGTTCGCGGCCGCGCTCGTCCTGCCCGAGGTTCCGGCGCCGCGGTCCGGCGGGACACGGTCGGGCGACGACGTACTGGACCTGCTCGCCCGCGACCACGGCGTGCCGGACCGCCTGATCAAGGTGTTCCGCGCGCACGAGGACGACGACGTCGAGGGCGACCACGCCGGGCTGCCCGCGTTGCTGCTGTCCGAGGAGCGTCACCTCACACCGGCCGTTGTGGAGCACCTGTTCGTCGTCCTGCGGCAGATGATCGACCTGTACCGGGGGCATCTCGACGCGGTGCACCGGCGGTACGCGCGGTGGACACCCGACGCGGCGGCGGCACGGCTGCCCGACAACGCGTTCCGGGTCTGAGCCATGACGACGACGAGCTTCTACGATGGCCTCCTCGGGACCGTGTACGCCAATGCCATCGCCGACCAACGCTTTGTCGAGGACGACGTGTTCACCCAACTGGTCGCCGGCGCCGACGGCCCGGCCCTGGAGCTGGGCAGCGGCACCGGACGCCTGATGCTGCGCCTGCTCGCCGCCGGGCACGACGTCGAGGGGCTGGAGATCTCCGACGAGATGACCGACGTGTGCGTCACCGAGGGGAGCCGCCTCGGGCTGCGCCCGGTGGTGCATCGCGGCAGCTTCGCGCCGCTCGACGCGTCGCTGCGCGGATACGCGGTGATCTTCTGCCCGCTCAACGCGTTCAGCTTCATCGTGGACGACGCCCTCGCCATGACCGCGGTGCGCAGCTACGCCGCCGCGCTCAAGCCCGGCGGCGTCCTCGCACTCGCCGGTTCGGCCGGTGAGGACACGCTGCGCGACGGCACCGGCTGGACCCGGCGCCCCGACGTGCCGGTAGCCGAGGCCACGCTCGCGCAGGTCGAGGAGCGACGGACGCCCGACGCCGACGGCCGGTGCCTGCGGATCGAGCGGATCATCCGGATCGTCGGCCCCGACGGAACCGTACGGCGGACACAACGCGGGACACAGCTGCGGCGGTTGCGCCCGATCGCCGCGCTCGCCGAGATGTTCGCCGACGCGGGGCTCGACGCGCTGCACGCCTACGGCACCGACGCCGACCACATTCTCACCGGCCGCAAGGGATGAACCACACCACCATGTCCACCGATGTCACTCAGGTCCGCCGAGGCGCCGCCGCTGTCTTCCTCGTCGCGGTGTTCGTCTCGGCCGTCGGCGACGAGATCGCCGCCATCGCGGTCATGTTCCACCTCGCCGAGACCGGGCGGTCCTTCCTCGTCGCCGCGCTGCTGGTGCTGCAACTGGTGCCCGCCGTACTGCTCGCGCCGCTGGCCGGCCAGCTGCTCGACCGGCGCGACGCCGGACGGATGCTCGCGCTGGTGTCCGGAGTCCAGGCCGTCGTCGTGCTGGCCATGAGCGCCTGGCCGAACACGGCCGTCCTGCTCGGCGGCTCGACGCTGGTCGGCCTGTGCGCGGCCGTGTCCACCCCGGCGGCGATCGTGCTGATCCCGCTGCTGGCCGGCGAGGCCTTCCCGACCCGGGCGAACGGACTGCTGGAGGTCAGCCGCTCGGCGTCCACGCTCGCCGGGCCGGTCGTCGGTGGGGTGCTGGTGGCGAGCATTGGGCTCCGTCCGGCACTGCTGGTCGACGCCGTGTCCTTCGCCCTCGCCGCGGCCGCGATCGTGCTCATCAAGGTGCGCCGCCCGGTCGACGACGACGGCCGGGTGTGGTGGACGGGCGCGACCGACGGCATCAAGTTCCTGGCCCGCCAGACCGACCTGCGCACCATCCTGCCCATCGTGGTCATCACCGTTTCGGCCAGTTCGATGGTCAACGTGGCGCTGGTGTTCCTCGTCAAGGGGCCCCTGCACTCGGGCGCCACGGCCCTGGGCGTGCTGACCGCGGCGTGGGGCGTCGGCGCCCTGGTCGGCGCCGCCCTCGGATCCCGTCGCGAGTTCCGGACCCCCGAACGTGTCGTGCTGGTCGGCGCCGGCGCCATGGGCGTGGCGATCCTCGCGTACGGACTCGTCAATGCCGTCGTGCTCGCGGTCGTCGCGGCGCTCGCGGCGGGAGCGGCCAACGCCTACCAGAACATGGGCATGCGTACGGCCGTGCAGATCCGCACCCCGAATGAGCTGCTGGGCCGCGCGCACGCCGCGGCGGGTTCGATCGTCAACTCGTTCTTCCTGGTCGGTTTCGTGCTCGGCGGCGTCTTCGCCGCGGGCAACCCCCGCGCCACGTTCATCGTCTCCGGCGCGGTCACGGTCGCGGCGGCCGCCGTCGGTCTCGTGCTCATGGCCGCCCGGCGCGCGACCGTGCCGCAGGACGGCGCCGCCGTGCTCCCAGGAGATCTCAATTGATCTCCTCCTCGCGCCGCGGCGACGTCGGCGCCGCGGTACGCGTGGTCCCCGACAGCCCGTACAGCGCGATCTGCGTGGTGGTGGCCCGCGGCTACCTCGACGACCCGGTGTCCGGTGCGGGCCTCGCCCACCTCTTCGAACACGTGTGGTTCGCGCACGAGCTCGACGCGCCGACCGTCGAGTGGGGGGAGACCCGCGAGCACGCCGTCGTGCTGCACCACGTGTGCCCGCCGGAGGAGGTTCCGGCGGTCGTCTCCGCCCTGGCGCAGCGGCTGTGGCGCTGCCGCGCCGCCCTGCCCGACGTGATGGCGCCACGCGTCACGGCCGCGCTGCGGCTCATCGCGCTGGAACGGCGCACCGGACGGGAACGGCGGGTCTTCGGGTTCCCGCGCCGGGACATCGCCCGGGCGCTGCGCGGCGACCCCGACTTCGATCCTGTCGCCGTCGACACCGACGGTCTGCGGTTCGACGACATCACCTCCTTCCTGACCGGGCGTCGCCTCGCCGTGTGCGTCGCGGGACCGCAGACATCGCCCCTGCCGTCGCCCGAGGACCTGCTGGCCGCCTTCGCCGTACCGCCCGACCAGGACGGACCGGCACCGGCACCGGCTCTGACGCCGGCACTGGCCGGCGGCTGGACCGTCGCGACCGACGACGTCGAGGCGAGCGCCGCCGCCTGGCTTCTTCCGCTCACCGTGGACGTCGCGGCGGCGGCCTGGCTCGCCATCGGTCTGATCGAGCGATGCCCGCCACCGGCCGGGCTGCGGTGGGTGTCGGGGCGGGTCGTCTCCCCGTTCGGCGCGGCGGCGGTGCGCGGCGGTCACCTGTTCGCGGTCGCCGCCGGCCTGGCGGACGGACCCGCTCCGGATCTCGTCCACGATCACCTGCTCCCGTTGCTGCGCGGCGACCTGGCGCGGTTCGACGCGGTGCGCGCCACCACCGACGCGACCCGGATCGAGGCCACCGACCAGGCCGCCATCGACGCGATCGACCTGATCGGCCCGGCGACCGGTCACGACGCGGTACGGCACGCGGTCCGCGAGGCGTCCACGGACACGATGCGAGGCTTCGCCGAGCTGCTCGCCGAAAGCCCGCACGCGGACTTCCGCGCGCACGCCGGGTCCCGGCGGTGACGGCTTGGGAGCGCCGCGACGGCGACCGCAGCGTGCGGTACGTGCACACCGGCGACCCGCGGCCACGCCTGCACCTGCGCGCCGACGGCGCCCCGCCGGACGGGCCCGTGGTTCAGCTCATCCACGACGCGCTGACCCTCCCACGGGTCTGGACCTTCGGCGCCCGCCTCGGTGAGGCCGTCCCACTCGTCGACCACGGCCGCGTCATCGGCGTGGACGTGACGATGCCGGAGCTCGACCCGGCATGTGTCTGGGAGCAGGCGGCGCGCCTGCACGACGCCGTGCGACCGGCCCCGGTGTTCGACGAACGGGCCGGGCGTGCGCTGGAGCGGGCCGCCGCCGCGTCCGTCGAAACGTCGCACCACCTCGCCACCCTGGCCACGCGCTTCGCCCGGCCGGGAACCCCTGACCGGATCCACGCGGGGCGGCTCGTCGCCGACGTCGTGCACGCCGCCCGGCGGCTGCTCGAGGAGCCCGCAGCGGCTGTGCCGGTCGGCGTGGCCGTCACCGCGGCGCTCGGGCCGGGCACCGTGGCGTCCGGCGAGGACCCGGCGGTCGGCCTGCGCCGGCACCGCAGGCCACCGGCGTGGCTTGAGGTCGGCTCACCACGCGCGGATCTGGCCTATCTGCAGGTCCGGCGTGCGATTCCGCCGGTCGGCACGGTACGGGAGCTCGCTGCGGTCCTCATCGCCAACCAGGTGGCGTTCGGTCCGTACCACTCGGCGCTCGACGACGTCATACGGTCCCGTGCGGCGGTGAGCTACCTGTGGGACTGCGTGACGGACCTCGCCCACGGCGAGTTCGTCATGCTCGCCGCACCGGACGCGGCGACGGCCGACCACGTGGTGTCACTGATTCACGCGGCGCACACGGACGCGGCGCGTCCCTCGGCACGCCCGGTCGAGGACGCCAGGCGCATCGTATGGACCCAGGTGCTGCGCCGTCTCGCGTCGACGAACTCCCTGCTGCTCGCGCACGGAGAGGCGCAACGTTGCGGCCTGCCGGTGAACCTGTGGGCGGCACTGTCGGCGGCGCTGCGGGATGTGACCCTCACCGAGGTCGACGCGGCGGTGCCCGGCGTGTACGCCGAGCCGCTCGCCACCACCCTGGTCGTGCCGGTGCGGCCGGACGTTCAGCCGGCGTCCACCGCCCCGGCGGCGTAGGCGACGTCGAGCACCGCGACCACGTCGGCCGGCAGCCCGCCCTTCCCCCGCCACGCGTCGAGGCTCAGAACCGCGCCCACGGCCAGGTCGCCCAGCGCGGTGAGCAGCGAAAGCGACGACTGCCGCGGCGCGACGCGGAACGAGCGGCCGTTGGCCGCCACGATCACCGTTTTCGGGTCCGCGGCGTCGGTCGCCCAGGAGACGGGCGTGCGCTGCGCAGCGCGTACGCCCGTCGTGCGCAGCCAGTCGGGCGGTGTGCGCTGAGGGAGGTCGGGGAGGATCTCGAAGTTGGCCGTGCTGTGCCGCGTCACGCTCCACTGGTGCACGGCGGAGGTGGCGGCCGCGGCGGCGGCGCGTCCGAACGTCAGCGCTTCCGCGGCCAGCTCGCGTTCCGTGGCGCTCCATCGCGGCGTCGGCGCGCCGAGCCCGGCGCGGGCGAAGGCACCGGCCCACACCGGCCCCATGTCGCGGAAGTTGTGCGTCGCGAGATGCAGGCTCAGCGACGGCCGTCCGTCGGACTCGCCGCAGTGCCAGTAGGACGCCGGCCAGTAGAGCACGTCGCCCGGCACGCCGGTCAGCCGCAGCGGCGGCGTGTCGACGGCGTCGGGCCCGATGCCGAGCGCGACGTACTCGTGCTCCGGGTCGCAGCCGTCCGGCGCGTGGCCGACGAGTGTCTCGAACGGCCACAGCAACATCGTCTTGACGCCTTCGGCCACGTACAGGAAGACGTCGGCGGTGTCCTTGTGGATGCGGGTCGGCCCCGACGCGTACGAGCCGGCGACGATGAAACAGTCCGAGACGCCGGCGGGAAGCCCGCGCTCGGTGCCGCGCAGCCGGACGAACACGTCACGGGCGAACCGGTACAGGTCGGCGGAGTGCGACTGTGCCGAGTTGGCCACCACGCTCCAGCCGACGTTCAACGACTGTGACACCCGTCGCGCGTAGGGGCCGAACTCGGACTCGCCGGGACCGGGGAGGCAGTCGCCGAGCTCCGCCGTCACCCGTGGCACGGTGAAGACCTTGACGTCGTCGGGACGGCGGTGGGTCCCGGCGCGCACGGCGGCGCCGATGCGGCGCAGGATGCCGTAGGTGTCGACCGCGTCGATGCCGTCGAGGCCACGCAGGACGCAGGGGCCGTGCCCCCAGTCCGGCGGCAGCCGATCGAAGTCGAAGACCGGGACGGAGGCGGTGCGCCCGGTCACAACGCCCTGGCCGGCGCCGCGGCGGGGCGCCGGTACTCCGCCGATCCGGACCGCTCGACGAGGCCGAGGTCCGCCAGCAGCCGCCGCAGCCGCGCGACGTCGTCGCCCGCGTGGGAGAGGATCGCGTTGACCTCACCCTCGGTCAGGGTCTGATCCTCGGGCAGGAGGCTGGCGAGGGCCCTCGCGATCACATCGAGGTCTTCGGAGCGCTTCGGCAGGTCGACGATGCGGCCGTGGGCGAGGTAGCGGCGCAGCGGCGACTCCGGTGGGATCGCCTGGCACAGCGCGGTCATCTCCACCACCGAGTCGCCGACCCGCCCCAGCGAGGCGATGTCGGCGATCAGCGCGTCACCCTCGCGCCGCAGCACGCCGGCCTCGACCAGCCGCATCACATCGCGGGACAGGCTCTTGACGTCCAGCTCCAGAGCGCGGGCCAGCTCCGCCAGCCGCACCGCACCGGACTCCTTGTTCATCGTCACGACCGTGTTGACGATGGCCAACCGCCGGTCGTTGGACAACGCCAGCAGAATTTCAGAGGCGTCACTGAGGATGGCGGAAGTGGCGCGGGACCCCGATTTAGCTGCGGCAGACATGGGTCGACAGTTTACCAGTTGCCGAATCTCTTTCAACGAAAGATGATTCATAAATGGTTATCCTCAGCGGGCGGTCGTCGGCGTGAAATTCCGGCGGCTTGGGCGCAGCGGCCTCGTGGTCAGCGAAATCGCCTACGGCAACTTCCTCACCCACGGCTCACAGGTCGATGAGGAAACGGCGATCGCCTGTGTGCGCGCCGCGCTGGACGTCGGTGTCACCACCTTCGACACCGCTGACGCGTATGCCGGAGGACGTGCCGAAACGGTGCTGGGACGGGCTTTGGCCGGTGAACGCCGTGAAGGACTCGAAATATTTACCAAGGTCTACTTTCCGACCGGGCGCGGCCCCAACGACAGAGGCCTGAGCCGTAAACACATCATCACGTCGGTCGAACGGTCGCTGCGCCGCCTGCGAACGGATCACATCGACCTCTACCAGGCCCACCGATTCGACCACCACACCCCATTGCGGGAGACCATGAAGGCGTTCGCCGATGTGGTTCGGTCCGGCAAAGCCCTATATATAGGCGTATCCGAATGGACGGCCGATCAGATCCGGGCCGCGCATGTCCACGCCCGCGAACTCGGCGTGCCGCTGGTGGCCAATCAGCCCGAGTACTCGGCGCTGTGGCGGGTCATCGAGGCCGAGATCCTGCCGGCCTGCCGTGAGCTCGGCATGGGGCAGGTGGTCTGGTCGCCGATCGCCCAGGGCGTGCTGACCGGCAAGTACGCACCCGGCGGCGTGGCTCCCCACGGAAGCCGGGCGTCCGACCGTGACGGCGGCGGCGCACTGAACATCCAGGGCTACCTGCGCGACGACGTCCTTGAGCGGGTGCGGTTGCTTCGCCCGCTCGCGCGCGAGGCCGGGCTCACCATGGCGCAGCTGGCGGTGGCGTGGGTGCTGCGCAACCGCGACGTCGCCGCCGCGATCGTCGGAGCATCCCGCCCCGACCAGCTCACCGAGAACGCGGCGGCGTCCGGCGTCACACTGGACTCCGGCCTCGTCGCCCGGATGGACGCCGTGCTCGCCCCGGTCGCCACCGTCCGCCTCGACCGTCATCCCTGAGAACGCGGGGCTCCGCTAAGGGCTGTGGCACCGGTCACCGAACGATTGGTCGCCGGAGGTCCGCGTCCGGCACGGGTCTCACCGGTGCGTGACATCCGGCGCGGACAAGCCGGCCGGGTCGAGGTCCTCGCTCGACGGATTATTTTGGACCAGGTTCATTTCTGAACCCGGTCCATGTACGCTGTTCGCTGTGATCGCAGAGGAGAAACGAGCCCAGCGCAGGGCCCACATCGCGGACGCGGCGATGCGGCTGTTCGCCGAGCGGGGGTTCGACGCGGTAACCGTCAACGAGGTCGCCGAGGCGGCCGGGGTCGTCAAGGCGACCCTGTTCAACTACTTCCCGACCAAGGAATCCCTGGTCCTGCACGTGCTCGACGACGATCTCGCCCGGGTGGTCACCGAGCGCGCGCCGGGCCGCACGCCGTTGCGCGCGTTGCGCGAGCACTACCACGGCGCCGTCGCCGAGCCCGCGGGTTCCTACGTCCCCGAGCTGCGCACCATGGTGCGGGTCATTCAGCAGAGCCCCGCCCTGGTCGCCGGTGTCAGCCGCTTCCGCGGCGAGCAGGCCGCGGCCCTGGTCAAGGTCCTCATCGAGGAAGGCGAACCGGACGGCATCCGCGTCCGGCTGATGGCCGCGCACATCGTCACCGCGGTCGGCACCGTCCAGGAGACGTTCTTCCAGCGCCTGACGGACGGCATGACCCCACTGGCCGCGGGCAGGCTCGTCGGCGGCGACCTCGATCTCGCGTTCGACCTGCTGGAGCGGGCCTTCGGCGGAGAGGAGAAGTGATGCGCGTACGAGGAGTCACCTACGAGACCGGCTTCCTGCCCGGCAACGCCAGCCGTCCGGAGTGGCACCCAAAGGCGGTCGAACGCGACATCCGGGTCATCGCCGACGAGTTGCACTGCACCGCCGTGCGCATCACCGGCGGCACGCCGGAACGGCTCTCGCTCGCCGCGGAACTCGCCGCCGCGGCGGGCCTTGAGGTGTGGTTCTCCCCCTTCCCCGTCGACCTGGGCGCTTCCGAGATGCTCGCCCTGTACGCCGACTGCGCCCGGAGAGCCGAGGCCGTCCGGCGGGCGGGTGCCGAGGTCGTCTTCGTTCCCGGCTGCGAGACCAGCGCCTTCGGCCACGGGTTCCTGCCCGGGGCCACCTACGGGGACCGGCTGACCGCCATGGCCGGCGCGGACCTGGCCTGGTGGCAGGGGATCGGCCCGGTGATGGAGCGCTTCAACGCCTTCCTGGGTGAGGCGGCCGCGGTGTCCAGGAAGCACTTCGGCGGCCGGGTGACGTACGCCGCGGGTCCCTGGGAGTTCGTCGACTGGGCCCCGTTCGATCTGGTCGGCGCGGACGCCTACCGGGCCGCGTACAACGCCGCCGGCTTCTCCGACGAGCTGCGCGGTCTTTTCAGCCACGGCAAGCCGGTGGCCGTGACGGAGTTCGGCACCTGTCCCTACACGGGCGCCGGTGACCGTGGCGGCATGGCCTGGGAGGTCCCCGCGGGCGCCGTCCGCGACGAGACCGAGCAGGTCCGCTACTTCACCGAGCTGACGGACGCCTTCGAGGAGGCGGGCGTCGACGCCTCCTTCTGGTTCACCTTCGCCGCCTACAACCGCACGGGAGGTGCCGCCCTCGGCTCCTACGGCCTCGTCGAAACACTGGATCCGACCACCTGGAAACCCAGGGAGGTCTTCCACACCATGGCCGCCCGCTACGCGAATCCCTGACGATGTCCGCGCGCTCCGCCCCTGCGGGGGCTTTTGACATCTCCTATAGGTAACCGCTATCTATTTGCCAACCGTCAGGGGGTGGAGTGCAGGACGCGGTGCTGGCGATGCTCGCCAAGGAACCATCACACGGGTACCACCTGCGTGCCCGGCTGCGGCGGAGTCTCGGCCCGCTGGGCGAGTCGATGAACTCCGGTCAGATCTACGTGACCCTGACCAGGCTGGAGAAGGCGGGGCTCGTCGTCTGCGAGCGGGCTGACGGGCTTCCCGAACGGCCCGAGCGCAAGGTCTACGCGCTGACACCGGCCGGGCAGCGGCGGGTGGCCGCCTGGCTGACCGAGGTGGGCTGGCCGAAACCCGACCTGGCGGAGTTCCACCTCAAGCTCGCCGCCGCCGCGGCGGCCCGGCTGGCCGACCCGATCGAGCTGGTGGCGGCGCAGCGCCGCGAGCTGCTGCGCCGTCTGCGTGAGGTGCAACAGGCGGCGCTGGCCGAACCGGCGGGAACGGGCGCCGGCCTGCTGTTGGAAGGCCTCGTGCTGCGGTTGCGGGCCGACCTGCGCTGGCTGGACGCCTGCGAACGGGCCTGGTCCGGGGCCGACGACGAAGTCGAGGGTGGATGAACGTGTCAGACGTCGTGGTCCGGGCCCGTGGCCTGGTGAAGACCCACGGTCAGGGGCAGAGCCGGGTCCGCGCGGTGGACGAGGTCGACCTGGAGGTGCCCCAGGGGCAGACGCTCACGGTGATGGGGCCGAGCGGTTGTGGAAAGTCCACTCTTCTTCACCTGCTGGGAGGCCTGGAACGGCCCACCGGTGGAGAGGTGTGGGTGGCCGGGAGACGCGTCGACACGCTGAGCGAGCGAGCGCTGGCGCGCATGCGGCGCCGTTCTGTGGGGTTCGTCTTCCAGGCCTTCCACCTGGTGGAGGAGTTGTCCGCGGCCGAGAACGTGGAGCTGCCCGCGCTGCTGGCCGGACGCTCACGCCGCCAGGCCAGGCGGTGCGCGAACCTGCTGCTGGAACGGGTCGGGCTCGCCGACCGCGCCCGGCACCTGCCGTCCCAGCTGTCGGGCGGGCAGCGCCAGCGGGTCGCCATCGCCCGCGCGCTGGCCAACGAGCCGCTGGTCGTCCTGGCCGACGAGCCGACCGGCAACCTCGACACCGCCGCGACCCTCGACGTGCTGAGAATCTTCGAGGAGCTGCGTTCCGCGGGACAGACCCTCGTGATCGTCACCCATGACGAACGGGTCGCGGCCACGGCGGACCGGCTGGTCTCGATGCGCGACGGGATGTTCGTCGACGACACCCGGCTGGCCGCCTCCCACCCGCGCGGACTCGGCGGGCTGATCGGACTGGGGGACTGAACGTCGTGGGCTCCGCCGTACTCGTCGTGCGTCTGGTGTTGGCCGACCTGCGCAGGCACAGGGTTCAGGCCGCGATGCTCCTGCTCGCGGTCACGGTGGCCACCGCCACGATGGCGCTCGGCCTGTCCCTGCGCGGGGTGAGCGACGCGCTGTACGAGCAGACCCGGGAGGCCAGCGCCGGACCGGACGTGGTGGTGCTCTCCGGTGAGACGGGTCCCGGGGTGACCTCGGCCCTGACCTCGCTGGCCGACGCTCCGGAAGTCGTCGCCCACCACGGCCCCTACCGCATCGTCTACGCCGACCTCACCGCGCGCGGTTCCACGTCGTCCCCGGTGGTGGTGCACGGCTTCGCCGAGACACCCGGGGCGCTCGACCGGCCACTGGTGACCTCGGGGCGGTGGGTACGCCCGGGCGGCACGGTCCTGGAGCGCGGCTTCGCCACCGCGCTCGGCGTCGGTGTCGGCGACCGCGTCACCATCGCGGGCTGGCCGTACCCCGTCGTCGGGATCGCCGTGACCTCGGCCACCTCCATCTACCCCTGGGCCGCGCAGATCGGCCCGTACGGCGGACCCAGCGACTACAGCGGCCTGGCCTGGATGACCCGCTCCGACGCCCGGGCGCTGGCGTCGTCCCACGACCTTCCGGTGACCCTGGCCCTGGACCTCAAACTTCGTGACCCCGCCGCGACCGAGGCCTTCCGCGACGCTCACTCCGCCTCCACCGCCAGGGTCAACTTCCACTCCTGGCAGTTCAAAGCCGAACAGGACATGGTGATCCTCAGGAACAGCCAGCCGATCCTGGTCCTCGGCGGCTGGCTGCTCAGTTTCCTGGCCGTCACCGGGGTGGCGGCGCTGGCCGCGGGACGCGCCGTCGAGCAGACACGCCGGGCGGGGCTGCTCAAGGCCGTCGGCGCCACCCCGGGGCTGATCGCGACCGTCCTGCTCACCGAGTATCTGGTGCTGGCGCTGGCCGGCGACGCGCTGGGACTGGCGATCGCCCGCCTGACCGTGCCCGCCGTCGCCAGTCCCACCGCCAGCAGGATCGGCACCGCCGGGCTGACCGGCGGCACCGTCGCCACGGCGACGGTCCTCGCCGTGGTGGTGGCGGTGCTGTCCACGCTGGGCCCCACACTGCGGGCCATGCGCACGGCGACGGTCACGGCGCTGGCCGCCACCGCGCACCGGCCCCGCCGCCGCCCCTGGATCACCGCGCTGTCGGCGCTGCTGCCCACCCCGCTGCTGCTCGGGGTACGGCTGACCGCCCGCAGGCCTGGCCGCGCCGTGCTGCAGGCGTGCTCGACCGCCACCACGGTGATCGCGATCGTCGCCGTGCTGACCCTCAACGCCCAGCCGGAGAGGGGCTACGGCCTGGACGGTTCCTCCGTCCTGCCCAACCTGCGGGGCGAGCACGACCGCGGGCTGATGCTCGTCGTCACCATCCTGCTGATCGCCCTCGCCGTCGTGAACACCGTCACGTTCACCTGGACCACCGCTCTGGAGGCCCGGGCGAACATGGCCGTCGCACGTACACTCGGCGCCACCCCGGGGCAGATCTCCATGGGGTTGGCCGCCGCCCAGCTCCTGCCCGGCCTGCCCGGTGTCGTCGTCGGCGTTCCCCTGAGCATCGGCATGCTCTCCCTCTTCACCGCCAGGAACGCGGTGGAGACCCCCTTCCTCTGGATGGTGGGCGCCGCGCTCGCGACCCTCCTGGCGACGGCGGCGCTCACCGCGCTGCCCGCGCGCCTGGCGGCCCGCAGGCCCGTGGCGCCGACCCTCAGCGCCGAGACGACGTGACCGGACCCGGCTCCGGGCTCAGCCGGAGACGAAGGCGGCCCGGTGGTCGGCCGCCCAGGTGGCGAACGTGCGGGGCGCACGCCCCAGCACCCGCTCGACGTCACCGGTGAGCCGGGCGTTGCCGCCCCGCGCCACCGTCCGGGAGCCGTCGACCGCGATGTCCGCGAACCCGGGATCCACTCCGGCGGCGATCAGGCTCTCGCGGTAGACCTCCAGCGGCACCTCGACCGTTCCGACGGTCCGCCCGAGCGTCTCGCCCAGCGCCTTCGCCATGTCCGGGACGCTGAGCAGTTCGGGCCCGGTCAGTGTGAGGACGGCCCGTACGTGCTCCTCGGACGTCAGCGCCGTCACCGCCACCTCGGCCACGTCCCGCGGGTCGACGACCCCCTGCCTGCCGTCGCCCATCGTGTTCGGCACCGGTTGTCCCCGCAGGACCCGGGGAGCCCAGCCCAGGGCGTTGGAGGCGAAGCTCGACGGCCGCAGGATCGTCCAGTCCGGCCCGCCCGAGCGCAGCGCCCGCTCCCCGGCCAGATGCCAGTCTCCCACCGTGACGCCTTCGCGTTCCTCTCCCGTGCCGATGGCCGAGACCTTCACCACCTTCCGCACCCCTTCGGCCCGTGCCGCCGTGATCATCGCCTCGTCGTGCCGGGCGACCCACGGGCCCGGAGCGCTGAGCAGGAAGAGCGCGTCGGCACCGCGTACCGCCCCGGCCAGTGACGCCGGATCGTCGAAGTCCCCCCGGACGACCCGCACCCCCGGTGACCTCTCGATCCTCGCCGGTTCCCGCGTCATCGCCAGGACGCGTTCCCCCCGGCCCGCCAGCAACCGGACCACCTCACCGCCGACCGTGCCCGTGGCACCCGTGACAAGAATCATGCGCCAACCCTGACGCCCCGCCCACCGGCCCCTATAGGAATTTTCGGCACGCCTGCCCACCCTGTGCCCCGGCTAGCGTGAGGTGGTGAGCATCGAGGTCCCGATGGCCGTGCCGTACGGCCTGCGGTCGCTGGTCAGGGCGGTGAGCGCGCTGCGGGCGGACGATTCCGTACGGGGAGGGCGGCTCCCGCTGGTGCACGTCCCCGAAACCGACACCTCCCTGGTCTTCCGGACGACCCCGGCGGGGCGCGGCGACCTGCTCGTGGTCGGCCCGCGTACCCGCGCCTCGTACCACGCGGGCAAGGACATCCCGTACGGCCTGCGGTTGCGGCTGCGTCCCGGCGCCGCCCGGCCGTTGCTCGGCGTCCCGGTGAGCGAGGTCGTGGACCGGGTGGTCGGCCTCGGGGAACTGTGGGGCACCTCCTCGGACCGGCTGGAGGAGGCGCTGACGGAGGCGGCCGGTGACGACGGTCTCGTGCTCGGGCATCTGGGGGCCGCGCTGTCCGCCAGGGTCCCGGCGGACGGGGCGCGGGGCGCGCTGGTCCGGGCCGCGGCCCGGGCACTGCGCGGACGTGGGGGCGGACGGCACGAACCGCTGCCCGTCATCGCCCGCCACCTCGCCGTCAGCGAGCGGCACCTGCGCGACCTGTTCGCCGACGCGGTCGGCCTGTCACCCAAGCACTTCGAACGCATCGAACGTCTCAGTGAGGCACTCTCCCTGGCCCGTGCCGACGGTCCCCGCTGGGCCCGCCTGGCCGCGGCCACCGGTTACTACGACCAGTCCCACATGACGGCCGAGTTCCGTACGTTGATGGGCGTCACCCCGGCCGCCTTCTTCGAGGGCCGCCTCCCCGCCCTCCAGCCCTGCTGACCTCTCGGCCCCCGCCCGTGTTCCTTATACACCGCGTATATACCCCCGGTATATAGTCGGGCTCCATGACAGTCCCCTTGGCCCTCCTGGGCCTTCTGGATCGTGAGCCCAGCTACGGGTACGACCTGAAACGCGCCTACGACACCTACTTCGGCAGGGGCAGGCCGTTGCCCTTCGGGCAGGTCTACTCGACGCTCGGCCGCCTGGCCAGGGACGGCAAGGTCACGGCCGGTCAGAGCGAGCCGGGTGACGGCCCCGACCGCAAGCGTTACGCGATCACCCCGCTCGGCAGCCAGGAGGTGGAGGTGTGGCTCGCCGAACCGGTGGCGGCCGAGCCGTTCCTGCAGACCGTTCTGTTCACGAAGGTCGTGCTGGCCCTGCTGCTCGGCCACGACGCGCAGGGCTACCTCGACGCCCAGCGCGCCACGCACATGCGGCGCATGCGCGAACTGTCGGAGATCAAACGCGGTGACGCCCTCGTGGACACCCTGCTGGCCGACCACGCCCTGTTCCACCTTGAGGCCGACCTGCGCTGGATCGACGTGACCACGGCCCGGCTCGGCGCGCTGGCGGAAACGGTGCGCAACGCATGACCGCCGTCATCGACGCCGTTCCCGTTCCGGGCCCGCTGCTCGAGGCCCGTTCCGTGGACCGCGCCCACGGCCGGACACCGGCGCTGCGCGCGGCGAGCCTGTCCGTGGCGGCGGGGGAGATCCTGGCGATCATGGGGCCGAGCGGTTCAGGCAAATCCACCCTTCTGCACTGCCTGGCGGGCATCCTCACCCCCGACACGGGAGAGGTCTGGTTCGACGGGCGGAGGCTGGACCTCCTCAACGACGCCAGGCGTTCCGAGCTGCGCCGTACGGCGTTCGGCTTCGTCTTCCAGTTCGGCCAGCTCGTGCCGGAGCTCACGGTGGCCGACAACGTCGCGCTGCCGCTGCTGCTCGGCGGAACCCGGCGCAAACAGGCCTACCGGCGGGCGGGGGAGGCACTGCTGCGGCTGAAACTGGACGACCTGGGCGAGCGGCGCACCGGTGAACTGTCCGGAGGGCAGGCGCAACGGGTGGCGATCGCCAGAGCCCTGGTGACGCGGCCCAAGGTGATCTTCGCGGACGAGCCGACCGGCGCGCTCGACTCTCTCTCCGGCGAGCAGGTCATGGAACTGCTCGTCGGCCTGGCCCGCGAGGAGGGCGTGACCGTGATCGTGGTCACCCACGACGCCCGGGTCGCCGCCTGCGCGGACCGGGAGGTCATGGTGCGCGACGGCAAGGTCACCGACCCCTACGCGAGCGGGGCCGTCCGATGACATTTCTGCTCGGCCTGCGGCTGTCGCTGCGCGGCGGCGGGCAGTCCGCCGTCAGGCTGACGCTCGTCACCGTCGCCGTCGCGATGGGGGTGACGGTGCTGCTGGGCACGGTGGCGCTGTTCAACGCGTTCAGGACCACCGCGAACCGCCCGTGCTGGGAGTGCACGACCGGCTCCGCGCCAAGCGGCTGGGCGCTGGGCGCCACCCAGGGCGCCGTGCTGTGGAACCACCGCCGGGACATCTACGCGGGCCGCCCGATCAAACGGCTCGACGTCGCCGTCCTCGACCCGGGGACGGCCACGCCGACCGTGCCCGGCCTCTCCGCCCTGCCCGCAGCGGGGCGGTACCACCTCTCACCCGCGCTCGCCGAACTGGTCGACGCCGTACCGCGCGAGCAGCTCGCCGACCGCTTCCCGGGCACCCGCGCGGGCCTGATCGGACCGGCGGCGCTGTCCGGCCCCGACGATCTGGTCGTCGTCGTGGGCCGTACCCCGGCGGAACTGGCCGCCATGGCCGGAACCACGGCCGTCGACACCGTCGCCACCGCACCCGCCGACGACGAGACCACCGCCCTGTACGAGCACGGCTTCGGCATCGCCGCGGTCGGCCTGATCTTCCCGCTGCTCGTCCTCATCGGCACCGCCACCCGCCTGGCGGCGGCCCGCCGCGAGACGCGTTTCGCGGCGATCAGGCTGGCGGGCGCCACCACGCGGCAGATCAACGCGATCGCGTCGGCGGACGCGGCGCTCGGCGCGGCGGCGGGCGCGATCGCCGGCGTCCTCCTCTTCCAGGTGGTGCGGCCGGTCCTGGTGGACGTCACGGTCACCGGCTCCCGTTTCTTCCCCGAAACGGTCGCACCGACCGGGCCGCAGTACGCCGCCGTGCTCCTCGGAGTGCCGCTCGCCGCCGTCGGTGCCGCCCTGTGGTCGCTGCGCCGGGTGCGGGTCACGCCGCTCGGTACGGCGCGCAGGGCGCGGGCGTCCGCCCCGGGATGGTGGCGGACGCTCCCGCTGCCGGCCGGGCTGGGGCTGTTCGCAGGTCCGGCGTTCGCCAAGGGCGGGGACCCGAACACGGTGCTCGTCGACGTGGGCCTGGCGCTGACCATGGTCGGCCTCGTGGTCGCCGGGCCGTGGCTGACGCTGCTGGCCGCGCGACTGACCGCCCGCGTCACCTCGGGCGCGGCGACACTGCTGGCCGCGCGACGGCTGGCGGCCGACCCGAAGGGCGCCTTCCGGTCGGTGAACGGAATCGTGCTGGCCGTCTTCATCGGCACGGCCGTCGCCGGTGTCGTCCCCGCGGTCGTCTCCGGCCAGAAGGCGGCGGGCGGCGGCACGCTGAACGAGGTCATGCGGGCCTCCTTCGGGTACGGCGAGGCCACCGACGGCCTGCCGCTGCCGCCGGACACGGCGGCCGGGCTGCTGGCCGGGATACGCGCCCAGCCCGGCGTCACCGTGCTGCCGGTCTACCGCAGGACCGACGCGCCGCCCAGACCCGACGGACCGCCGCCGTGCGACCCGGGCCCCGGCTGCCGGCCCGACTTCCTGCTCGGGCACGTGGTCGGCTGCGACGCCCTGACCGGTTTCCCGGCGCTCGGCCGGTGCGCCCCCGGCGCCCGCGAGGTGAGGGCCGACTTCAACCGGCTGCTGACCGGCGACAACATGCTCTCCGTCGATCGTCACCTGCCGATCGTGGACACGGAAAACCCGGACACCTCCGCCACCTCCGCGGCCCTTCCCCTGGCGGCGGTGCTGGTCCGTGTGGACGACCCGGCCGTCCGTGAACGAGTCCGCACGCTGCTCACCCCGTACGTCGCCGCCTCCGGCGGTACCGAGACGCCGCAGACGTTCGCCGAGGTCGCCCAGACCCGCGCGGTGCTGCTGGAACAGGCGGAACGCGCCGCGCTGGCCGTCGTCTCGCTGACCCTGCTGGTGGCGGGCTGCGGTCTGCTGGTCTCGGTCGCGGGAGGGGTGGTCGAGCGCAGGCAGCCGTTCACCCTGCTGCGGCTGGGCGGCACGCCGACACGGACCCTGTCCAGGGTGGTGCTGCTGGAGACGGCGGCCCCCGTGGTACTGGCCGCCCTGGTGGCCGCCGCCGCCGGCTTCGGCGTGGCCAAGCCGTTGATCGACCGGCTGGCGATCAGGAACGCGTCGGTGGCGCTGCCGGGGCCCGCCTACTTCCTGACCGTCGGCGGCGGGTTGCTGGCCGCCCTGCTGGTGATCCTCGCCGGCCTGCCACTGCTCAGGCGTGTGACCGCGCCTGACAACGCCCACTTCGAACAGGACCCCCGATGATCATCACACGTGTCCGGCGGCTGGCCGTACCGCTCGTGGCCGCGCTGACCGGCGCGCTTCTCGTGGCGGCGCCCGCGCCGGTGCGGGCGGAGGAGGGCCGCTACGCCGCCGACGTCAGGCGTACCGAGTACGGCATCCCGCACATCCAGGCGAAGGACCACGGCGGTCTCGGCTACGGCTACGGCTACGCCTTCGCGCAGGACAACCTGTGCGTCATGGCCTCGTGGGCGCTCACCCTGCGCGGCGAACGTTCGCGGTACTTCGGCGCGGAGGCGATGTCGGACGACCCCATCGACCCGGTCTCCAACCTGGCCAGCGACGTGTACTACAAGGGGATCCAGGCGTCGGGCACGTTGCGCCGGATACTCGCCCGGCCCGCGCCGCACGGTCCTGGCGCCGAGCTGCGCGCCCTCGTGGACGGCTACGTCGCCGGGTTCAACCGGTACCTGAGCGAGACGGGTGTGGACCGGCTGCCCGACCCCACCTGCCGGGGCAAGGAATGGGTCGGGCCCATCACGGCCACAGATGTCTGGACCAACCTGCTCGACCTCGCCCGGCTGGGCGGCGGCTCCTCGTTCAAGGAGGCCATCGCCGCCTCGGGACGGACGTCGGAGCAGGGAGAGGACCGGCCGGTCAGGAGAGGGCCGTCCGCCCCGGGCAGCAACGCCTACGCCATCGGGCGCGAGGCAACCCGCGACGGTACCGGCATGCTGCTGGGCGACCCCCACTTCCCGTGGAACGGCAGCCGCCGCTTCTACCAGGTCCACCTGACCATCCCGGGCGTGCTCGACGTGTCAGGCGGCAGCCTGTACGGCACACCCATGGTCCAGATCGGCCACAACGCCACCGTGGCCTGGACGCACACCGTCTCCCACGCCCAGCGGTTCACGCTGTACCGGCTCGAACTGGCGCCGGGCCTGCGCACCTCCTACCTGGTCGACGGGCGGCCGGAGCCGATGGGCAGGCAGGAGGTTTCGGTCACCGTCCGGGACGCCCGAGGCGGGACCCGCGCCGTCACCACCACCCTGTACACCTCCAGGTACGGCCCGGTGCTGGCCACCGGCTGGACCGGGAAGGAGGCGCTCGCCCTGGCCGACGTCAACGCCGCCAACCTGCGATTCGCCGACGAGTGGCTGGCCATGGGAGCCGCCCGCGACCTCACGGAACTGCGCCGGGTACAGGACACCTACCAGGGCATGCCCTTCGTCTACACGCTCGCCGCCGACTCCAGGGGCGAGACATACTTCGCCGACGCCTCGGTCGTACCGCATGTCACCGACGAACAGGCCGAACGCTGCCGTGCCGGGGACGACCCCGAGGCGCTCGTCCTGGACGGCTCCACGTCGGCGTGTCTGTGGGGCCGGGACGCGGACGCGATCGAGCCGGGCGTCTTCGGCCCCGCCGCCCAGCCCAGGCTGACCCGCGCCGACTACGTGACCAACGCCAACGCCAGCCCCTGGCTGACCAATCCGAAGGCCCCGCTCACCGGCTATCCGCGCGTCTACGGTGACGTCCGTACCGAACGGGACCTGCGCACCCGGGTCGGCCTCGACATGGTCGCCCAGCGGCTTTCGGGCGGCGACGGGCTCGGCGCCCCCGGCTTCACGCTGGAGACCCTGCAGCGGACGGCCGTCGGCAAGCGCAACCTGAGCGCCGAACTGCTCCGCCCGGACCTGCGCGCGCTGTGCCGGGCCAGGCCGGTGATGACCGCGAGCGACGGTGGGAAGGTCGACGTCCGCCGGGCCTGCGCCACGCTGACGGCCTGGGACGGACGGGCCCGCCTCGACAGCCGTGGTGCCGTCCTGTGGCGTGAGTTCCTGCGGAACCTGAACCGCCCGCACAGACGGTCAGAGGCGGCTGACTCACGGAAGAGCTGGTGGAAGGTGCCGTTCGACCCCGCGCACCCGCTCACCACGCCACGCGGACTCGACGTCGCCGACCCGCTGGTGGCGACCGCGCTGGCCGACGCCGTACGGTTCTTCACCGCCAACGACCTCCCGCTGACGCTCACGCCGGGTCAGGCCCAGCGCTACGGCGCCGTCCCGGTGCCGGGCTGTACGGAGGGGGAGGGGTGCTTCGACCGGATTCGCACCGGCGGCCCGCTCGGTGAGCAAGGGCGTTACCCGGACGTGGACACCGGCTCCAGCTTCCTGATCGCCGTGGAGCTGACCCCGGCCGGGCCGCGCACCCGTACCGTGCTGACGTACTCGCTGTCGGCCAACCCGGCCTCGCCGCACCACACCGACCAGACTGAGCTGTTCTCCCGCGGCCGGTGGGTGACGGAACGGTTCACCGAGGCCGAGATCAGGGCGTGTCCGGAGCTGACGACGACGTCGTTGCGGCAGGTCCCAGGTCCCTGACGAACACGATTCCGTCGTTGTCCGCCAGGTGGGCCGGGTCCAGGGGGAAATAACCGAAATATGGGGACACGCGGGGGGTGAGCCGTGTGTCCCCGAGGGCGGAGACCAGGTCACGGGCGCCGACGACGGACCGCTCCTCGGGGAGCCCGTACAGCAGGCTCTCGACGGTCTCCGGCGGAGGGGTGCCCACCCCCCGGTGCCGGATCGTGCCGAGGGCCGTCGCGAGGAAGGCGTACTCCTCGCCCAGGCGCGCGCTCACGAGGGCGCCCGCGCTCCACCACTCCAGATGCAGGGCACCCAGCCGCATCGTGCTCCGCTCCCGCTGGAGATGACGGTTGTGGGCGTGGACCAGCACCGGCCCCCGCTCGGCGAGAGCGAGGAGGTTGGCGGCCATCATCGCGTCGCGCAGGCCGATCAGTCTCGTCATCCGGCCCGGCGAGGTGTCGGCCATCCAGGAGTGGTAGAGCAGCAGGCCGGTCGCGGTGCGCCCGTACAGACGCGCCCGCTCCCACTCCTCCCGCGAGGACGTCGCGATCAGGGACGGTGTCTGCGCGTCGAGCAGGGCGACCAGGTCGTCGGCGAGCAGCCGCAGCCGTACGGCCTCCTCCGACCGCCCGACCGAGTGGGACGGGTCCATCATCGCGGCGGGGTCGGTCCACCGTTCGTCGGCGCCGAGCAACCGGTCGAGTGTCTCCCCGGTGCAGGCCAGCAGGTCGGCGTCCACCCGGGCCGCGAGGTACGAGTGAAGCGCGGTGAGGGCGGGCCGGGGACTCGCGGCGCCACCGATCTCCAGCGGGCCGTCGAACCCGGCGAAACGCAGCTGTTCGGCGGCGGGCCTGCCTTCGTTGTGGGCGCGCATCCGGCGCACGAGTTCGCGGTTGGCCGGGGACGCGCCGAAGCCGTGGCTGAATCCGCGTTCCATGACCTCGTCGAGAGTGCCCGCACCCCCGGTGACGTAGTCGTCGACGACCAGCCCCGCCAGGCAGTCGCTCTCGATCGCGATCGTCCGGTAGCCCTCCTGCGTGACGAGCCGCTCGAAGAGGTCGTTGCGCAGGTCGAGCAGAACGTCCTCGCCATGGGTCGGCTCGCCGAGGGCGAGCAACCGAGGCCGGGAGGGGAACAGCCCCATGACGGACTCCACGGGACGCACGACGCCCCTGACATCAGCAACCATGCCTTAAACGGTATCGTTGAACCTTACGTTGAGGCTTTCCGTGAAAACAACAAGTAGCTGATGATAAACCCTCAAAGCAGGCCCAGGTGCTTTCGATTCCCTCCCCTGGACAGGGCGTGGCCCGGCCGACACCCAACCGGTCGTCATGGGCGAAGACCGGCACACCGGCGAAGTTCGACAAAACGGAATGACGTCCTGCTCGTGAATACCGATATCAACCGGCGCGGCACGGCGACGCTCGACACCGCGTTGCACAGCCTCAGACCGGAGGAGTTCTGGTCCACGGAGCCCTTCCTCCTGACGAACGACCTGGCGAACGACCCGGGGGACGGCCAGGCGGACGAATGACCAGGAGGACGGCGGCGTGACAGACGACTGACAGCGCGCTGAGTGCGGTCTGTGCGCGGAGGGGCCGAGGGTGGGGACGTCCATTTTCGAAAGGAACAGACCGATGTCCCGAAACCTCCTCCCGCAGGACCGTGCCGTACGGCGCCGCCGCCCGCGCGTGGCCGCCGCTCTCGCGCTGGCGGCGAGCCTGGTCGTGAACTCCGCGGCCCTGGCGTCCCCGGCCGCCGCCTCCCAGGCCGGCGCCCAGACCACCACCTCCCAGGCCGGTGACCGCGCCGAGGCGCGGAGCGCCCAGCTGCGGCGGCTGGCACGAGAACTGGTCGCCGCCGGGGCGCCCGGCGTGATCGCACGGATCGACGACGGCGACGGCCGACCGGTCGAGATCGCCGAACAGGCCTCCTGGACGAGGAAGGACCACCTGCTCAAGGCGGGGGACGAGGTCCGGATGGGATCCAACACCAAGACCATGATGGCCACACTCGTGCTGCAGCTGGTCGCCGAGGGCAAGGTCGCCCTGTCCGACCCGGTGGAGAGGTGGCTGCCGGGCAGGGTGCCCAACGGCGGGGCGATCACGCTGCGCATGCTGCTGAACCACACCGCCGGCCTGTTCGACTACACCGAGGACCTCGCGCTCCGGCCGTCGATCCTCGGCAGGGAACGGCGGCGCTGGACCTCGGAGAAGCTGCTCGCCGTGGGCGTGAAGCACGACCCGCTGTTCGCGCCCGGCACGAAATGGTCGTACAGCAACACCAACTACGCCGCGATCGGCGCCGTTCTCGAACGGGTCACCGGGACGAGCCTGGCGAACCTGGTCCGGGACCGGATCGCCCGGCCGCTCGGCCTCAAGCACACCTACTACGCCACGGACTCCACCTGGCGCGGGCCGTACGCCCGTGGCTACGAACCGGACGCCGCCCACATGCCGCCGACGGTGCCCGCCGGGCTCAGGAACTTCGCCGGGATCCGTCACGACGGGCACGTGGACGTCTCGGGCAACGACCCCGGGTGGGGAGGATCGGCCGGGGCGATGGTCTCGACCGCACAGGACTGGGCCCGCTTCTACACCGCGCTGATGTCCGGCAAGCTGCTGCCCGCCGCCCAGCTCGCGCAGCTGCGCGCCACCGTGCCGATCGACCCCCGGGAACCGGACGGTCCCGGCTACGGGCTCGGCATCCAGACCAGCGCCACCCCGTGCGGCACGTTCTGGGGTCACGACGGCGGCATCCCCGGCTACCTCACCACCAATGTCACCGACCGCGCCGGTGGCCGTACGGCGACCCTCCTGATCCTGGCGGAGTCCTGGGCCGAGTACGGGAGCGACCCGAAGCTCGCCAAGGCGGCCCAGGCGTTCCAGCTCGCGGCGATCTGCGCCATGTTCGGCAAAGCCGCCCCGGCTCACACCGGCTGACCCGCGCGGTCGGCCCCGGCGGAGGTGATGACCGAGGACACCAGCCGCTCGGCCTCGGCGCGTGACGCCGCCGCGCCCCCGGCGTAGGCGGCCGTGAACCCGGCGGCTCCCAGGACGGCCGTGATCCGCCGCTCGACCGTCCGCACGTCCGCGTCACCGGGATCGTCCCGGCCCCGCAGCACGGCGGCGGCCCCGAGCAGCCGTCCGGCCCGCTCCGCCCGGTTCCGGCACAGCTCGATCGCGGCGGTCGCGACCGCGGTCGAGGCCGCGACCGGCGTGTGCCAGGACAGCGTCAGGTGCACCGCCGGGTGGTCGAGCCTGCGCGCCGCCTCGTCGGGCACCCCCTCCGCGACGTCCACCTGGGCGAGTACGGCCAGCAGCAACGCGGTCAGATGCGGGGTCGCCCGGCCGGGCGGGGCCTCGGTCAGACCGGCCTCGGCGTGTTCGCGGGCGGCCCCCGGCCGTCCGGCCTGCCACTCCAGCCGTGCCAGGCCGAGACACACCTGGGCCTGCGACTCCGCAGACCCGGCCCGGCCCGCCCGGGCGAGCAGGTCCGTCAGCAGCCGTCGCCCGCCGTCCGCGTCACCGGTCTGGGCGAGATGCAGCGCGGTGGCGACCTCGCTCTCCATCGTGTGCTCGGGCATGCCGAGCTCCCGGAAGTGCCGGGTGGCCCGCTCGGCCAGCACGGGCGAGGCCGATTCGCCGGCCCGCTGCGCCGCCGAGTTCAGAGTGCTCATCGTGGTCGCCAGTCCCCACCGCTCGCCGAGCTCCTCGAAACCGGTCAGCGCGTGCGACAACAGATGCTTCGCCTCCAAGGCCCGTCCGGTGTTCATGGCCAGCACGCCCCGGACCAGCAGGGTCAGCGACCGGCTCCACGGATCGGTCCCCTCGTCGGGGGAGTCGGGCATGTCCGGTGCGCCCGCGCCTATGGCGAGCGCCAGCCGGGCCATCTTCAGGACGGGGTGGGTGCCGGAGGCCTCTTCGAGCGCCTTCCCGATCCGGTCGAAGGCCTCCCTCGCCTCCTCCGGCTCGCCGACGGCCTCGATGGTGGCCAGCGCGTGCGCGACGACCACCAGCGCGCGGGCCTGCGGCTCCGCCGGGCCGCGAGTCTGGAGCACCCGGTCGAGCAGGTCGAGTGACTCCGGTGGGTGGTCCCGCAGGAACCAGAACCAGCACAGCGCGACGCCGAACCGGACCGCCAGACCGGCGTCGCCCGACTCGGCCGCCCAGCGGATCGCGGCCGACAGGTTGTCCCGTTCCGCGGACAGCCGTACCAGCCAGCGAAGCTGCCCTGAGGTGCGCAGACGTGGGTCGGCGGTCTCGGCCAGCCGCAGGAGGAACACGGCGTGCCGCTCCTGTACGGCCTCGACCTCGCCCCGCTCCGCCAGCCGCGCCAGGCCGTACTCCCTGATGGTCTCCAGCACGCGGTAGCGCGGCTCGACGGGGTCGGCGGACTCCACCGGGTGCAGCAGGGACTTGTCGACCAGCGCCGCCAGCGACTCCTGGACCTCACCCAGTCCGCCGACGGCCTCCGCCGTGTCCTCGGCGAAGGCGCCGGGCACGACCGACAACCGTTCCAGCAGCGTCCGCTCGTCGGAACCGAGCAGGTCCCAGCTCCAGGCCACCGCCGCGCCAAGCGTCCTGTGCCGTGGCAACGCCGTACGGCTGCCGCCGGTGAGCAGCCGGAAGCGGTCGTCCAGCCGCGCCGCGACCGCCTCGACCGGCAGGGCGCGCAACCGCGCCGCGGCCAGTTCGATCGCCAGCGGGAGGCCGTCCAGACGGCGGCAGATCTCGGTCACCGCGGTCAGCGCGCCGCCCTCGGGGGCGAAGTCCGGCCGTACCGCGACGGCCCGGTCGTGGAACAGGCGGACCGCCGCGCAGGCACGGGTCCGCTCGGGGCTCGCCCCGGGTTCGGGGAGTTCCAGCGGGAGCACCGGGTGCAGGGTCTCACCGTCGATCCGCAGGGGTTGCCTGCCGGTGGCCAGCACCCGCAGCCCCGGACAGCGGGCGAGCAGGGTCCCGGCGAGCGTCGCGACGGCCTCGATCACGTGCTCGCAGTTGTCCAGCACCAGCACCAGGTCGTCGTCCGCGAGCGTCTCGACCAGGTGGTCCGGGACGGCCTCCCGGGTGACGGGCCGGGACGGCACGCCCTCCCGGCGACTCCGCAGCAGGTCGAACACCACGCGGGGCACGTCGTCCGCGGCGACCGGGGCCAGGGGGACGAACCACACCCCGCCGGACGGCGAGAGCCGTCGGCCGACGGCGTTGGCCAACCGGGTCTTACCCGCTCCGCCGGGGCCGACCAGGGTGACCAGCCGGACGCGGCCGAGCAATCCGACCACCCGGCGGACGTCCTCGTCGCGGCCGACGAAGCTGGTGAGCGGGACGTCCAGGTTTCCGTGCGACCGGCGGGGTCCGGGAGACGCGCCGCGCAGCACCGCCAGGTGGGCCTGCTGAAGGTGCGGTCCTGGATCACCGCCGAAACCGTCCGCGAGCAGGTCACGGATCCGCTGGTAGGCGGCCAGGGCCTCGGCGCCCCGGCCGTTCAGCGCCAGGGCCCGGATCAGCTGGGCGTGCAGCCGTTCCCGCAACGGGTGCGCGGCGGTCAGCGACTCAAGTTCGGCGACAAGGTCGGGCTCCGCGCCCAGCGTGAGGTCGGCCTCGATCCGGTCCTCCAGGGCGGACAGTCTGGCCCGTTCGAACCGCTCCGCCTCGGCGTCGGCGAACGGCGCCTCACGCACGTCCGCCAGGGCGGGACCACGCCACAGTCCCAGGGCCTCGCGCAGGATCGCGGCGGCCTCGGCGTGCCGGGATCGCGCGTACGAGTCGCGCCCCTCGCGAGCCAGCCGCTCGAACCGGACGGCGTCGACCGCCTCCGGCTCGACGGCCAGCCGATATCCGGCGGGCCCCAGGGTGAGCAGCTCGGGGTCGCCCAGGACACGGCGCAGCCGGGAAACCAGCGACTGCAGCGCACGCTGAGGGTCCTCCGGTGCCTCCTCACCCCACGGTTCGCCCCAGAGCGCCTCGGCCAGGGTCGCGGGCCGTACGGCACGCCCGGCGTCCAGCGCCAGCCGGGCCAGCAACGCCCGAAGCCGCGCGCCTCCCACCTGCGCGGGACCGGAGGGGGTGTCCAGCACCAGGGGGCCGAGGACGCCGACGCGCACCCGTTCACTCGCCATGACCAGCAGTCTGCCAAACCGGGGCACCTCCCGCCCTTCCGCCAGGCTCCGCCGGCCGTCGGGTGCCCGACGGGAACGGCCCCGCTTCGAGGGCTCCCGGGGCCGGTGACCGCCTGCGAACACTGCCCATTTATTTACCGGCCGCAACAATTAACACGAAGCAATGAAGGGAAAAAGGGAAATCGCACCGGCGGAGTCGGTAAACAATTGACATGGAGCTGGACGCCCGGATTGGCCCGGGATAGGCTCCGATCGTCGTAACAAGAAAGGATACCCGTCATGGAAGAAACAGCGGAAAAGCCGCGAAAGAAACTCTCACTGGACCGGGAAACGGTGCGCAACCTCAATGACCCCATCCTGAGCACGCAGGGATGGAGTCTGTGGACGTGCGACGACGCCGGCGCCGACCACGAGATTCAGGGCGAGCGGGTCAAGTAGACGAAAACGGTGGGTCGGCGTTGAATCTGAAACCGGTTCCACGCGTCTCGCGTGGCGAATTCCGGCCGGCACGCCTCGCCGGCCTTCCCCGGGTGGTCGTGGACAATGTTTCCGGATGGCAGGCCGTCAAGAACTGGAACAGCGCCTACCTCAAGTCCGTGGCCGGTCACCGCGAGGTCGCCGTGCGAGAGACGAACGGCCCACCCAGCAATATTTTCCAGAACCTGGCCCGCGGCGGACGTACGTCTTTCGGTGATTATCTGGACTGGGTGGTGGAAACCGCGCACGACCTACGGCCTGTCACCGAAAGACACGCCGACGTCGGCGCCATCACCAAGGCGGTCGCCGCCAGCGGCTTTGAGGACTCCTATTACCTCGACGCGAAGCTGAGCCAGTTGTCGGAGAGGCTCGCCGCCGACGCGCCGGCCCCTGATTGGTTCCGCGCCTCCCCCGTGGACACCAATCTGTGGTGCGGCGTCCTGGGCACCTCCTCCGGGCTGCACTGCGATGTGACTCCCAACTGCAACGTCCAGGTGATCGGCCGCAAGCATTTCGTTCTGTTCCCGCCCTCGCAGTCCCGGCTGGTGTACCGCATTCCCCGGATCACCCACTGCCGCTTCGACCCCAACGTTCCGGACTTCGACAGGTTCCCGCTCGCGCGGCGGGCATCGGGCTGGCAGTGCACTCTGCGGCCGGGTGAGTCGCTCTACATCCCGGTCGGCTGGTATCACCAGGTGACGGTGGTGACGCCGTGGGCGCTGAACGTCAACTTCTTCTGGCCACGTCCGTTTCCGCAGGGCATCATGACACCGTCGCTGTGGCGGTTCCTGCTCCGGCGGGGGTCGGCCCGGATGAGGCGGCTGCTGCGGGGATGACGGGTGCCGAGGAGGAGCCGGCCTGGCGGCCTGCGGGGTTCTTCGTGCTCCGCACGCCGTACCTTCCGCTGGACGCGTTGTTCGCGCTGGGCGGTGACGGCCTGGCGGAGACGGATTACTCGCACGAGTATGCGACGGCGGAACACGCGCGTGCCCTCGACCGGCTGCGGGCGCTGTGCCTGCGGCCCGATGTGCGCGAGGCTCTGTGGGTGGCCTCGCCGTCGCTGGAGGGGCGGCTGGACGGCTGGGCGCGTGACCCGCGGGGCGGGCTCAAGATCGGCCATGGTCTTCTTCGGTATGTCGCGCGCATGGCGGGGCGCCCGACGCCGTTCGGGCTCTTCGCCGGGTGCTCACTCGGGACGATCGGTGAGGAGACCCGGCTGCGTCTCGCGAGGCGGGAGACCTACCGCCGCCACACGAGTTTGGACTCCCGATATCTCGGTGCCCTGGCGGAGTCCCTGCAGCGAGATCCGGCCCTGCGTCCGAGGCTCAGGTATCTGCCGAACTCCAGCGTCTACCGGGCGGCCGGGCGCCTGAGATACACCGAGACGCGCCCTGCCGGCGCCGGGACGTCGTACCACCTGGTGGCCGTCGAACCGACGGTCCATCTGGAGGCCGTGCTCGAGCGGGCCGCGGGCGGGGCCCTGCCCTGGGAGCTGGCCTGTGCCGTCGGCGCCGTCGACCCCGAGGTCGGCCGGGGTGAGGCGCTCGACTTCGTGGACCGGCTGATCGACGCACAGCTCCTGGTCTGCGAACTCGGTCCCACGGTGAGCGGGCCCGAGCCGGTCGACGACCTCCTTGACCGGCTGGACCGGGCGGGCGGAGAGCGCGCCCGGCCGGTCGTCTCGGCACTGCGCCAGGCCCGGACCATGCTCGCGGGTTTGGACGAGTCGCCGCCGGGGGCCGATCCTGAGCGTTACCGCGAAGTCGCCGCGGCGCTTCCGGCCCTGGCCGAGGTCCCGGCCTCCTTCCATGTCGATCTCACGAAGCCCGCCCGGGTGACACTGGGACGAGACGTGGTCGCGGAGATCGAACGCGGAGTGCGTCTGTTGCGCCGCGTCGGCGCGGGCCGGCGCGGCGACCCTCTGGGCCGCTTCCGTGAGGCGTTCCTCAACCGGTACGACCGGCGCGAGGTGCCGCTGTGCGAGGCCTTGGACGACGAGATCGGTATCGGACTCCCCGCTGACGGGCCGTTCGGAGCGGCTCCGGCTCCGCTGCTGGACGATCTGGCGTTCCCGTCACCTCCACGGGCCGAGGACACTCGACTCAGCAGGCGGGACGCGCTCGCCGCGCGCTGGTTGACCGAAGCCGCGTGCGCGGGCGTGGCGGAGTTGTCGCTGGGCGAGGCTGAGGTGCGGGCCCTTGAGGAGGCGGGCGACGCAGTCCCGATGCCGGACTCCTTCGGTGTCGTCGCCACGATCATCGCGGCCGATGAGGACGAGGTGGCCGCGGGACGCTACCGCATCATGCTGTCCGCGGTGGGCGGGCTGTCCGGAACCACGCTGATGGGCCGGTTCTGCCGTCGTGACGACCGGTTGCTCCGCCGTCTACAGCGGCATCTACGGGCCGAAGAAGCGCTGCGACCGGAGGCGATCTACGCGGAGATCGTGCATCCCGTGCCGGGCAAGGTGGGCAACGTCCTGGTCCGGCCGCATCTTCGCGAGTACGAGATCGTCTACCTCGGCCGCCCGGCCGCGCCGGAGCGGCGGATGCCCCTCGACGACCTCACGGTCTCCGTCGCCGGTGAGCGGGTGGTGCTCCGCTCGCGCTCGCTCGGCCGCGAGGTTCTGCCCCGGCTCACGGTCGCGCACCGCTTCGACGGAGCTGGCAGCCCTGCCTTGTATCGCTTCCTGTGTCATCTGCAGCGTCAGGGGAGGACGGGCGGGCTGTCCTTCTCGTTCGGAGGCCTGGACGACGCGCCCTATCTGCCGAGGGTCACCGCCGGCCGGCTGGTGCTGTCCCGGGCCCGCTGGCGTCTGTCGGACGCGCAACTGGCGTCCCTGGAAGGCCCGACAGCCGCCGCCCGATTCGCCGCGGTGCAGGATCTACGCCGCCTGCTTCGCCTGCCGCGATGGGTCGCGGTGGTGGACGCGGATCGGCGGTTGCCCATCGACCTGGACAACCCGCTCTTCGCCGACATGGCCGTTCACCTGTTCCGAGAGCACCGGCCGGTACGGCTTGAGGAGGTGTTCTTCGGGCCGGACGAGGTGCCTGCGACGGGGCCGGAGGGTCGTTTCGCGCACGAGATCATCGTGCCGTTTCTGCGCGCGAGGGCCCTCGAGCCCGCCGCCGTCACCCCGGCGCGCCAGGAGAGGCCGCTCACGCGAAGTTTCCCGCCCGGATCACCCTGGCTCTACGCCAAGCTGTACAGCGGCCCGGTCGGTGCCGACACCATACTCCAGCAGGTCGTGCGGCCCCTGGTGCGCGAGGCGGTGTCCGACGCCTCGGTCGACCGCTGGTTCTTCGTCCGGTACGCCGATCCCGACCCGCATCTGAGGCTGCGGCTGCACGGCGACCCCGACCGCCTGATGAACGAGGTGCTGCCCGCGCTGCTCGCCGCCTGCGCGCCGTTCCACGCCGAGGGCACACTCTGGCGGATCCAACTGGACACCTACGAACGCGAGGTTGAGCGCTACGGCGGAGCCGACGGGATCGTTCTGGCCGAGCGGCTGTTCCACGCCGACAGCGACGCCGCGCTCAAGGCGATCGGGGAGTCTCCCCGCGACATGGACACACGCTGGCGGCTGGCGCTGGTCGGTCTTGACCGGCTGCTCGACGATCTGGGCCTGGACCTGGCCGGGCGGCTCTCCGTCAGTACGGCGGCACGTGATCGTTTCAGCCGCGAATTCGGTGCCGACGCCGCCTTCGCCCACCGGCTCGGCGCCCGCTATCGGCGGGAACGGACGCGACTGGAGTCACTCCTGACCGCACCAGATCACCTATATCGGGCACGCTCCGAGGCGTTGCGCCCCATCGCCGGCGACCTGGCGGCGTGCGCGGGCGCCGACCGGCTCACCCGTCATGTGACCGCCCTCGTCGGCAGCTTCCTGCACATGCACGCGAACCGGATGCTGCCCGCCGCCGCGCGCCCCCAGGAACTTGTCCTCTATGACTTCCTCAGCCGCTGGTACCGCTCGCGCGTGGCCCGAGCCCTCATCGAGGTCGCGACAGAAGCACCGCGTCGTGCCACCGGTCCGTCTCGCCGAATCCAGCGGTGATGAACACGTCGGCGTGCCGCGGGTTGAGGTACATGACGTAGAAGTCCCGGGGGACCTCGGCGAGCGATTCGAGAATGCGATCCACGACCGCGCGCATGGTCTCGGCACCGAACGGATGGAAGAAGTAGGCGACGGTCACGGACGTCGGGACGGCGAAGGACTCGGCGTCCGCGCATGTGACGCTCAACGCGCAGGGACGTCGGCGGCCGAACCTGGCGATGTTCGCGTTCGCGATCGCGCACAGCTCGGGCGACGACTCCACACCAATGGCGGCGGCGAAGCCGTGCCTCGCGGCGAGCATGAGCGCCCGTCCTTTTCCCGCCCCGAAATCCACGAACACCCGCCCGCCGGCGGTCAACGGGGTGTTTCGCAGCATCTCCGCGAAGAGCAGCGGATTGGTGCCCTCGTGCGCGGTCGTGCAGCCGGGCGGCTCCAGAGAGGTGTCGGTCCCGTGCCGGACATCGAACAGAAGCTCATGCGAGATCAGTCGCATCGTCCGGACGACACCGTGTCTCCGTCGCGCGGCCGGAAACGAACGCGTGATGAGCCGGAACTGCCCGGCGAGCCGACCCAGCATCGCGCGCCCAGCCCTCCTGCCGCGACCGTGAACGTCACCTCATCCTGTCAGGGGCGTCGAGACGAGTCCCAGGGAAACGCCGAGGTGCAGCGAACGGTCCGGCGGAGACGCGGCGCCATGCCTGTTCCGGCCCTGCGCGCGTGTGACAGGCGACAGCCGCGAGTTGGTCGGCCCGCGGTCCGATTCCCTGTAGTAAGGTCCGATCTTGTCGGGCACGCACGGCTATAGGTCAACTACTCATTGTATTTGCCGCTCTGTTCCGCGCCCATCGACGGTCACCGCTGCCCGGGTCACCTTCAGAAGGGACGTTCCCTGTGAACCTCAACAACCCCGTCGGTGTCCACCGGCCGCGAGTCCGGCGCACCGCGGTCACCGCGTGCCTCGTGTCGGCCGTCCTGACCGCCACGGTCTTTACCCCCGCTGCCGCCGCCCCGGCTTCGTCCACGTTTCCGGCCGCCGGACCGGCAGCGGCCGCGACGGTGCTTTCCGCGCGGGTCGAACCACAGCAAGAGGTGCCCGAACTCGACGCCCCGGGCGCCGCCGAACCCGTGACGTATCCGCCGGACCACCGCACCCGCCCCACGTCGGGCACCTTCGTCTTCACCGCCCCTCCGCACACCCGCATCACGCGCCTGGAGATGAACTGCCGGCCCCGGCCCTGCGCGGAGGCGATCGCCACCGATGGCTCCACCGCCACCGTCCGCATGGGTCCCGGGCGCTGGCGCTGGAACCTGCCGGTACGGGTCTGGCTTCAGGCCACCCCCAACGCCCCTATGCAGCGGGCCCGTTACAGCGGAAACCTGAGCGTCGACAGCGAGCGGCAACCACTCGACGTGATCATCACCGAGGGGAGGCAGGGCCTGTTCGGCGTCGTCCGTGAGGACGCCCCCAACAACAGCGGTGCGCTGGTATCCGATGTGGTGCCGGGCAGCCCCGCCGACAAGGCCGGGATCCGGCCCGGTGATGTCATCGTCTCCTTCAACGGCAGGGTCATCACCAATGCCAGGGAGCAGAGCGCCGCCCGTGTCGGAGTACTGCGCGCGGGAGCCGTCGTCCCCGTCACCTACCGCAGGCCCGACGGCAGCGTCAGAACCGCTGAAGTCACCCTGGTCGACACCCTTTGACCCTGCACGTGCGAGGTGGCCCGCCCATCCCACGGCCGATTGGCGGCGCGGCGACCGTGCGCTTGCGTGTGACGGGTCACCGCAGCCGGGTGCTCTCGATCGGCCGCACCCCGGCGTCGGGCAGGGTGCCGAACGTCGGCAGGTCAGCGGGCCGCGCCTGCGGTAACGCGGCAACGCGCCGGCCTCCGTACTTGGAGGCCCGCGTAGTGGACTCACAACGTCAGATCGCGATGCCTATGGGGTCGGTTCCGGGGGAGTGGCGGGGGCGCGGAGCTCCGCTGTCACCGCGCGTTCCCTGAGCTGGGCGGCCTCCAGGCGCAGAGCCTCCATCTGTTCCCGCAGGTCGGAAAGCCTCACCTGCTCCATGGCCAGTTGCATGAGCGCCCTGTCCCGCTCCGCCTGCGCTTCGGCGATCCGCGCGGCGGCGCGTTCCTCCGCCTCCGCGACCTTCGCCGTGGCGCGTTCCTCCGCCTCAGTGATCTGGCGTGCCGCCCGGTTGTCCGCCTGGGCCGCCTGCCGGTCGGCGCGGGCCGCCTGCGCCCGGGCCTCGGCGGCTTCGGCCAGCGCCTGTGCCCGGCCCTGGGCCTCGGCGTCCGCCCGAGCCTGGGCCCTGTCCCGTTCGGCTTCGGCCGCTCTGGCCTGGGCCTCGGAGGCGACGGCGGCCCGCTCGGCCTCCGCCCTCGCCCGCTGCGCGGCCTTCGCCGTCCGTTCCGCCTGGTCACGCTCGGCGCGGGCCTGCTCCGCCTGCTCTCGTTCCTGTACGGCCAGCGCCTGGGCCTGCTCCGCGGCGGTCTCGGCCGTCTCGATCCGCTCGGCCGTCTCCCTCAGCGTGGCGTCCCTGGCCGCCTCTGCGTGGTCGGCCCGCCGCCTGGCCTCCTGTTCGGCGTGCTTGGCGAGCCGTTCGGTGGCCGCGGCCTCGTGCAGGGCGGCCAGCGCCTGTTCCCTGGCGGTCTCGGCGTCGGCCAGGGCGATGTCCCGTTCCGCGTTCGCCTCCTCGACCTGGCGGGCCATGGTGTCCCGCTCCCGGCGGGCGTGTCCGGTGGCCTCGCGGGCCAGCCGTACCTGCTCGAAGGCCTGTTCCCGCTCGGTGCGCGCGATCGCCACCCGCGTGTGGGCCTCGGCCTGCACCGCGCTCAGCTTCGCCTCGACCCCGGCGGGGCTCAGCTCGTCGGCCAGGATCTGCGCCAGTGGCGCGATCGCCGCCGCCATGCCCTTCTCCATGCGCTCGTAGAACTCCTCCGCGCGGGCGAGCGCGCCCTCAAGGCCGGGGGTCGCGCGCTTCAGCTCCCGTTCGCGTTTGGCCGCCGCCTGGCAGTCGCCCTGCGGGCAGTAGGCCTTGGGACGCCCTCTTCCCTCGCGCTGCTCGATCGGCATCCCACAGTGCTTGCACGGCGTCACCGCACCGGCTCTCTCGCTCACCGCTCCAGGCTAGCATTTTCTGTTTTTCAGAAATTCAAAATCAATAATCACGATCTGTTGTGCTGGCGGTACAGATCGCCTACTACCGGGAATGACAATTCCCGCAAGTAGGCGAACCGAGGGCCTTCTGCGGTGTGAATTGTCCGTTTGCGAATCCACACCGGGGCGCCGGCAGGGGATCCGCACGAGGTGTCAGTGCGCAGCTCAGAGGCCCTTTTCGGGTCCGAGGATCCGGGGACACCGCCTCTCCCACGCCTGCTACGGGAGGGGGCATCCTCATCCGGCGAGTCGCAGATGAGGGGCCGGCCCAGGCCACAGACTCAGGCCGGGCGCGCACGCCAGGCCGCGGCGGCGAAGACCGGACATCATCCCGGCCGGCTATTAGACGTGGCGGGGGGCGGCTGCGCGCCGTCGGGCGGCGCCTCGCAGTAGGCGCAGGCCGTTGAGGCCGACAATGACGGTGGCGCCGGTTTTCTACCTGAATTTCCGATTCGCCGACGACTGAGGCGCTGAGCGCGTTTCTGCGACCCGGCCAGGCTGGTGCATACCATCATCCCGGCGTACCGCCGTTCGTCCGGCAGCGGCCACCTCGGCGCGCCGCCGTTTCCGCGAAGAAGATCATAAAGGCGGCTTCCGGCCCGTCCAGGGTCAGTGCCACCGGGATCTGCGCCACCGCACTCAAAACGGCGGCCCGCTGGAGCCCCACCTCCCCCACCGTGCACGGCTATGTGCGCGCCGTCGAGCGCTGGAAGGACAACCCCATGACCAAAGCCGGGCTGTAGCCCAGCTGTGGGGTCTCAGTTTCTGTGGCAGATTCTCTCTGGTCTCGGTGGGCTGTCGTCGGATCCGCCAAGCGGAGTGAGAATCCGCAGGTCGGAAGATCGGGCTATGGGCTCGCCCTCGGCATCAAGCGACTCGCGCAGCCAGAGCGTCCCTGTGGCCCCGTACGGCTTCCGACGCGCATTCATCAGCGATCTCCTGGACCTCCAATCAGCCGTCAAGAAACGAGGGGCGCCGCACTGCCGCGAGAATCACCGCGGCAGTGACGTGGAGAGCACTGGCCGCCCACAGGTTCGGTGACCGTCACCGGGGAGGTTCGGGCAGGACGTGGCGGGTGAACTTCTCCGCCTTCCCGGCTGCGGCCAGTGGGGAGGTCGTTCCCAGAACGTAGACGCGGACCTGGTTGTCGGAGTTGCGGAACGCGAACGCCCAGCCGGGACCGTTCGAGTTGGTGTAGGTGAACACGGTCGGATCGGTGGCGCTCGGGTCCGTCTCGTAGGTCGCCCTGGTCCAGGGACGCCACACACCCGAGCCCTGTGTGGTCTCCCCGGTGTTGTAGATCACCCCATCCGCGCCGCGCGCGACGATCTCGGTCCTTCCACTCGCCGGACTGATCAGGGCGGAGGGGGCGCCCGCCGCGACGAAGCCGCTCACCTGGTCCCACGCGTCGGGGAAGGTACCCGTCTCGTCCTGTTTCTTGGTCAGGATCGTGCCGTCCGAGCTCCGCGCGAACAGCCGGAGCCTGCCTCCCGGGTACACGACGACCGCGGGGGTTCCGGCGAATCCGGCCTCGCTCACCCCGGCGCAGCCGGTCACCGCGCCGTCGGAGTACGTCATGGTGCGAAACACCCCGGAGGCATCTCTGACGAAGATCCTGATTCCGCTGCCGACCGTGGCCACGGCCGGGGTGCCGGCCAGTCCGGCGACGCCGAGGCTGATCCACGAGGTGTACGGTCCATTGGCGGTGACCTGCGGTAACGCCCACAGGACCCCGCCGGGGCCGACGGCGAACGCGACGAGCCTGCCGTCTCCAAGCCGTCCGGTCACCGGGTGGAAGGCCATCGGCGTCTCCAGTGGCTGCCAGGTGCTCCAGGCGGGTGGGCTCTTGGTGGCCTGCGTGTTCGCCCAGACGGGACCGTTCGCGTTGTGCGCGGTCACCTGGAGCCGTCCGTCGGCCTGCTCGCTCAGGGACGGCGTCCCGGTGAAGGCCTCCGTGCCGGAGACGACCGTCCACTGCACCGTGTCGAACGCGTCGGGGTTGGGCTGGTGGCCGTGTAGCAGTCTGCCGATGTTGTCGGAGTAGGCGTATTCGATCGTCGCCGTCGCCGCCCCCGGAAGCGGGGATGCCTGCAGGGCGTTCGCCGGCGAGAACGCCTCGACCGGCAGGGGAGCGGTCGCCGGAGGAACGAGGTCGGACAGTGCGACGGCGGTGCCGGACGCGGGCATGCCGTCGGCGGCCTCGCCGGCCGCGCCGACGACCGCCTCGGCCTTGCCGTCGCCGTTGACGTCGCCGAGTGCCGCGCCGGTGCCGAAGGCGTCGTTCGCCTCGTTGACGTCACCGGCGTCGATCTGGGTGATGCGGCGCCCGACGGTCAGACCGGCGGTGGAGCCGATGACACGCGGGCGGCCGCGGAACAGGAACGCCGCGCCCGACCCGGCCACGCCGTACGGCTTGCCGGGCGCGCCGGCCAGCAGGTCGGCGTACCCGTCATGGTCGGCGTCGCCGGTCGACAGCGTGGCCCCGAACCTGTCGCCGGTCCCGGGGGACTCGCCGCTCGCGTTCTCTTGGATCCAGTACGCCGCGCCGAGTTGGGTCGCCGCGCCGGGGTAGACGACGATGGAGCCGCTCTTCGGGTCGGTGCCCGGCGCCTCTCCCGGGACGCCCACCGCGATGTCGGCGTAGCCGTCCTTGTCGAAGTTCGCGATCGCCAGGGCGGCGGCGAGGTTGTCTCCCGCCTCGTTGGTGCCGCCTTCCTGGGTACGGGCAAAGCCCGCGCTCTTGCCCGCGGCCGCACCGGGAATCACGTACATCTCCCCGCTGCCCGCGGGCCCCGGGCCGGGTGCCTCGCCGGGGGCGCCGACCACCAGGTCGGCGTGCGAACTGCCGGTGACGTTCCCGACGGCCAGGGCGGCGCCGAACTGGTCGCCCTCCTCCGTGTAGCCGCCCGCGTCCTCCTGAACCGCCGCCCACCCCTTGACGATCCCGCTGGAGGATCCCTTGTAGACGTAGACGGTGCCGCCGTGGGTCGTCTCCCCGCCGGGCACCTCCCCGGGGGTGCCGATCGCCAGGTCGGCGTAACCGTCGCCGTTCAGGTCACCGGCGGCCAGAGCGGCTCCGAAGGCGTCGTTCGCCTCGTCGCCTCCGCCGCCGTAGGTCTGGGAGAAGAACTTGCCGTTCCCCAGCCCCGACGCCCCGCCGGAGAAGACCACGATGGCCCCCGACTTGGCCGCCGAGCCCACGGCCTCGCCCGGCGAGCCGACGGCGAGGTCGGCGTACCCGTCCTTGTTGAAGTCACCCGCCGCGAGCGTGGCGCCGAAGCGGTCGCCCGCCTCCGTGCCCGCCCCGATGCTGGCCTGGGTCAGCCGGGTCCCCGGAGTGACGAGCCCCGCCGCCGATCCCTTGAACACCGACACGCTTCCGGCCGCGGCGCCGCCCACCGAGTCGTTCGGCGCCCCCACCGCCACGTCCGCGAACCCGTCCTTGTCGAAGTCACCGCTCACCACCACACTGCCGAACCGAGCCCCGGCCGCCGCGGCGCCACCGCCCACGTCGGCGGGCGTCACTGCGCGGTGGGAGTACAGGTCGGCGACAGCACAGGGCGTCGCCGCCCACGCGGGGGCAGGCGTCACACCGACCATCACTCCCGCCGTTACCGTCAATGCCATAAAGGGCGACAATAATCGCCGAACAGGTTGATAAATTCCCATGGATACCATCCTGGATCACATAAAACCGACATATTAAGAAGACTGAAACCTTGGGCCTTCAACCCCCAATTACCGCTCGCTCCACCCAACGCGCCGGCCATGCATGTGCGCCAATGGCCGGTGGCCGGTCAACTGGAAGTCCTGGCGCTTCCCATCGTCGGTGAATTCGGCCAAGAAAGCCAGAAAGGTCCTGCCGGAATCCTGGCAAGACCTTCCTTTCTTTGTATGGCGACCTGCTAACGGAGTCGCTCACTCCGCGGTGGCGCGGATGCCGTCTCCTGTTGCGTTCGTCGGGACCACGCCATCGAAGCTGCACGAGTCGTCATGGAAGATGACTTGTTCCTCGGGCTACATCGGCCCCTGATACCAGACAACAAAGTCAGCCACGAGCTCTATGGCCCTTCCAGGTGAAGTCCGAATGATCACGTCCTTCCAGGTCGCCCAATGCCGAATGGCTGCTCCATTCCACATCGCAGACCTCAGCTCCTGCCGCTCCAGGGGAAGCCGCTTTTACCCGCGCCTGCGCAGCCCTGCTTACCCGTCGTTACTCGTTTCATGATCGATCTCTTCGACCATTCGATCGACGAGAGCCGAGCTCGCCCTAAATGGCTCGAAGCAGGTGCGGATCAGGTCGCGCTTAAGCTCGTCACTGGGCAGCCTCGCCCAGCCCGAGTCTGGCTGGCTTAGGCATCGACGGACTACCTCCCATTCCCTGCGGTCAACCGAAAGCTCCCGCCATTTATCCCAGCGTGCGGCGATGCCCATCTGACTGTTGCGGCGGTAGTGGTCCACGATCTCGTCCAGAATCGAACTGTGGATGAGAGCCAGGTAGGGGCTGCCCAGGAGGACCGGATCCGAGGGTGCGTCCGCGAAGCGTGCCGACATGAGGGCCTTGTGAAGGACCTCCAGCTCAGCGATGTCTTTTAGCTCTACCATCTCACTACCCGAACGGGTTGAGGCCAGCGTACAGAATCTCGCCCAGACGAAGCGTACCCTGATGGATCAGCTCGTTTGGCTGCTCGCCAACTCGCAAGGCGGCTCCCTCCAGCATATCGAAGGCGACGACGTGACTGCCTCGACCCGCGTGGGTTGTCGACCCGGCGAAGACGTGCGTGAATGCTTCCTCAGGCGAGTACATTTCCTGGGTCACGAACACCTTGCCGGCAGAGTTTGCCCGAATCTTTCCGGCTTCGAGAATCCGCTTGAGACCTTCCTCGTTCGTGTAGTGGAAATGCGTTTTGTCGCTGATCTTCGCGGCGAGATCCTCGGCACTTCCGCCAGGTCCGCAGTTGTGAACAAGAACCGGGGCGTTACCGGCTAGCGCATAGTACGTGTGGATGTTGTCTACGGTGAGGTTGTGGACCTTGGCGTGGGCGGTCCAGCGGCGGAGTTTGGTGACCTGGACGTAGGTGCCGGCGGAGGTCTTCAGGAGGTGACCGGGACGCAGGTCCTTGGCGTCCGTCCAGTGGTCGCCGATCCAGAATGGGTGGCCGGCGGTTGCGGTGATCTTGCCGGTGCGGTCGCCGGTGGGGCCGTCCACGTCGACGGTGATCTCGACGAGTTTCTTGTCGCCCTCGCCGGTGATGACGTCGGTGACGGGGCGGTTCTCGGTGCGGCCGGTGGTGGGGTCGGTGGCCACGACGAGTTCGCCGACCTTGACCTGTTCGATGGATTTGCGGGTGCCGTCAGCCATGAGGACGCCCGTACCAACGGTGAAACTGTTGCTGCCGCAGCCCCGGCCGAGGAGGCCGCCGGTGGGCCGCCCACTGGCGATGGCACGGGCCTCGGTCCGGGCGGCGCTGAGAGTGGCTCGGCCGCCGCTTCGCAGGCCGCCGCTGAGGGCCGTACGGAAACCGATCTTGAGCGCCTGGCCGCCGATGGAGCCGAGGCCGCCGGTGATTCCGCCGATCGCACCGTCGATCAGGGCGTTGCCGAGCATCTCCTTCCAGCTGTGGCCGCCCTCGACCAGGTCGTGGACGAGCGAGCCGGCCGCTCCTGCCAGGGCGCCGCAGGCGACCGCGCCGACGCCGGTCCAGCCGATCAGGGCGCCGCAGCCCGCGCCCACCACGATGCCCGTGGCGATGCCGGCGATGGTGGCCGCGTGGGTCTGGGCGAACTCCGAGACCGCCTGGACGGCCGTCGAGACGTTCTCCACGACGGACCCGGCCACCTCGACGGCCTTGTTGTAGATCGCCTGGACGCCCTTGCCGACGTCCTTGACCACGTCGCGGACCGTGGAGACCACTTGGGCGGGCAGTTTGGCCGCGGCCGAGATCACCGTCTTCAGGCCTGAGTAGAGGGGTTTGACCGCCGCCTTGATGGCCGGGATGGGATTGTGCTTGGCCGCCCACTCCGTCGCCGCCCTGGCCCTACTGGTGATCGCCTTCCTGGCCGCGATCGCCGCCTGTCTGGCCTGCGCGGCACGCTGTTTGGCCCAGTTGACCGTGGGCTGGACAACGTTCCGGTTCACCCAGCCCGCGACCTTGCGCACGCCGTTCCAGATGGGCTTGACGACGTTGTGGTAGAGCTTCTTGATCCCGCTCCACACTGGCTTGACCAGGTGGTTGTAGCCCCAGTTGGCCACTGGCTTCACCACATTGTTCCAGCCCCACTTCGCGCCGCTGCTGACTGCGTTCTTGACCTTCTTCCAGCAACCGCCACACGGCCAGTGCCCGTCGGGGTCCACGTTGTCGAGGGGGGCGCCCGCGCCGTAGGTGTAGCGGTTGGCGAGGATGGAGTCGCCGACGGTGTAGTTCACCGTGTCCCGGGAGACGAAGCCGCCGGTGCCCGGCTGGTACCAGCGGGCGCCCATGTCCACCTGGCCGGTGTCCGGGTCGGTCCAGTCGCCCTGGAAGCCCACCGCGCCGAGGCCCGACCGGTCGCCGCTGGTGGCGGTGACCTCGCCGAAGGGCGAGTAGGCGGCGGTCTCCGGCAGTTTGGCCAGTTCGGTGTCGGCCGGGTCGAAGCCGCCGACGATGTCGCCGTGCTCGTCGGGCAGCAGCAGCCGGCTGCTGTCGCCCCGGGCGACGCCCAGGACGTCGCCGCCGGCGTCGCGGGCGTAGCGGGTCTCGCCGTCGGAGGTCACGTCGTCGTCCAGACCGGCGTAGGTGAAGGTCCGCGAGCCGCGGGAGGTGACCCGGTCCAGCGAGTCGTAGGCGTATCCGGCCGAGCCCGCGGAGATCAGCCGGTCGAACGCGTCGAAGGTGAACCGTTCGGTCAGGCCGGAGCTGGTCCGGCCCGCCAGGGTGCCGCGGGCGCTGTAGGAGTAGGTGTAGTCGTCGTCGGACAGCAGCCGGTTGCGGGCGTCGTAGGTGGCCGTCTTGTTTCCGGCGCGGACCCGGTTGCCGGAGGCGTCCCAGCCGTATTCGACGGTGGCGCCGTCGTGGGTCCAGGAGGTCAGCCGCCCGGCGTGGTCGTAGGCGTAGGTGTTGTCCTGCGCTCCGCCGAGGCCCGTGGTCTTCTTGCCGGTCACGTGGTCGTTGAGGTCGTAGCCGTACGTCATCGCGGCCACGGTCGCGCCACCGGCGTTGGTCAGGGTGTCGGACGTGGGACGGCCGAGGTCGTCGTAGCCGAACGCGAGGACCCGCCCGCCGCCGTAGTCCACCCGGTTCACCACGCCCGCCGCGTCGTACCCGAGCCGCTGCGACGTCCGGGTCGCCCCGTCGGTCTGGGTGGCCAGCCGTCCCTGCGTGTAGGTGAAGCGTGAGGTTCCTGCGGCGTCGGTGCGGGAGACCAGCTGTCCGTCGGCGTCGTAGGCGAACTCCGCCTGGCCCGCGGGCCCGTCCGAGGTCAGCAGGTTGCCCCGGTCGTCGTAGGTGTAGGCGTGCGCGCCCAGCGGGGTACCGATGCCCACCAGGTCGCCGCGGACGTCGTAGCGCAGGTCGCGCTGTGTGGTCGCGGCCTCGGCGCCGCCGCCGGTCTCGGCGGTGAGCCGCCCGGCCGCGTCGTAGGTCCGCTGTCGCATGATCCCGCCGGGGGCGGCCAGCCGTACCGGGTTGGCGTCGGCGTCGTAGGCCGCCGTCCAGGTGCGGTTGGCGGGGTCCGGGTGGGCGGGCGTCGCCGGTTCGATGACCGACTCCGGCAGGCTCAGGCTGTTGAACGTGTGGATCGTGCGGTTGCCCCGCCCGTCGGTGTAGCGGGTGCGGTTGCCCGCCGCGTCGTACCCGAAGCTCGTGGTGATGCTCTCCGTCGGGCTGACCGGCTCGACCTGCTCGACCAGCCGGTCGGCCGCGTCGTAGGTGTAGGTGGTCCTGCGCCCGTAGGGGTCGGTGGCGGCGGTGAGGTTGCCGCCCAGGTCGTAGGCGTAGGTCTGGGTACGCAGCGTCGCGCCGTCCGGCTTGAGGTCGGACTCGGCGGTCATGCGGCCCAGCGCGTCGTAGGAGACGGTCTTGGTACGGCCCAGGCCGTCGGTGGAGCGCAGCGGCCTGCCCTCGGCGTCGTAGCCGAAGCTCTCCTGGACCCCGGCCGGGTCCTTCGTCTTGATGAGGCGCCCGGCCGCGTCGTAGGTGCTGACCGTGACGTCGCCGCCCGGCGAGGTGACCGAGACGAGGTCGCCCGCGTCGTTGTAGCGGTACCGGGTGGTCAGGTTGTCGGTCGTGGGGCGGCGTTCGACCTGGGTCATGGTGATGCGCCGGTCCAGGTCGTCGTAGGTGAAGCGGGCCTCGGCCCCCGTCGGGTCGATGACCGACAGGGGCTCGCCGGTGCGCGTGTAGGCGTACCGCCAGAGCGCCCGCTCCTCCCCGGTGGCCGGCTCGTCGCGGACGGTCATCCGGTCCAGCCGGTCGTAGGTGTACCGGGTCACGCCGCCGCGGGGGTCGATGACCTGCGTCGGGTTGCTCATCGGGTCGTACGTCGTGCGCTCGGTCGGCGTGACCGCGGGCCCCCCGCCCGGCGGCGTGTACGCGGGGCCGGTCTTCACCGTGGGCCGCCCCAGCCGGTCGTAGGCGACCTGGTACACGTGCCCCAGCGGGTCCTTCGCGGCGACCGGTTCGTCGAAGGCGTTGTAGCCGGTCACGGCCTTCGGCCGGACGGTGGCCGGGGCGCCGCCACCGCTCTCGGCGGCCACCGGCGGCCCGGTCACGGAGACCTGGCGGCCCATCTCGTCGTACTCGTAGGTGGTGGTGTAGGCCGTCTTGTCCACGCCGTCGGCGTTGCCGCGCGGCTCCACCGTCGAGGTCGGCAGGCCGCGCTGGTCGTAGGTGTGGGTGGTGACTGCCTGCGTCGTACCGGTTCCCGCGGTCTCCCTGACCATGTTCCCGGCCTGGTCGTAGACGTAGTCCACGACCTCGGAGACGACCGGGACGGGTCCGGGCACGTTCGACGGGAAGCCGGAGGTGGTGACCCGCACGGTGTTGCCGGCCGCGTCGTAGACGAACTGCGTGCGCCTGGCCAGGCCGCCCGGGTCCTCCACGGTGGCGGTGACCTGCCCGGCGGCGTCCACGGTGTGCTCCACGACGGTGGCGCCGTTCTCGGTGACCTGGCGGGTCAGATGGCCCGCCCCGTCATAGGTGTTGGCCTGGAGCACGAAGTCGCGGGTGGTGCCGTCCGGGTCGTGGAAGTTCTTCAGGGTCACGCTCTTGAGCAGGTCGTCGCCGTAGTAGGCGTACTCCATCCGGCGGCCCATGGCGTCGTTCTGCCGAGCCATCCGGCCCGCCAGGTCGTAGGCGTAGGAACTGAGCACCAGGTCGCCGCCCGTGTCGGGGGCGTCGTCGGGGTCGCCGTCCCAGTCGGTCAGCCGCACCTCGGCGATCATGTTGCGCGCGGTGTAGCCGTACTCGTACTGGTTGCCGCCGGCGTCCACCATCGACATGCGGTTGCCGAACGCGTCGTGGGTGTAGGAGGTCTCGCCGCCCTCGGCGTCGGTGACCCGTTCGACCCGGTTGTGGTCGTCGTACTCGTAGGTCGTCACGCGCGGTTCGCCGCCGCCGAGTACGTCGCTCGCCTCGACCCTGACCAGGTTGCCGTCGACGTCGTAGACGTTGACGGTCCGCCCCTGGTGGCGGGTGCCGGTGACGGCGTCGTCGGTGGCCGGTTCGGTGACCGCGGTCGGGCGCGACAGCGCGTCGAAGGCGTACGTGGTGGTCACGCCCTCGGGGTGGGCGTCGGACTTCTCGGTCTCGGAGACCTTGCGGCCCAGCGCGTCGTAGGTGTAGGTCGTGGTCAGCCCGGACGGCTCGGTGATCTGGGCGAGGTCGCCGTTGTGGTAGTAGGAGTAACGGGTGACCGCGCCGCGCGCGTCGGTGGTGCTCGCCAGCAGCCCCGCCGGGGTGGCGCCGCCGCCCTGGGCGGGCTCCGCGCCGACGGTGTAGGTGTGGCGCACGGTGCTGCCGTCCGGGTTGGTCTGGGCGGAGAGGTCGCCGGTCGAGGTGTAGGTGTAGGTCGTGCGGTACCGGTTGTCCGTGGGGCCGGAGGAGCGGGCGTCGCGCGACTCACTTGGCAGGTCCGCACGCGGATCGAACGGGCTCAGCTGGGCGGTGGGATAGGTGTAGTACTCGGTCTGGCACTCGGAGCCGACGCGGCAGGTCCGCTTGGAGATCACGTTCCCCCGGTCGTCGTGGGTCATGGTGACCCTGTCGCCGTTCTCGTTGGTCACCTCGTTCTGGAAGCCGCGCTCGTCGTAGCCGTAGGTGCGGATCGCGATGCCGTCCGCCGAGTGGCCCTCGAAGACCGGGCCGTCCGACTTGGGCGGGATCGTCGTGCAGAACTGCGGGTCGCCGGGATCGGGAGTGGTGCACACGTATGTCGGGGTGGGGGTCGGCGTGGGCGAGGGCAGGCCCGGCCGGTCCTCCTCGCGCAGGCCGAGCCCGGAGGGAGCGCCCGAGCGGATCATCCGCCCGGCGATCGCGTCGTACTCGTACAGGTGCAGCCGTCCCGCCGGGTCACGCACGTCGACGCCGCGACGCAGGTCGGCGTCCCCGCCGTAGACCGTGGGCGCGCCCAGCTTCCAGGTGCCGCCGTTGCCGTCGGTGTACTCGTCGACCCTGCCGGTCTCGGGGTCGTAGGTCACCTCGGTCGCGACTTTGCCGCTGGGCAGGGTCACCGAGGTGAGGCGGCCGACGGGGACCGTGCCGTAGCGGTGGTGGTCGGCGACGGCCGTCGGGCCGAGCGGGTGGGAGTAGACCGCGACCTCGTCGATGGTCCCGTTGAAGTACCGCACCGGCGTGGTACCCCAGCCCGGCCAGGAGGCGGGCGTGGCGGCGTGGGCCGCGCCGAGCTGGTTGACGGTCAGCTCGGCTGGCTCGGTGACGCTCGCGAACGTACGGCTGCCCGCCGCCGTGCCGTCCACGTAGAGCGTCTGCGTGCCCGCCATCGAGGACAGCACCGCGTGATGCCACCTGCCGTCGTTGACGGTGGAGGTCGAGGCGATCGGATTGATCGAACCGGTGTGGAACTGGCCGTGCAGCCTGCCGTCCGTGCCGAGGTAGAGCAGGGGCACGCCGTTCGCGGCCTGACCGAGCGGTTTGTCCTGGTATCCGAGTAGCGGGCCGCCCGAGCCGGTCGGGTTCGCCCGGAACCACAGCTCCACCGCCTGGTCGCCGCTCCGCTTGAGCAGCCCCTTGGGCAGGTCCACGATGGAGGAGGTGCCGTTGAAGGTCGCGGCGGTGTCCGGCGAGCCGCCGACGCCGCCGGCCGCGCCGAGCGTGACCTGCTGGTAGCGGGCGCGGTCCTTGCCCAGGTTGACGGCGATCTCGCTGGCCGCGTCGCCGCCGTCGGCCTCGCCGAGCCGGTAGTAGGACTCCGGGGCGTCGTCGAGCACCGCGCCGCGGTAGTGCGAGCCGGTGGCGTAGGTGTAGGACGTGCAGGAGCCGTCGGGCGCGCACACCTTGGTGAGCTGGTCGCCGGTGTAGGTGTAGGTCCAGGTCAGCGGCACGTCGCCGACCTGGTCGGTGCTGACCTCGGTGACCCGGCCGCCGGTCCAGGTGAACCGCAGCGACCTGCCGCTCCGGTTCGTCTGGCTGTTGGACACGCTCGCCTTGGCCAGGACGCCGTTCATGGGGTCGTAGGTCAGGACGACCGACCGGCCCGCCACGTCAGTGATCTTGGCGAGCCTGCCCGTGCCGGAGAAGTGGTAGACCGTGCCTGATTTGTCGGCGAGCTGCCAGGCCGACCCGTTCAGGGTCAGCGCCGCGGTCCGGCCGGAGGGCGTGGCGAAGGTCCCGTCCGGGTTCCTGCCGAACCGGACCTCCTGCCCGTCCGGGTACCGGACGACCACGTTGCCGGAGCCGTCGGCGTCCGGGGTGATCCGCATGTCGTACCGGGTGCTCCAGCCGGTGCCGAACGACGAGTCTCTGCGCGGGTCCAGGCTGTTGTAGGTCCGGACCAGGCGTAGCTCCGGCCCGACCGTGGTGACCGGCGCGTCCAGCGCGGCGGTGGTGTAGTTGCCCACCTGAGGGTCGAACTCCTGCCCCTGCGACCCGTAGGGCGCGCCCGCGATCCGCGAGGTCACCGCAGGCTGCGGCACCTCGGTGAGCAGGGCGGACCAGGGGGAGTCCACCTCGTTGCCCGCGTCCTTGACGAACGCCCGCCACAGGTAGCCCTTGCTCCACACCAGCTTGCCTGCGGGCGGTGTCCAGGCCGGGCCGGTCTGGTACGGCGTCGCCTCGCACCGCACCGGCTTGCCTGCGGCGTCGCGCTCGCACAGCTCGAACTTGTAGCGCAGCGCGCTGTTCGGGGGCGCGTCGATGTCCAGCGCGCGGGCCCACAGCCGGGGCTGGAGGGTGGGTGTCTGGTAGCCGTTGGGCGGGTGCAACTCCTGAAGCACCGGCGGGATGTCGATGACCTTGAGCACGATCCTGGCGGGCGGCACCTGCTCGTCGGTGAACACCGGGCCGCCGCTCTTGACCATGGTGAAGTCCAGGAAGTAGTCACCGGGCGGCAGCGGCTGGATCGTCGCGGTCAGGGTGACCCGCGCGCCGCGGGCCACCGTGCCCGGCAGCGAGGCGGCGCGCTGCTGGGTGACGGCCTTGCCGGTCCTGGCGTTGTAGGCGCGGTAGGCCAGGTAGTAGCCGCCCGCGGTCCAGGCCGCCGCGCTCAGGTTGGTGACCGCGACCTTGACGCGGCCGGCCTGGTTCTGGAGCACCGGGGGCTCGGGCACCGGGTCGGTGATCGCGTACTTGGCGTTGTAGGGGCTGTGCGTCACGTACAGCCGGGGCGCGTTCGGGGTCCCGGTACCGGCCAGCCGCTTCCAGCCCAGCGTGTCCGACGCCGAGGCGCGCAGTGACAGTCCGTTGTCCGGGCGGCCGTCCGCCCAGCCCTGCACCAGCCTGCGCCCGCCCGCGCCCAGGTTGAACAGGGTCGCCTTGACCGGGCAGGCCGACCTGGACTGACCAAGGGCGATGTAGCCGTAGGCGAACGACGAGCCGGTCAGCGCCGCGCCCACCGACGGCCCCGGGTACGACGTGTCCGTGCCCGGCGACCACGACTCGGTGACCGGGTGCACGTTCACCCGGCGCGGGCGGCAGGAGGGGGCGTCGAAGTTGACCACCGACATCTGCACGCCGTAGATCGTGTGCCCGCGCAGCCGGTCCACCAGGCCCGCGAACCTCACGTAGGAGGCCGAGGCGCTGCCGTCCTTGCGGCCGACCAGCAGCTCGCCGCTGCCTGAGCGGGAGGAACCGCCGTGCACCACCAGTGCGGCGTCCGCGGCGGCCGTGTCGACCGACGGGTCCACCGTGATCGGGTAACGGCGCGCCGGATCGCGCAGCCACGCCTGGTCCAGCGTCACCCGCAGCCCTCCCGGCTCCAGCCGGTACGCGACGCCGGGGCTCATCGCGCCACCGCCCGGGGCCGCGTCCCACATGAAGCCCTCGGGGATGACCGCACGCCGCGCGCCATGCTCGTCGTGGAACGTCACGCGCCCGTCCTCCACCCGGGCGGTCAGGCCGGTCAGTGTCAGCGGGAACAGGAAGCTCGCCGCGGCCTTCGGCGAGCGCAGCACCAGGACCTCCTTGACGCCGCCGCTCTGCGCGGACAGCCGCAGGTCCACGTGCGGCAGGACATCGCGGTAGGTCACCGTCGCGTCCTTGACCCGGCCGGGAGATCCGGCCGCGCCGGACAGCCCGAAGCCGAGCGCGTGCCCGCCGTCCAGGGCGAGCCGGGTGAGGACCGGGGCGTCGGACCGCCCGGCCACCTCGGTCCCCACCGGCCCGGGACCGGCCCGCCAGCCGGTCCCGCCGTCCACCGGGCGCAGCCGGGAGTCGATGGGCGCCCACGTCCCGTCGGGGCGGCGGTAGTTGATCGCCACGGTGGAGAACTCCGTCGTCTCACTGCCGTCGGCGTTGCGGTGCACCCGCTCGTACGCGCCGCGCAGCGCGGGCACCTCCCGGCTCGTTCCGGCGTCGAACCCGCGGACCTCGGCCGGCGGCGGGGCGGCGACGGCGGCCTCGTTACGGCCGCGCGGTGGCGTGGCGGCAGGCCGCCACAAGGGGTATCGGGAGCGCAGCGTCGCCGGGACGGCGTGGTTCGGGCTCGTCGCGGGAATGCCCTCGGTCGTGGCGGTCGCCGCTCCCCAGCGCTGCTCGGGCGCGGGCAGCGGGTCGCGGGCGCCGTACGGGAGGGGCAGGGCGGGCATGCCCTCCAGGTAGGTGGCCACCAGCGCCAGCACCACGAAGACGGCCGGCCATCCCCAACGTCGTAATCGGGACGACGTGCCCCGGCGTATCCGGCCCGCCGGGAGCGGCATGGCGAGGCTCATCGCGCACCGGAAGCCGCGGTGAGGACGGCCCATCGGGCGAGGGCGCGAGCCCCGGCCTCACCGGTCGCGGAGGGCGCCGGCACGCCGATCCCGGCGGGCCGGGCCGATGCGGTGTGGTGCGACATCCGTCCGGTACGGCCGACGCGATCGGGAGTAGCCACCTGACTGTGGTGACCGGCCGGCCGGGGCGCTATGGGGTGCGGGGTGACCATGCCCCCTCCAAGCTCGGGGAAGGGGCGGGCGAACCCCCGCCCCTTGTACGGCGCTGTCTACTTGGGAGGTTCCGGGAGCGTGTGGGGGACGAACGTCACCGCGTCGTCCTGGGCATCGTCTCGGGCGGCCACGGAGTCCGTCGGGACGATGTAAACGCGCGTCCGGTTGTCCGGGTCGCGGAAGGCGAACGCCCACGTCTGCCCAGAAATCCTGGTGTAGGTGAACACGGTCGGGTCGGTGGCGGCCACGTCCTGGGGCGCGGTATCGACTCTCTTCCACGCACGCCACGTGCCGGAGCCCTGCGTCGTCTCGCCCGTACTGTGGACTATCCCGTTCGCGTCCCTGGCCACGACCTCGACCTTGCCGGTGACCGGGCTCAGCAACGCCGAGGGAGACCCGGCCGCGACGAACGAGCCGACCTGTTCCCACGTCCCGGGGAAGTCGCCCGCCGTGTCCTGTATCTGGGTGAGGATCGAGCCGTCGCCCGCGCGGGCGAACACGCGGAGCCTGCTGCCCGGATAGATCACCACGGCGGGAGCCCCGGTCAGCCCGGATCCGCCGAGGCTCGTCACCCCGGACAGGGACCCGCCGGCGTACAGGCCCGACTTGACGGCTCCCGCGGTGTCCCGGGCGAAGACCTGCAGGCCCGTGGCCACCCGGACCACGACGGGGGCACCGGTCAGGCCGGTCATGGCCAGCGGGGACCAGCACCCCTGCCCGCCGTTCTGCCCCTCCTGCGGGGACGCCCACAGGGTGCCGCCCGCATCGACGGCGAAGGCGACGACCGTGTTGTCGGAGCGCTTGGCGACCACCGGAGGCGAGGACATCAGCCCGCCGAGGTTGGTCCAGCCGGACCAGGCCGGCGGGTCCTTGGTGGCCTGCGGGCGCAACCAGACATTGCCCGTGGTGGTCAGTGCCATGACTCTCATTCGGCCGTCGGCCTGCTCGATCATCCCGGGGCGGCCGCTGACCGCGGATCTCTCCACATCGGAGATCACCTGCCACTGGATCGTGCTGAAGTCGTCGATGCTCGGCTGGCGCCCGTGCACCAGATGGCCGACGTTGTCGCTGTAGGCGTACTCCAGCATGCCCAGGGTCGCGCCGGGCAGTGGGCTCGCCTGGAGAACGGTCGTCGGGGAGTACTGCTCGATGTCGACGTTGGGGGAGACGGGAGCAGGTGGAGGCGCGCAGGCGGGCACCGTGTAGGCGTACACGTCCACCGACAACTCCACCGGATGGTTGCCGCCGTTGTAGACGGTGATCTGCCCGTCGGAGCCCAGCTTCGCGACGATGGCGCCCGCGTTGTAGTAGGTCATCGTCGGGTAGCCGGCCGTCCAGGTGTCCGGCATAGCCGTACCCGTGGGGAAGACCCGGGCCCAGCCGGTGTCGGTGGAGCTGCGGAGGGTCAGGTTGATCCCGACGGAGGTGACCCCGGAGGCGGGCACTCCCCCCTTGCCCAGCGGGGAGAAGGTGTGGTTGGCGTACCCTCCGAGGTTGACGTTGTTGACGAGTCTCGTCGGCTGGACCGGGACAAGGGTCGAGCCGGAGACCGCGGCCTCGGGGGTCGCGAAGTACCCGGAGACGTCGATCCAGATCGTGGCCGGGGTGGCCGTGGTGTTGCTGATGACGATCTTGCCGTCCGTGCCGAGCTCGGCGATCACCAGGTTGTCCTTGTAGCCGTCAGGGCTGGCGTGCAGGTTCGCATCCGTCGGCCTGACCGTTCCCAAGGGATGGACGATGAGCGCCGTCGCCGCGGTGACACTGCCGACCAGGGTGAAGACGACATGTGACACGCCCGAGGCGGGCACGCCGCCCATGCCGAGCGGGCTGAAGGTGTAGTCGCCTTCGCCGGGCACGACCTTCCCGGAGAGGATCCGGGCGGGAGTCAGGCCCACAAAGCGCGATCCCGCCGCCGAAGCCGGCGTGACGGCCTCCGGCAGGAGGGTGTAGCCGTGCACGTCGGCGCGGACCGTCACCGTCAGCGCGCCGGTGTTCTTGATCTTCACGTTTCCGTCCGCGCCGACCTTCACCATCAGGAGGTCGTTGTTCCAGATGTCTCCCCGGTAGCGCGCACCGGTGATGCCGACAGGCTGATCTCCATCAGAGGGGTACACGATCAGCGCCCCCTGACCGGCGGCGGTCGCCTTCGTGGACAGATTCAGCGCGACCGACGCCACGTTCGTCGCCGGTACGGTCTCGACCCCCGTCACCTTCAAGGTGGCGGTCGCGCTGCCCGCGATGCTCAGCGCTCGCGCCACGCGCACCCTGGCACCGTGGAACTGCCCCGCAGACGCAGGCACCCACGCGGATGCCTGGGCCGCCTGATGCGCCTTCGCGGTCGTCGGGAGCGTCACGGAGATCCCCGAAAACACCACCAGTGCCGCAGCCATCACCGTTAAGCGCTTTAAGACATGACCTCGCATCTACGGCCCTTCTGTAAATCAGATTTCCGACCTTCTGAATCGCCACCGTCTCCAGGAGGCCTTTAGTAGCTTCTTCTGCGGACACGGGCATCTTGAAGACGCGCGCCGACCGGCTGAAAAAATCAGCGCTCACGCGCCCATCACGGAGCGTCGTGAAGTCACGCGCAAACCGCACGGAACGTGCAGGCCACGTCCCGAACCAATCCAAATAGAGATCCGATACTTCTGTGACAGACGGAATGTCGACCCCGTTCGCTGCTTCATATTGACTGCCGTCAAGGTGGACATCAAGCCCCTTCTCGGTCTTTCTCAACCTCAAGTTCCATAAATGCACATAGGCGCCTCGTAGACCTTGATCGGAAAATGTGGGCGTTGACCTGTGAGGCTGCGTCACGCCGACGCCGGCGCTGAACGATTGGCGTTTCGGTCGGACTACAGGGCGTTACCGGAAACAGTCGTACAGCTCGTCCGTATATCCGGGATAGGGCTTTGGAATTATCGGACCGGAATTGCTGATCTTTATTTTTGATGTTCGATGGTCAGGTGAATGTGGCGGAATACTGCGGTATGCCCAGGTCGTGCGCTATGCACAAGGAGTGGCTCGTCGCCGGCGGTGCGGGTGCCGGGCCGCCGTTAGGGCAGGACCTCGGGCATGGCCTGTTACCGGCCCGGCTGGTCCACCGAATCCATCTGTATCGGCGGCACAGGAGCGAGGCGGCGGGTTTCATCTGGCGCGACCACCGGGACCCGGTCGCCACTGATCCTCGGCGGCCTCGCCGACCCAGCCCCTGCAATCCTGGATCACCTGGTACGCGTGATAAAGCGTGGGCTGAAGGGAATCCAGTGCCGGCCGCATCTGATCGACGACTGTCTGGCCAAGGCCGACCTGGATCTCAAATCGTCGTAACCCATGAATTAAAGAACAGCGATCATGAAATAGTCATCTGTGGAGGACGTGAAACGGCTCGATCCCGATCACCGCCCGGACTGGGTGCGTGACGTTCCCCGTGGGCGCGAAAACAACGTTCTGAGCGTGGAGAATGCGCCGTGCGGCGCAGACCTTCCAGGATTTTGACCGTAGAAGGCAAATCGGTTAACGGATCGACCAAATTGTGGCGAGCACGGATCACTCCATACTCGCCGGCGTCCTTTCACCGCTGGTGACACCTTCAAGGTCCAGCCTGCGCGGCGTCGACCGGCACGGTCGCCTCACCGGCACCGCCGGCGCGGCGGGCAAGGCCGTGAAACGGATGAGCGGGCACGGCCTGAACCTGCTGGTGCGCCGCGCCGCCGTACGGGCCGGGCTGCCCAACGCCGAGACGTTCAGCGCGCACTCCCTGCGCGCCGGCGGCGCCACCGCCGCGGCCAAGGCCGGGGCACTTGACCCTGCCGCAGGGTCAAGCTTTCAGCATGGTGGCATGACCACGGAAATTAAGGCGATCGACATCGCCGAGCCGTGCGACGAGCACAAAAATCATGGAGAGCGGGCGGAGAGAGACAACAGGACGATGCGGCACTTCACGATCCACCATGACGGCGTCACGATCCCGGTATCTCGCGGCGGACAGGGACGACCGCTGGTCCTGTGCCCTGGCCTGAGCTCGACCCAGGCCGGCCTGCGCGAGCTGACCGAACTGCTGAGGCGTGATCACGACGTGGTGACCTTCGACCTGCGGGGGCATGGCCTCGCCTCGGCCGCCGACCGGTACTCCTTTGCGGACTTCCTCAACGATCTCGTCGCGGTGATGGCGGAGCTGGGAAACCTCGGCCTCCCAGCAGCGCCCGTACTGGTGGGCTACTCGCTGGGCGCCGACCTGGCCGTGCACTACGCCTCCGAGCATCCTGACACCGTCGCCGAGCTTGTTGTCATCGACGGGGCGAACCCGGTGCCCGAACCGTTCATCACCGACGACGTCCTGCCGACGTTCCGCGCCATGTGGGAGGACCTGGCGACGCGGCAGGAGGCCGAGCGGGGCACGGCGCGTCAGGTACTGCTCAACGCCCAGGAGATTCTCGACCTGAACCTCGAGATCGACGTGATCCGGTCCGAGATCCTCGACCGGTACGGGAAGATCGACCGGCCCATCAGTATGATCATGTCGACTTCGATGGCCGGCGACAGCGGCGAAGGGCCTGCGCCGCGGTTCAACCAGAACTGGCGTGCCGGCGTCGAGCGGCTTGTCCGCGAGTATCCGCACATTGCCACCAGCTGGCTCGACGCCGATCACCAGCTGGTCTTCACCCATGCCCCGCATATCGCCCAGATCATCTTGGACGCACCACGACCGGCCCGTCGGGTGATCTCTTGAGCAACTCCTGAAGACTGGTCTGATGCTGACCATCGGCGAACTGGCGTCGTACGCGGGGGTGACGGTGCGTGCGGTGCGGCACTACCACGCCAAGGGGCTGCTGCCGGAGCCCGGCCGGGATCACTCCGGCTACCGCAGATACGACGCCGGCGCCGTGATCGAACTGATCAAGATCCGGACTCTCGCCGAGGCCGGGGTTCCGCTGGCGCGGGTGGGGGAACTGCTGCGGGCCGGGCAGGAGGAGTTCGCCGCGGCGGTCGCGGACATCGATAGGCGGCTGCAGGAGGAGATCCGGCAGAGGCGGCGGCACCGTGAGCGAATCGCCCGGCTCGCCTCCGGGGACAGCCTGGTCCTGCCCCCGGAAGTGGTCGAGTATCTCGACCGGCTGCGGGCGCTCGGGGTCGACGAGCGGATCGTCCAGGCCGAGCGTGACGGCTGGATCCCGCTGGCCGCGCACTCACCCGAGCGAGTCCCGAAGTGGATGGCGCGCAAGCGGGAGCAGCTCGACGATCCGCAGCTGGTCGACTTCTACCTCACCCTGGGCCAGGCTCTTGACCGAGCCGACGACGACCCGCGGCTGGTGGGGCTGGCCGACGAGCTGGCCGCTTACATCACGCGCATGGCCGACGAACGGGGCGAGGACTATGTCGACGACATCGATATCGAGCCACCGCTCGTCAAGCTGATGGACACGCTGGCGTTCGCCACTGTGCCGTCGGCGCGTCGGCTGATCGAACTGCTGAAGCGGCGAGGCTGGACGGGCTGGACCAAGCTCGAGCGCGTGGACCCCACACCGGGTGCGACTCCTTAGTGGCGCCAGTACGTGCAGGAAGACGCCGTAGTGCGGCGATCCGAGCGCGATCGGTGATGGCCGGGCGGGGTACCGCTGGGCGATCTTGGTCCAGTCGCACCAGCAACCCAGCGACGGATTGCCCTCTCCTCCGCTAATCTAACTTTAGGCCTAAACTCAAGGGGGCGGCATGACACGTGTGATCGTGGTCACCGGCGGGGGCACCGGCATCGGCAAGGCGATCGCGGCGCGCTTCGCGGCGGACGGAGACGAGGTGCTGATCATCGGCCGCCGCGCCGGCGTACTGGAGAAGACCGCGGAGGAGATCGGCGGCACAGCGCTGGCGGCCGACCTGAGCGATCCGGCCGAGGTCGCACGGGTACGCGCCGCCCTGGCCGAGCGCTTCGGCGTGATCGACGTGCTGGTCAACAACGCGGGCGGCAACATCGAACGGCACGGCGGGTCCGGCGGCGTCGCGGAACGGTGGACGAGCAACTTCCGGGCCAACGTGCTGACGGCGGTGCTGCCGACCGAGGCGTTCCGCGATCTGCTGAACCCGTCGGGCCGGATCGTGTTCATCACCTCGATCGCGGCCTTCCGAGGCTCGGGTGGCACCTCCTACGGCCCGATGAAGGCGGCCCTGCACCCGTATGTGTTCGACCTCGCCGCCGCCCTGGGGCCGCGCGGCATCACGGTGAACGCGGTCGCCCCGGGACTGGTCGAGGACACCGAGTTCTTCGGCGACACCCTGAGCGAAGAACGCCGCGCGGCGCTCGTCACGCAGACCCACACCGGCAGGGCCGGGACACCGGGGGACATCGCCGAGACCGTGCACTGGCTCGCCTCACCCGGCAGCGGGCACGTCACCGCGCAGATCATCCAGGTGAACGGCGGCGCCGAGCGTGGCCGCTGAGCCGCCACGCGACGGCGCCGACGCCATCCAGGACGCCTGGCGGCGCGAACTACCGGGCGTTCCGGTGGAGTCGATCGGGATCATCACCCGCGTCTGGTGGGCCGCCAAGGTCTTCGGTGACCAGCGCCGCCGCACCCTCGCGGCGCTGGGGGTGGACGTCGCGACGCTGGACTTGCTGTCCACGTTGCGGCGCTCCGGCCCGCCGTACCGGATGAGCCCGGGGGAACTGGCCGGCGCGTGCATGGTGACGCGCGGCGCGATCACCCAGCGCGTGGAGCGGGCTGTCGGGGCCGGGCTGGTCGAACGGACCGTTGTGGGGTCGGGCTACCACGCGCGCGCGGTCACCCTCACCGAAGCGGGCGGCGCCCTGCTCGACCGCGTCGTCGCCGATCTGCTTCTCACAGAGGACCGTCTCGTCGGTCATCTCGCCCCCGAACGCCGTGAACTCCTCGCCGACCTGCTGCGTGAACTGCTCGCCGGACTCGACGGCCCGGATCCGACAGGACAGGTCGGAGACTGAACTCCAAACTCTTTGGGCTGATGACGCTTTCGTTGAGACCGTGCTGCCGCTGCCCTACGGCTCACGCGGCTCAGGGCTCCCGAAGCTGCGGTGAGCCGCAAAGTAGACGGGCTGATCCAGCTGGCTGACCACCGGCTGGGCAGTTGGAAAGTCTGGCAGGCCGCCCTGACCGGACCCGACGCAGACCGGGTGCGTGAACTGCGTGAGGCGCGCACGGAACGCGCGGCGCGGTGACGGACCCGGTCGTAAGGGTCCGGCTGCTGTACCCGGACGCGCCGCAGGTCCGTGAGGCCACCACCGCGACCTACGCCCTGCGTGACGCCACCACGGTTGAGGAGTTGCGCCGCCGCAGTGGCCGCGAACGACCGCCTGGTGGACGTGGCGGGCGCTCACCTCGCCGCGCTCGCGGGCCAGAAGCGGGTGGCGGCGCCGACCCTTTCCTCCGCGGCTCAATGATCCGTCCGGCCGACACTCCCGCCACCCGTTCGAGGTGCTGGAACCGCCGGAGCCGGTCCCGGTGTTGTGAGACGTCCGCGACCGCCTCGAACTCGTCTGGTTGATGAGGTTGTGGCGGTAACGGCGGAAGGTCCCGACGGAGGTCGCCCTGCCGACATCCGGAGCCGGCGGGGTGCCCTCCGCGGTGTGCCCGGCCAGTCTCTGTCCAATATGTTAACCGTGATTCCCGTTTCTTTCAGAGAGGTACGTACGTGGCCGAGTCCGACGAGCTGGAATCCCTCATCTCGCAGGGGCGCAAGCATGGGGTGCGCAAGCGGGTCATCCTGCTGCAGGCGGCCCGGCTCTTCGTGGAGCGCGGTTACGCCGACACCGGGATCGACGACATCGGGGCCGCGGTGGGCATCTCCGGACCCGCGGTCTACCGGCACTTCCCCGGCAAGCAGGCCATCCTCCTCGCCCTGATCGAGTTGTCGCTGGAACGCCTTCAGGAGGGGACGCAAGCCGCGCTGGCCGGCCGGGACAGGGACCCGCAGGAGGCGCTGATCGCCCTGGTGGACTGGTTCTCCCGGTCGTCCGTCGAGAACCGGAGCCTGACTCTGATCATGCAGGCCGAGCTGCTGTGGCTGCCGGAGCAGGATCGGCGGCGGCTCAACCGCCAGATGCGGCAGATACGCGAGGAGTGGGTCGGGCTGCTGATCGAGGTACGGCCGGAGCTGTCGGACCTCGCGGCGCGGATCGCCGTCACCTCCGTCATGGGGATGGTGACCGCGGTGCTCGCCGCCCGGCTGAGCGACGACATCCGGGAGCTGGGCGTGCACCTGCGGGCCCAGATGCTCGCCGTCCTGCATGTGCCGGCTGGATTGTGACGGCTTCGGATCAAGCAAAAAGTTAACCTGTATATACTTTTTCTTGGGGGCGCTGTGGGAGCGGACTCGGCGCACGGTCCGTGAGCGCTCGTCCTCGTACGGGATGTCGTAGCGCCAGTCGTCGCCACTGGCGCGAGCCAGAACGAGGGGCAGAGCATGATGGAACGCATCGTCGAGGCCAACGGGATCCGGCTGTGGTGTGAGACGTTCGGTGACTCGGCCGACCCCGCGCTGCTGCTCGTGATGGGGCTCGGCGCCCGAGGCGCCACCTGGCCCGACGAGCTCTGCCGCCTTCTCCAGGAGGGAGGCCGGTACGTCATCCGCTACGACAACCGGGACACCGGGCTTTCCGGCCGCGTGGATTACGAGGCCAATCCGTACACCATGGTCGACCTCGCCCAGGACGCTGTCGGCCTGCTCGACGGCTTGGGCATCGCCACGGCGGACGTGGTCGGCGCGTCGATGGGCGGCATGATCGCCCAGGAGATCGCGCTCGAACACGCTGACCGGCTGCGCAGCCTGACGGTCATCATGTCGAGCGCCGAACCCCTCGACCCCGCGACCAACACCTTCCGGGGCACGGTACGCGATCCACGGCTGGCCGCCTGGGACGCCGAACAGATCGCCAATCCGCCCAGCACCCGGGAGGAGCACGTCGAGTCGCATCTCAAACTGGCACGCATTCTCGCCGGACGGTTGACGGCGTTCGACGAGGCGGCCACGCGCGCGATCATCGAGCGGGAGATCGAGAACGCCACCGATGCGGGCCACGCCTCGAAGAACCACATCCTCGCGGCCTTCGCCTCCCGCGACCGTTCCGGGCTCGTCGGCTCGATCACCGCTCCGACTCTGGTGATTCACGGCTCGGACGATCCCATGGCGCCCTTCGCCCACGGCCAGGCCCTGGCGGCGGCGATTCCCGGCAGCGAGTTCCTGCCCATCGAGGGAATGGGGCACGGGTTCCCGCCGCCGGTGATTCCTCGGATCTCCGCCGCGATCCTCCGGCACACCGGGCGATAGCCGACAACCGTCGATCGCGGGGAGCCGCCCGCGCGGCCGTCGAGGCCGGAGTGCCCGCCTCGACCCGCCGGGCGTGCGCCGCCGACTGGCAAGGGTTCACCGCCTGGTGTGCGAACGCGGGGGCGTTGCCGGCGATCGCGCAGACCGTCACCCCGTCGGCGAACGATGACGTTGACGGCGTCGGCCCACCCGGACCTGCCTGCGGCGCACACCCTCGGCAACCGCTCCGGCAAGCGACCCGGCGGCCGGTGCGCGCCTCGAACCGGGCCGCGCAGCGCCTGTCAGGTCACCAGGCCCCGGCGGTAGGCGTAGACCACCGCCTGCACGCGATCGCGCAGATCGAGCTTGGTGAGAATGCGTGACACGTACGTCTTGACGGTCTCCTGGCTGATCACCAGCGCGGCGGCGATCTCGCCGTTGGACAGGCCATCGGCGATCAAACGCAGTACCTCCAGCTCACGCGGAGTCAACGGGACATCGTTCTCCGTGCCTCTGACGGGACGGATGCGCGCCGCGTACCTGCCGACGAGCTGCCGCGTCACCTCCGGCGCCAGCAGAGCCGCACCCGTCGCGACGGTGCGGATACCGTGCAGCAACTGCGCCGGCGGAGCGTCCTTCAGCAGGAACCCGCTTGCCCCTGCCCGCAACGCCTCATAGACGTACTCGTCCAGGTTGAACGTCGTCACCACGAGCACCTTGACGGGATCGGCCACCCCCGCGCCGGCCAACCTGCGAGTCGCCTCGATACCGTCCAGCACCGGCATCCGCACGTCCATCACCACGACGTCCGGACTCAGCCGCCGGGCCAGATCGACCCCGGTACGGCCGTCGCCGCACTCGCCCACCACCTCAAGGTCGGGCTGAGCATCGATGATCGTCGCGAAACCGGTGCGGATCAGCGCCTGGTCGTCGCAGACCAGCACGCGAAGCGGCGCAGTCACGACGGGCGCCCCGCCGGAATGCGGGCCCGCACCACGAAGCCGCCACCCGTCCGCCGGCCCGCACTGAACTCACCGCCCAAGGCGTTGACCCGCTCGCGGAGCCCGGCCAGACCCCGCCCGCTACCACCGGGGGAACCGGCCCGCGAACCCGAACCGTCGGTGCCCACCTCCACGCCGATCTCCTTCTCCCCGTAGCGCACGACAACCACGGTATGGCTGCCGTAGGCGTATTTGAGCGCGTTCGTCAGGGCCTCCTGCACGACCCTATAGGCCACAAACTCGGCACTACCCGCCGGTTCCGCCGCACTGCCCTCCTCGGTGAACTCCACCGGCTGCCCGGCCTGACGGGTCTGCTCCACGAGCGTGTCCAGCTCACCCGCGGAAGGCACCCCGACCTCACTGTCGTGATCGGCCTTGAGCAGGTCGAGCATGTGGCGCAGATCGGAGATGGCCCGCCGACCGGTGTCGGTGACGGTGCCCAGCGCCGCGTCAAGGCGGTCGGGGGCCGCGGTCAGATAACGCGCGGCCTCGGCCTGTACGACCATCGCCGTCACATGGTGCGTCACCACGTCGTGGAGTTCGCGGGCGATCCGCGTGCGCTCGGCGGCACGGGTGGCCTCGGCGGCATGGCGTCGGCGTTCGGCCTCGGCCGCGCGAGTCGAGCGCAACCACGCCCCCGTACCCCACGCCAGCGTCAGCGCCAGGTAGAACGCCACATAACCCTCCACCCTTTCGGTTCCGCCCAACCGGTCCAGCACCAGCGCGAGCGCAACATAGGCCAGGGAGAGCACGACTACCGTGACGCGCCGGTACCGTTCCATGTACGCGCCCGCGCTGATGAGCGCGATGGGCATCGCGTTGCTCGCGAACAGGTGGTAGGCGCGCACCTGGTCGAGGACGAAGCCGAGCGACACCAGAACCAGGCACATCGCCGGCCACCGTCGACGCACGGCGAGCGCGAGGCACTGCAGGGCGATCGCCACCAAGGCCGGCGCGTCGAAAGGGCCCATCGGCAGATCACCGACCTGCGTCCCCTTGCCGTGCAGGGCCGGTAGTAGCGATGCGACGGCGAACAGCAGCCCGAACACCGAATCCCGGATCACGACGTCGCACCGCCGCCACAGCTCCATGACCCGCCGCAGATCGATCACCGTGCGAGCGTAGCGTCCGCGCCGCGCCGGAACGGGACCACGTTTCCGCGCCGACGGGCCAGCCGCATGAACACGACCATCAGCAGCAGGCCGGCCACCACCGCGAACACGCTCGCCTCCGGACCGAACGCGCCGCCCGTCAGCGCAGCGGGGCCCGACGTCACGCCGCGCAACAACCCCTGCGCCACGCCGTTGCCCGACACCTCGGTGCCGAAGATGCCGGCCGCCGCGAAGTTCCAACCGAAGTGCACACCGATCGGCACCCACAGAGTGCGCGTGGCGGCGTAGGCCGCGGCGAGCATGCCGCCCGCCTCGATCGCGATGGCGATCGCACCCCACAGGTTGGCATGCGGGTTCACCAGGTGCAGCAGGCCGAACAGCAGGCCGGTCAGCACCAGCGCCAGCCACGTACCGATGCGTTCCTCGACGATCCTGAACAGGATGCCGCGAAACATCACCTCCTCGCTCACCGCGGCGAGGGCCATGACGCCCAGCAGCCCGACCGCGGCCGCCGGCGAGCCCAGACCGCCGATCCGGTAGCCGCCCACGACGGCGATGATCACGATGACCGCCGCGAACAGCGCGACACCGATCAGCGTCCCCCGCGCGACGGCGCCGGCGGCTCCCTGCGTCGCCACCTCAACCGGTGCGCGGCGTTCGGACCACCGCACCGTCCGTGCGTAGACGAACACGGCGAGTACGGCCACCGCAACGCCGAAGAGCAGGGTGAGAAGTGGACTGCCCTGCACCACGCCCATGATCGCATTACCGCCGAAGACGACCACCGCGACCGGCACCAACTGTTTCAACAACCGCATGACGACTCCCTCACGTGCGGGTCACACGGCGGGACTCCGCCGCTACACCGGGAAACGCTAGGCATCCGGCGCGCCGGAATCGTCCCCACCAGGTGGACAATCACCGGTAGCTCGCATGGGGGACAACGACAGCACACGAGATCGGCCGGACATCCCTCGGCGGCCTCCGACGCCGACGACCGACATGCGATGGTTGGCGCGCCGTCGCGGGCACCTCATACGGGCTCTGGTTCGCTTTCGGTGATCGGTGACTCAGGGCGATGTAGGACCCGCGCGGTTGTTGAGGTGATCGTTCGGATCACTGATGGAGCCGGTGCAAGCCAAGGGGAGCCGGTGGAGGCAGGGGCTCAGTCCGGTCGGCACGGAAGGATTGGAGGAGGTAGCCGACCAAGCGCCGAGACGCGACCAGCGACTCCTCCAGTGATTCCGCGACCACGCCACCGTTGGCCAGGAGTAGCAACGTGACATCGGACTCGTCGAAGTCCGCGCGGAGCTGCCCTGCCGCCTTGGCCCGCCGTACCAGCTCGGCGAGCCGGTCCTCGGCACGGACTCGCATGTGGTCGTAGTCGATCGCATCCGGGAAGCGCGACAGAAACGCGGCGGTGAAGCCCCGGTCGGTGGCCTGCATGGAGCAGACCTTCTCGATGAAGGCGCAGAATCCGTGCCAGGCGTCGGGATCGGCGAGCGCCTCGTCCAGCGCGGCGACGCAGGCGGCCAGCTGCTCGGAGAAGGCCTCGGTGACGAGCGCGGCGCGGGTGGGAAAGCGGCGGTAGAGCGTGGCCACACCCACGCCTGCGCGACGGGCGATCGCCGTGAGCGGGACGTCGATCCCTCCGGCCGTGAACGCCTCGCGGGCGGCCTCGAGGATGCGGTCGCGGTTGTGCGCCGCGTCGGCACGTAGCCCCGGCTTCCGATAGGGCTGAGTAGGCATGTCTCTCACTTTAGTGTAAGTGGAAGGAGTCGTCCGGTTACGGCGTTAGCGTGGCTGAACACCGGTTCGCGACCCGAAGGAGATCCGTGAACAAGATGCGCGCCGCCCTCTACGACAGCTACGGTCCGCCGGAGGTGCTCTACGAGGGCAGGGTGCCAGTACCGGAGATCACACCCGGCCGGGTGCTGGTCCGTGTGCACGCCACCACCGTCAACGGCGGCGAGCTGTCCGGCAGGGCCGGAAAGTTGCGCCTGGTGACAGGATTCCGCTTTCCTCAGCGCGTGGGCATCGACTACGCGGGCGAGATCGCCGCGGTCGGGCCCGGGGTGAAGGGGTGGCGAGAAGGGGACCGGGTGTGGGGATTCATGGGGCGCTCGTTCGGCAGCGCCGCGGAGTACGTCGCGGTCCGCCCCCGCCAGTTCTCGCTCGCTCCCCGCAACCTCACACCGGTGGAGGCGGTCTCGCTGCTGGCGGGTGGGACGACCTCGATCACCGGTCTGCGTGACAAGGCCCGGCTCTCGCCCGGCGAGCGCCTGCTGGTGCGGGGCGCGAGCGGAGGCGTCGGCAGTGTCGCGGTCCAGATCGGCAAACTGTACGGCGCGCATGTCACGGCACTCGCGGGCGCGGCCAACCTTGACTTCGTCCGCGACCTGGGCGCCGACGAGGTCTTCGACTACCGGACGACTCAGCCGTCCGCGTTGGGTGGCTACGACGTCGTCCTGGACACGGTCGGCACTCAGCACTCCGCCTTCCGGCGACTGCTGGCTCCGGGCGGGCGCATGGTGGCGGTCTCCTTCGACCTCGACCACCTGCCGGCCAGTCTCGGATACATCGTGGGCTCAGCCGTTCACGGAAGCCGAAGGGTGCGTTTCTTCAGCGGCAACCCCCGCCACGAGCTGTTCGCCGAGCTGGCCCGTCACGCGGAAAACGGTGATGTCCGCCCGGTCGTGGACACCGTCCACTCCTTGGCGGACATCGCCAACGCGCACCGCGCCCTGGAGGCCGGAGGCGTGCGCGGCAAGCATGTCATCCAGCTCGGATGAATCCGCGCCTGCCACTGACGTTCTCGGTTGCGGCTCAGCAGGGGACGCTCTGTCGCGTGTAGGCGAGCAGGGGCCCAGCCGGCCGATGACGCGGCAGACGGTCGCCGCGGAGATCCCGAGCAGCGGGGCGAGCCGACGCATGGTGAGGTGGTGGACGGCTACCAGGAGCACGCGCTCGGCCAGGGGCAGACGCCAGGGCCGTCCGCCTCGCTCCACCACCACCAGCGGCGGTCGGTCAAAGCGGCTCATCCGTAGTCCGGTGAAGGTCTCCACCCATAAAGGACCAGCGCGTAACACCCCGCCCGTGCAAGGAAGATGCCCAACCACACGCTTCTGCAACAAGCTTCAGGACCTGTCAAAGCAGGTGAGCCAGTCGTTGATGGCGGCGATCTGAATGACGGCCTCATGGCGAACGGCGAGCTTGTCGTACCTGGGAGCGACGGCGCGGTGGCGCTTGAGCCGGTTGATGCCGCACTCCACGGCATGCCGGTCGCGGTGGCCGGCCCGATCGAAAGCCGGGGGCGACGCCGATCGTGGACAGTGCCGTGACCACACGCTCCGGCGACGTGGCCACGAACTGCGCGGCGTCGGCCTGTACGGCGATGGCGGTGACGTGGTGGGTCACCACGTCGTGCGGCTCCCGCGCGATGCGCGCCCGCTCCGCGGCGGCCGAGGCCACGACGGCGCCGACGCGCCTGAACCGCTCCTGGCGCGCGCCCACCGAGTACAGCGCGATGTCCACCGTCAGGTGCCGAACCGCATCGGGCAGCCGAGCGTCTCGTGGATCACGGAAGCCGTGCCGCTGACCGCCAGACACACGGCGGGCCATCGGGTAGCACGGCCAGAGGCGCCGTCTGGGCCAGGATCAGGACGATCTGGAACGCGTCGGCCATGCGTCGACAGGTCGCCGAACTGGACGCTCGTGATCGGCAACGCCGGGCCGTCCAGGGCGAGGTCTGTGGGGTGTCGGGAGACCTCGTTTGCCGACAGGCGGGGGTCGGCTGTCCCGGCGCCTGAGCGCGGGGGCCGTCAGGCGGGGATGGTAGGGGCCGCGTTCGTCGCAAATCCGGCGTGCGCCGAGGTCTGTGGGGCGTGAGGGCGGGGCGGCGTTCCGACCGGTCCCTGGGGCTTCAGGTGGTCGGGCGCTTGGCACGGGCGGTGAGGCGTTCCCAGTTGCGGTGGCCGATCCGGCCCCACGCCGGGCGCGGCCGTCCACAGCCGCCTGACCAGCCCTATCAGCCCCTTCTGGCGTACTCGGTCTGTCCCCGTGGCGGTTCGGCCGTGCGGCGGCCGTGGCCGGGGTCATTCCGGAGGGCGACGATCACCTCGACGACGGCCGCATGCCGCGACCTGGCCTTTTTGCGTCAGACAGAAAGTCTGATGGATTTATTGCGCTCCACGAAATTTGCATCCACGATGGTCTCCACGTCACACGCAACGTGTGACGTGGAGCACGAAAGGGCATGCGATTCGTGGACATTGACCTCGAGGAGCTTGCAGCGATCATCGAGCTGCTCGACAAGACCGAGTTCACCCAGTTCCGGTTCGAGAAGGGCGACCTGCGGATCGCGGTCAGCCGGGGCGGCGCGCCGCTCGACCCTGCTGCCCAGGCGACACCCCCGGCGTCGGCCGTCGCGACGGTCCCGGTGAGTGCCCAGGCCCCGACGCCGTCCACCGTACGGCAGGCCGTACCCATGGCGAGCGCGGCGGACTTCGACGAGAGCCGGCTTTCAGCCGATGAGGTCGTCGTGCGGGCCCCGCTGCTCGGCACCCTCTACCGCTCCCCGAAGCCGGGGGAGCCGCCGTTCGTCGAGGTCGGTGACAAGGTGGAGCCGGACTCGGCGCTGTGCATCGTCGAGGTCATGAAGCTGATGAACTCCGTGACCGCAGGCGTGGCCGGTGAGATCTCCCAGGTGCTCGCCTCCGACGCCGAGCTGGTGGAGTTCGGCCAGCCGCTCTTCGTGATCCGGCGGCTGCCGTGACCCACCGGATCTTCATCGCCAACCGAGGCGAGATCGCCGTCCGCATCATCGAGGCGTGCGACCGGCTTGGGTTCGAGACGGTGCTCGGCGTCTCGCAGGCCGACACGGCGACGCTGGGCGCCCGGCGGGCGACGCGGTCCGTCGTTCTCGGCGGCCCGCAGTCCCGCGACAGTTACCTTTCCGTGGCCGGTGTGGTCCACGCGGCGGTCGCGACGGGTTGCACGGCGCTCCACCCCGGCTACGGCTTCCTCTCCGAGCGTGTGGAGCTCGCCCGGGCCTGCGCCGACAACGGCATCGTCTTCATCGGTCCCTCTCCCGAGGCGCTTGAGGCGCTGGGCGACAAGCTGAGTGCTCGCGCCATGGCGACCCGCCTCGGCGTTCCGGTCTCGCCGGGCGGCACCGCCTCCTCGCTGGAGGAGGTGGAGCGACTCGGCGCCGAGGTCGGCTTCCCGATCCTGGTCAAGGCGGCACACGGTGGCGGCGGTCGCGGGATGAAGCTGGTCACCACGCCCGAGGATCTAGCCGAGGCGTGGTCGCTGGCCTCGTCGGAGGCCGAGGCCGCCTTCGGTGACGGCACCGTCTTCCTGGAGCACTACGTCGCCGACGCCAAGCACGTCGAGGTCCAGATCCTGGGCGACCGGCACGGTCACCGGATCCACCTGGGGGAGCGGGAGTGCTCGGTGCAGTACCGGTACCAGAAGGTCGTGGAGGAGTCGCCCTGCGTCGTCCTCGACCAGCCGACCCGTGACGTGCTCACCACCAGCGCACTCGCGATAGCCCGCGAGCTGGACTACGTCGGCCTGGGCACCGTGGAGTTCCTGTACGACGTGGCGCGTCGCGAGGTCGCCTTCCTTGAGGTCAACCCGCGCCTCCAGGTCGAGCACCCGGTCACGGAGCAGGTGACCGGCGTCGACCTCGTCCGTGAGCAGATCCTGGTCGCACTCGGCGAGCCGCTCTCGATCTCCCAGGACGACGTCGCGGTCACGGGCCACGCCATCGAGTGCCGCATCACCGCGCAGGATCCCGCCCGCGGACTGCTGCCCAGCCCTGGCCCGGTCGAGCACTGGCGACCGCCCGTAGGCGGCGGCATCCGCCTGGACTCCCACATCTACCAGGGCTACGACTTCCCGCCCTACTACGACGCCCTGATGGCGAAGCTGGTCGTCTGGGGCAGCGACCGTGACGCGGCCCGGACACGCATGGAGCAGGCGCTGGCCGGCTTCGAGATCGGTGGTCTGACGACCTCCCGTGAACTGCTCGCCCGGATCGTCGCCCACCCCGACTTCGCCGACGACTCGGTCACCACGCACTGGCTTGCCGACACGATCCTCACCAGGGAGCTCGCATGACCGCCGTGAGCCTCGTCGACGTCACCATCCGCGACGGCAACCAGAGCCTGTGGGGGGCGGTCGGCATCACCCGGCGCATGGTCGAGGGCATGGCCCCCGACCTCGACAAGGTCGGCTACCGGGCGATCGAGCTGGCCAGCAGCACGCTGCTCGCCACATCGGTGCGCTTCCACAAGGAGGATCCCTGGGAGACGCTGCGGGCCGCCAAGCGGCTGATGCCCAGCACGCCGCTGGCGTTCCTGACCACCGGGAAGCGGTTCATCACCTTCTATCGCACCCCCGAGTCCCTCTTCGAGCTCGCCTTCACCCTGCTGGTCCGCAACGGCGTCAGCCGGCTGTGGGTGGTCGACCCCATGCATGACATGGAGGGCGCCAAGCGGATGGCCGAGATGGCCAAGCGAGTCGGGTTCACCGACGTGGTCGCCGGGATCTGCTACACGACCAGCCCGGTCCACACCGACGACTACTACGCCGCCAAGATCGCCGAGCTCGACGAGTGCGCCGCGATCGACAGCGTCTATCTGAAGGACCCCGCCGGCCTGCTCACTCCCGAGCGGCTGCGATCACTCGTGCCACGTCTGCAGTCGACCCTGCGCCGGCTGCGTCTGGACGAGATCCACAGCCACGCCACCACGGGCCTCTCGCCGCTGACCCTGCTCGCGGCCGCCGACCTGGGTATGACCAAGCTGCACTGCGCCCTGCCGCCGCTGGCCAACGGCACGTCCCACCCGGCCGGTCCGCGCCTGGTCCACAACCTGCGTGCCCGCGGGCACCAGGTCGACGTCGACGTCGAGGCGATGCGGCGGGCCTCGGCGTACCTGCAGAGACAGGCGAGGATCAAGCGCCTTCCGGTCGGTGCGCCGCTGGAGTACGACGAGGCGTACCACCGCCACACCATCCCCGGCGGTGTCCAGTCGACGTTGGCCCGCCAGCTGCGTGAGCTGGGTCGTCCAGAGCTGTTCGACGCCGTCATCGAGGAGTCGGTCAACGTGCGCCGCGACCTGGGCTGGCCGATCGTGATGACCCCGTTCGCTCAGTACATCGTCACGCAGGCGACGCTGAACGTGATCACCGGCGAGCGGTACAGGCAGCTCAGCGACGAGGTCGTCGATCTGCTGCGCGGCGACTTCGGGCCGCTGCCGGGCGAGGTAGACCAGGACCTCCTCGACAGGGCCATGTCCACCCGGCGTGGCCGGCTCCCCGCGTCCGACGGCACGGAGGAGGTGACCGTCGCCGACCTGCGGAGCCGCTTCGGCGCGAACCTCACCGAGGAGGAGCTGCTGCTTCGGGCGGTCATGCCCGGCGAACAGGTCGACGCGATGGCCGCCGCGAGACAGGACTCGCCGGTCGCCACCCTCAAGGGGCTGCTGCGGGCCGCCGAGAAGCGCCCCGGCCTGAGCGTCTCAGTCAGCAGCGGCACCACGAAGTTCACCATCGAGCGAGCGACGGAGGCGGTCTCATGACCTCGCTGGAGTCGATCCGGGGCTGGGTTCTGGACGTCGACGGCTGCCTGGTCCGGACCAGTCGCGCCGGAGGGCGCGGTGGCACCGCGATCCCCGGGGCGGCGCAGTTCCTGACGGCGATCAAGGCCGCCGGGCACCGGGTGATCGTGTGCACCAACGCCTCGGAGAAGGCCCCCGGCGTGTACGCCGACCACCTGCGTGACATCGGCCTGCCGGTCGAGGACGAGGCGTTCGTGACCGCGGGCAGCGCGACCGCCGAGCATGTCCACGCCTACCACCCTGGTGCCCGCGTCCTCGCCGTCGGTGACGACGGCATCACGGTGCCGCTGCGTGACCTCGGCGTCACGCCGGTTTCGGCGTCCGGCACTGTACTTGCCGACGTGGTCGTGGTCGGTGCCGCCCCGTCGTACACCGCTGCCGACCTCAGCGCCGCCGCCCTCGCGGTCGACGCGGGCGCGGCGTTCTACACCACCGTCGAAACCCCCTGGTTCCACGGCGGACTCGGCCGGTCGCTGGCCGTATCGGGAGCGATCGCGGCGAGCATCACCTGGGCCACCGGCCGTCCCCCGACGGTGGGCGGCAAGCCGTCCGCCGTCCTGGCCGAGTCGCTGCTGCGGCAGCTGGGGCTACCGCCCGAGCAGATCGCGGTCGTCGGCGACTCGCCCGCCGAGGTCGGGCTCGCCCGCCACATGGGAGCGCTGTCGGTGATGGTGCTCAGCGGCGCCGTCACACCCACCGCACTCGCCGGCATGACCGGAGGCGAACGGCCCGACGTCGTCTTCGACGACGTCGGGGACCTGCACCGCCATCTCGGACCTTCCCATCACGAATCGCAGCAAGGAGTCGTCTCATGAGTGGAGAGGTTTCGCGCTTCCCCTTCTTCCACGAGGCCCCGGCACCGGAGGGGGCCGAGGGCTGGGAGTCGATGTACCCCTACTACTTGCTTCCCCGCGAGGAGACCCGCGCCTGGGAGGACTCCATCCTCTGGTTCGCCGACACGATGCACTGGTCACGCGGAGTCCACCCGTTCGACAGCATCGGCGCCGAGGCGGTCTACCTCGGCGCGGGCCAGAACAGCACCCGCATCTTCGTGCTGCCCACCTCGCTCGGCCTCGACGTCCGCGTGCAGAACGGCTACGTCTACATCGCCGGCATCCCGGTCACCGACCCCGCCGAGATCGCGCGGCGCGCGGCGCTGTTCCAGGAGCGGGCCGGCTTCTACTACGCCAACTGGGACGAGCTCTACGCCAAGTGGAAGACCAAGGTGACCGAGGCGGTCGCCGGCATGAAGACGATCAGTTTCCCGCCGCTGGGCGAGCTGGACCCGATCGAGGTCGTCACCGAGGCCCGCGGCCGTTCGACCTCGTGGGACATCATCGCCAACTACCACCGGCTCATCGATGAGTTCTTCCTGGTCTGGCAGTACCACTTCGAGTTCCTCAACCTCGGCTACGGCGGCTACATCGTCTTCTTCCAGTTCTGCAAGCAGGCCTTCCCGCAAATCACCGAGCAGGAGGTCGCCCGCCTGGTCGCCGGCGTCGACGTACTCGCCTTCCGGCCGGACGACGAGCTGCGCAAGCTCGCCCAGATGGCCGCCGACCTCGACCTGGTCGGCGTACTCTCCGGCACAGGACCGGCGGCGGACAAGTTCTCCGCCCTCGCCGGGAGCGAGAACGGCCAGGTGTGGCTCAAGGCCTACCAGGCCGCCCAGAACCCGTGGTTCAACTACTTCGCGGAGTACGGCTTCACCCACGACCAGGACACGTGGAACTCCAACCCTGAAATCCCGCTGCAGGGCATCGTGCGATATGCCGCCCGGATCCAGGCCGGCGAGGACATCGCCCGTCCGGTCGAGCGGCTCTCCCGTGAGCGCGACGAGATCGTCGCCGAGTACCGCAACCTGCTCAGCCCCGAGGAACAGGCCCAGTTCGACGAGCTACTCGGCCTGGCCCGCAAGGTGTTCCCCTTCATCGAGGAGCACAACATCTACGTCGAGCACTGGACCCACACCGTCTTCTGGGAGAAGGTGTGGGAGCTCGGTGACTTCCTCGTCTCGGTCGGCTTCGCCGCCGAGCGCGACGACGTCTTCTACCTCAACCGCTTCGAACTCGACGAGGCCCTTGCCGACATCGTGCAGTCGTGGGCGATCGGGGTGGAGATCCGCGGCAGGAAGAAGTGGGCCGACATCATCGCCCGGCGCCGCCCGATCGTCGCCGCTCTCCAGGCCCACAGCGCCCCGCCGGCATACGGCATCCCACCGGAGGAGGTCACCGACCCGTTCGCGGTCATGAACTACGGCGTGACCACCGACCGGATCAAGGAGTGGCTGGGCGCGTCAAGCGGGTCCAGTTCGACCCTGACCGGCATCCCCGGTGGCCCCGGCGTCGTTGAGGGCCAGGTCCGAGTGCTGCGCACCGAGAGGGATCTCGCGCTGCTGCAGCCAGGCGAGATCCTGGTCGCCGCGATCACCGCCCCGTCGTGGGCCGCCGCCTTCTCGGTGGCCACCGGGGTCGTGACCGACATCGGAGGCATGATGAGCCACGCCGCCATCGTCTGCCGCGAGTACGGCATCCCGGCCGTGGTCGGCACGGGCTTCGCCACCGCGAACCTCAAGACCGGCCAGCGCGTCCGCGTCGACGGCAACGCCGGCACCGTGACGGTGCTGGAGGACGTCCGATGAGCGCGCCCGTCATGACCCGCGGCACCTTTATCCTGCCGTTCTCCGATGAGGGCCGTCCCGATGCCCGCGAGGTCGGCGGCAAAGGCAAGGGCCTGGCGGAGATGACCCAGGCGGGGCTGCCGGTCCCGCCCGGGTTCACGGTCGCCGCCGGCGCCTACCGGGAGTTCCTGGCCGCCGGCAACCTGCGGGAGAGGCTCGCCGCCCTGGTCGCGGAGGTCGACCTGCGCGACGCCGCCTCAGTGGAGCGGGTCTCCGGTGAGCTGGAGGATCTACTCGCCGCCCAGCCGCTGCCCGACCGCCTCTCGGGCGAGGTCGCGACGGCCTACAGCGCCCTCTGTGACCAGGTCGGCGTGCCCGACCTGGCGGTCGCCGTACGCTCCAGCGCCACCGCCGAGGACTCCGCCGCCGACAGCTTCGCCGGTGAGTTCGAGACCTGGGTCGACATCACCGGTGTCGACGACGTCCTGGCCCACGTTCACCGGTGCTACACCAGCGTGTACGCGGGCCGCGTGCTGCACTACGCACTCGAACGCGGCATCGACCTGGCCGGTGTCGAGATGGCCGTGGTCGTCCAGAAGGTGGTCCGTGCCCGGGCCGCCGGCGTGATGTTCACCCTCGATCCGATCACGGGCGACCGCTCCCGCATCGTGCTGGAGTCCAGCTGGGGCCTGGGCCTGGCCGTCGTCGGCGGCGAGGTCACCCCCGACCGCTTCATCGTCAGCAAGGTCGGCCTCAGCCTGCAGGACAAGGTGCTCGGTACCAAGCATGTGGAGTACCGCAACGGTGCCGGCGCGGTCCCGGTCGAGGAGTCGCGCCAACAGGAGTTCTGCCTGCGCGACGAGGAGGCGCTCGCCCTCGCGGCGCTGGCCAAGACCGTCGAGAAGGCGCACCACACCCCGCAGGACATCGAGTTCGCCGTCGACGAGGACCTCCCCGAAGGGGAGAACCTGCTGCTCCTGCAGTGCCGCCCCGAGACGGTGTGGAGCGGCAGGCAGCGCGCCCCGAAGTTCGAACAGGGGGCAGGCCTGATGTCCTGGATCACCGGCAGCATCAGCTCGGTTTCCGCCGCGCGCTCCACCGGCTCCTCGGCCGCGCCGGGGCAGGCACCTGAGGAGGTTGGCCATGACCACGGCTGAGGACGCGACGCTCGCGCACCCGGCCCGGCCCGGGCTGCTCTCCCAGCCGCCCGCCGATATCCGTGAATACTCCCAGATCGGCCACTACCTCGGCTGGCTCGAGCGTGAGCGTGGGCTCACCTTCGCGACGTACGACGAGCTGTGGAAGTGGTCGGTGACCGACCTTGAGGCGTTCTGGGTCAGCATCTGGGACTACTTCGAGGTCACCTCGCACACGCCGTACGAGCAGGTGCTCTCCTCCCGAAAGATGCCGGGCGCCAAGTGGTTCGAGGGCGCCACCCTCAACCTGGCCGAGCACATGCTGCGCCACCGCGACCTCGACGACCAGGTGGCGGTCATCGCCGTCTCCCAGACCCGCGCCGACATGGAGCTCACCTTCGGCCAGGTACGCGAGCAGGTGCAACGAGCCCAGGCCGGCCTGAAGGCGCTCGGCGTCCGGCGTGGCGACCGGGTCGCGGCGTACCTGCCCAACATCCCGGAGACGATGATCGCCTACCTGGCCACCATCAGCCTGGGCGCGATCTGGGCCAGCTGCGCTCCCGAGTTCGGCGCCACCGGGGTACTGGACCGGTTCGGACAGATCGAGCCGAAGGTGCTCCTCGTCGTCGACGGCTACATGTACGGCGACAAGCGTGTCGAGCGGGTCGCCGAGGCGCAGGCGATCCGCGCCGGGCTGCCCTCGGTCGAGCACGTCGTGCACGTGCCCTACCTTGACCAGGCGATCGAGGACGTGGTGACCTGGGAGGAGTTGCTCAGCCGGCCGGTCGATCCGTCGAAGCCGATGACCTTCGAGGCGGTCCCGTTCGACCACCCGGTCTCAGTGCTGTTCACCTCCGGCACGACCGGCCGGCCCAAGCCGATCGTGCACGGCCACGGCGGCCTGTTGCTGGAGCACCTGAAGAACCACGCTCTGCACTGGGACCTCGGCACCGCCGACCGGCTGCTGTGGTTCACGACGACTGCGTGGATGATGTGGAACGCGCTCGTCTCAACGCTGCTGGTGCGCGCCGGCATCGTGATGATCGACGGCAACGTCGCCTACCCCGATGTGACCATGCAGTGGCGGCTGGCCGAGCGGACACGGTCGACCGTGATGGGCGTCAGCGCCGGCCTGCTCATGCAGTGCCGCCGCGAGAGCCGGCACCCGGCCAAGGAGTTCAACCTTGGCGCACTCCACCAGCTCGGCGTCGTCGGCAGCCCGCTGCCGCCGGAGGGATACCAGTACGTGCACGAGCAGTTCGGCGACGGCGTACTCCTCAACGTCGGCAGCGGCGGCACCGACGTCTGCTCCGGGATCGTGCAGGGCAACCCGCTCGATCCGGTCTGGCTCGGGGAGATGTCGGGCCGCAGCCTCGGGGTGAAGGCCTACGCGTTCGACGAGCACGGAAAGCCGGTCGTGGGTGAGCTCGGCGAGTTGGTCATCACCGCGCCGATGCCGTCGATGCCGGTCGGCTTCTGGGGCGACGCCGACGGCAGCGGCTACCGTGCGGCGTACTTCGACGTCTATCCCGGCGTGTGGCGCCACGGCGACTGGATCCGCTTCAGCGAGACCGGCAGCTGCGTCATCACCGGCCGCTCCGACGCGACCCTGAACCGCGGGGGAGTACGCCTCGGGACGGCGGAGTACTACCGGGTCGTGGAGGGGATGCCCGAAATCGCCGACAGCCTGGTCGTGCACCTGGAGGACTCCGACGGCGGCGTGGGCGAGCTGATCCTGTTCGTCACCCTCGCTCCCGGAGCCGTCCTCGACGACGCGCTCCTGGGACGCATCCGCAGCGCGATCCGCACGCAGCTCTCGCCGCGGCACACCCCCGACGAGGTCGTGGCGACCCCGGCCATCCCGCACACCCGGACCGGCAAGAAGCTGGAGCTGCCGATCAAGCGGATCCTGAGCGGCACCCCGGTCGAGGCGGTGCTCGATCCCGACGCCGTCGACGACGCCGGCGCGCTGACGTTCTTCGCAACGATGGGGGCAGGCCGGTGACCAGGTACAAGCCACGCATCGACGTCGACGCCATCACGGCACTCGACATCCACACCCACATCGAGACTGACGGCCACGGCCACTTCGCCCTCGACCAGGAACTGCTGGACGCCTCCGCCAAGTATTTCCGCGGCGACCAGGAGCGCACCCCGACGCTGGAGCGGATCGCGGCCATCTACCGCGAGCGCCAGATGGCCGCGGTCGTCTTCACCGTCGACGCCGGCACCTTCCTCGGCCGGCCTGCCCTGTCCAGCGAGGAGATCGCCGAGGCCTGTACCGACCACGCCGACGTACTCATCCCCTTCGGTTCCGTCGACCCCAACCACGGGACCGAGGCGGTGAAGAGGGCACGGCGCCTAGCCGAGAAGTACGGCGTGCGGGGGTTCAAGTTCCACCCCAGCCTGCAGGCCTTCGACCCGTCCAGCCGGGCCCACTATCCGCTGTGGGAGGCGCTTGAGGAGCTCGGCGTCATCGCCCTGTTCCACACCGGCCAGACCGGCATCGGCGCGGGCCTGCCCGGGGGAAGGGGCATCAAGCTCCGTTACTCCGATCCGATGCTGGTCGACGACGTCGCCGCCGACTTCCCGCGGCTCGACATCGTGCTCGCGCACCCCTCGGTTCCCTGGGTCGACTCGTCCATCTCGATGGCCACGCACAAGGGCAACGTCTACCTCGACCTGTCTGGCTGGTCGCCGAAGTACTTCCCGCCGCAGCTGGTCCGGCAGGCGAAAACGCTGCTGCAGGACAAGGTGCTCTTCGGCTCCGACCTGCCGGTGCTCATGCCCGACCGGTGGCTGTCAGACTTCGAGAAGCTGGAGATCCCCGAGCCGGTTCGGCGCAAAATCCTCAAGGAGAACGCCGTGCGGCTCCTCAAGCTCGGAGGACGCGATGAGTGAGCCGTCTGGCGCGCCGCCGATCGAGTCGGTCGATCGCGCGCTGCAATTACTGACCGTCCTCCATGACGGCACCGAACTCAGCGCCACTGACGCCGCCCAGCGGCTGGGCGTCGCCGCGTCCACCGCCTACCGCCTGCTCTCGTCCCTGGTGTATCGCGGCTACGCGGTCCAAGGACGAGACCGTCGCTACCGCCTCGGGCCCGCCCTCGTACCCGCGTCGGCACGAGCCCTGACGGCCGGTGGCCTGCGGGCCCTGGCGCACTCCTCCCTTGAGACGCTGTATGAGCGGACGAGTGAGACAGTCCAGCTCATGGTGCTCGAACGGCGCAGCATCCGCTTCGTCGACGGCATCGAGAGCGAGCTTCCACTGCGTGTCGGCGTCCGGACCGGGGAAAAGATGCCCGCCCACTGCTCGGCCGGCGGCAAGGCCATCCTCGCGGCGATGAGCAACGCCGACCTCGATCGTCTCTACCAGACGGGCCTGCCACCGTGGCCCACGGCCAAACTGACCGACCTGGGCGCGCTGAAGCGGCAACTGGCCCAAGTACGGCAACAGGGCTACGGCCGCAACCAGGAGGAGACCGAACAAGGGGTGAGCGGCATCGGGATGGCCATCAACGGTGTGCTCGGACAACCCGTCGCCGCGATCACCGTCGCCATCCCCTCCGCCCGCTTCACCCGCGACCACATCGACGAATGTCTCGCTGCGCTCAGCGACGCCGCCGCCGAAACCGCCGACCGGCTGCGCGGCGCCGTCGCGGTCGCCGACGCGGGCGCCGCGAAGCTCCCTGCTGAATCGCCGCCGGACACCGTGGTAGCGGTACACGAAACGAACCCTGAACACACGACCACCGCGAGCGTGACACGCGTCGCGTGCCGGATGGAAGGCAACGGATGATCCTCGAAGGCAAGAGAGCGCTCGTCACAGGAGCGGGTCGTGGGATCGGACGTGCGATCGCCATGGCCTATGCGGCGGAAGGAGCCCGGGTGGCCGTCGCCGACATCGACGATCCGGCCGGCGAGGAGACCGCCGAACTGATCAGAGATCTTGGTGGCGAGGCGTTCTTCGTCCACACCGACGTCACCGCCGAGCCGGACCAGACGGCCCTGGTGAACTCGGTCGTCTCCACCTGGGGCGGCCTGGACATCGCCTGCAACAACGCGGGGATCGCGCCGCCGATGACGCCGCTGGCGGAGACCACGCCCGAGCTCTGGCACCGCGTGATCAACGTCGACCTGACCGGGGTCTTCCTCGGCGTCATCCATCAGATCCCCGCGATGCTCGCCGGCGGCGGTGGGACGATCGTCAACATCGGAAGCATTCTCAGCAAAGTGGCTTTCCCCGGCTTGACCCCTTACACGGCCGCCAAACACGGCGTGGACGGCATCACCAAGCAGATCGCCCTTGAGTACGCCGCCAGGGGGATCCGCGCCGTCACCGTCGGCCCCGCCTTTATCCGTACCGGCCTGGAGGCCGCTCTCGAACCCGAGGTGCGGGCGAACCTCGATGCCCAGCAGCCGGTCGGGCGCATGGGTGACCCGGACGAGGTCGCAAAGGCTGCGGCGTTCCTCGCCAGCGACGGCGCATCCTTCATCAACGGCGCCTACGTCGCCGTGGACGGGGCCTTCCTGACGCGGTAGCCGAACCGGTGCGAACCCGGTGCTCACTCCAGCGAGGGTGAGCACCGGCGCCTCGCCGGCGCACCACTGCCTGACGTGCGATCGCCGGCGAGCGAGGCTCGTTTCCGCCGTCCTCCGGTGGCGTCCCGACCAGGCATAACGCGCTCGTTGTCTGGGGCGGGTGATCGGCCGGATGCTCCACCTGACTGCTCCCTGCCGGGGGCGTGGAAGCCGCTCAGGCGGCATGGCCGGTCGTGTCAGGTACCGGTCGCCCGATGTCGGCGGGCGTCGGCGATACTGTGGGCGTGGAGTACGTGTCCAGAGTGCCGCGACCGCCGCTGGACGGGCTGATCGACGACCTTTACTACTTGGAGGGCGCGCCACCGTACGCCCGGCTGACGCTGCCGCCGATGCCGGCGGCGTTGCTCATCGTCAACCTCGGGGCGCCGTTCCGCATCCGCGCCGGCACCGACATCGAAACGGCCGAGTACGCCGACGGCTGCGTGGTCACCACGCCCACCCGCGCGTTGGAGTTCGGCTATCCACTCCGGACCCGGTCCGTCGGTGTGCACTTCAAGCCGTGGGGGCTGGCGCCGTTCCTGCCGATGCCCGCCGCCGAGCTGTGTGACCGGCCGGTGACGGTGGAGCAGGTTTGGGGCCGGCCCGCCATCGCTGAGCTGCGAGACCGGCTGGCCACGGCGGACGGACCGCACGAGATGCTGACGCTGCTCGAGGAGGAGCTGATGCGACGGTTGCGCGAGACCGCAGGCCTGGGGCTGGTCCGCCATACGAGCAGCGTCATCGCGGCGACCAGCGGGGCGGTGGCGATCGGCGACCTGAGCGTGACAGCCGGTGTCAGCAGCACTCATCTGGTACAGCGGTTCAGAAGGCTCATCGGCGTCACACCGAAGCGGCTGGCCCGCACCTACCGCTTCGCCGCCACCGTGCTCGCGATCAACCCCGCCGGACCGATCGACTGGGGCGACCTCGCCGGTGGCGCGGGCTACTTCGACCAGGCCCACTTCGGCCACGAGTTCCGGGCGTTCACCGGGCTCACGCCGACCCGGTACATCGAGGTCCGGCGGCGGTTCCTGCTCGAACATCCCGGCCACGCGCTGGATGGTTGGCCACTGCCGGCCGATTGATTTCTTACAAGAGCGACGGCTCACGACACGCTAATTTGGGGCACCCCAAAACAGAGGAGAGCCCCGTGGGCAAGGTGGTCATGTACAGCTCGGTGTCGGTGGACGGTTTCGTCGCGGACGAGAATGACCAGCCCGGACCGCTGTTCGACTGGTTGTCCAGCGGTGACGTCCCGTTGGACGAGAGCGGCGAGCTGCAGGTCTCGCAGACCTCCTACGACTACACCCGGCCGTACTGGGACCAGATCGGAGTCACGATCGTCGGCCGTCACGTCTTCGACCTGACGGACGGCTGGGACGGGAAGCCTCCGGGCGGCATCGACCATGTGGTCGTCGTGTCGCACCGGCCGATGCCTGAGGGCTGGGACCCCGAGGCGCCGTTTCACTTCGTCGACGGCGTCGAGGCAGCCATGGCCAAGGCGCAGGAGCTTGCGGGTGACCGTATGGTCGAGGTCGCCGCCGGTGACGTCGGTGGCCAGATGCTTGCCGCGGGCCTGATCGACGAGGTGCGCATGGACGTCGTACCCGTCGTGTTCGGGTCCGGCAAGCGCTACTTCGGGTTGGTCCACGCGCAGCACCTGCTGGAGGATCCTGACGTGGTGATTCAGGGCAACCGGGTGCTTCACCTGCGCTATCGGGTGCGCCGTTGATCGATCTGAGCGGGTGCGCGAAGAGACCAACTGCGAACGGTGACACAAGATCGGACCTCCGGCCGCGTTCGCGTGTCGCTATCCCCGATCGGGTAGCCGACGCCGATCCGCCCCGGCACCTCACCTGCGGGGGTTGCCGTAGTTTTCGCGGAAAATCGGGCGGATACAGTCTCAGCCCAAAGTGCCTCGTCAGTGGTGAGGGCATGAAGGGCGCCGTCCGCAACATCATGGCGGCCGTCTCGCTCGGCGCCGCCGGGGTTGATCTTGCTGATGTGCCGCCGGGCGAATATCTCGTCACCGAGTTCCCCACGTACCCGGGCCCGGCGTCGCCCCGTCCAAGGGGACGGAGACGCGCGACGGGCCGGACGAGGGGGCCGTGAGTCGCACGGGGGCACGGGCCCGATGGTGGTACGTCGGCACTCTGATCCGGTCTGCGACCGTCGGCGGCTTTATGGTCCGCACCTCGTCTCTTGCCCGGAAGGTGTTTTCCGCGGCGGGGTGCCTCACGGGCGGCCCCTTGCTTTGTCGATTCAGATGGGTTCCGGCTGCATGGGCCGGCTCCATTTCGGTGTCCAGACGCCGCTGTTGGGGCGGCCGGGACACGTGGCGATGAGATGGCGGCGTAGCGCGGTCAAGGAGGGGTGGGCGTTGTGGGTACGCCAGATCAGCGAGTGGGGGTAGAGCGGGGTCGGGTCTTTGAGGGGGATGCGGCGCAGGTCGTGACCGCCGGGCCACACTAGGGGAGTCTGTTCGCTGACAAAGGTGGCCAGTTCCGTGGAGTCGGCGATGGTGTCGAGCAGGGGCTCGATACCGAAGTCCGGGCCGACCGAGTCGATGATGACGCCGAAGGTGGCGGCGAGTTCGTCGTAGTAGGCGGCCCACTCGGTGCCGGGCAGGTTGCCGGGCATCCAGATCCGTCGTCCGGCGAGCTGGGCGGGAGTGAGCGCGGGGGCGTTCGCGAACTCGTGTCGCGGTCCGGTGAACAGGTGCAATGGTTCGTCGAAGACGGGAGTGGCTCGCACGCCGCGAGGCAGCTCCCGGCCCGGCATGGTCACAGCACGGAACGTCGCATCGATCGTCCCGTCCCGGACCGCGGCGATGGCCGTGTCGGAGTCGAACAGCGTCACGACGTCCAGCTCGATCTCGGGATGGGCGCGATGAAAGCCGCGCAGCAGTCCTGTCAGGGAGAGCTGGCGGCCGATCACGTCGACGCGCAGTGCCCGATGGCCTGGCCGAACAGCCGCGACGGCGCGTTCAGCGGAGTGGAGGAAGGTCCGGGCGTGGGGCAGGAACGCCTGCCCGTCGATGGTGAGCCGCGCTCCGCGGGCGTCACGGGTGAAGAGCCGGACACCGAGTTCCTTCTCCAGCGCGGCGACGCGCTTGGACACGGCCTGCGGCGTGATCGACAGATCAGCGGCGGCCTCCTGGAACTGTCCCGCATCCACGACGGCGACGAAGGTGCGCACGGCCGTGACGTCCATGCGGCCCATCCTAGGCAGACAACCAAACGTTGATCCTGGCAGGCATGATCGTTGTTTGATTCCTGCGTACTTCGATCGCTTTGATGATTCCGATCAACCTCCGGTTGATCACCTGTCGTATCCGGTGGGGCCGTCCAACGGTTACGACCCGAGCGTCTCCCCGTAAGGAATCCTCATGCCTGACCAAGGCCGTCTCTACGTCCGCACTCCCGAGTTCGCGCGGGTGGCCGAGCGGATCGAACACGTGACCACGCTCACGTCACGGCTCAACGTCCTGCCCTTCGACGACAAGGCCACCCGCGCGGCCCTGCTATCCGAGATCGTCGGCAAGCAGGTCCCCGCCTCCGTCACCGTCTATCCGCCCTTCTACACCGACCACGGGCTCGGCATCGACTTCGGCGAGCACGTCTTCGTCAACCAGGGCTGCACCTTCCTGGACCAGGGCGGCATCCACCTGGGCAACGGAGTCTTGATCGGCCCGAAGACCAACCTCATCTCCTCTGATCACCCCCTCAAGGCGCTTGAACGAAGCGAATTCATCACCCGGGCGCCCATCACGATCGAAGCCAACGCATGGCTCGGCGCGGCGGTAACGGTTCTCCCCGGTGTCACGATCGGACGTGGTGCCGTGGTCGGCGCCGGAGCCATTGTCACGAAGGATGTTCCCCCCAACACCTTGGTGACCGGACCGGCCGCGTTCACGCGCAAACAATGGAACGACTGAGCCCGAAAGTCGCGGCCTTGGTCGGCTACCAGGCCAAGCCGTCGGTGTATGAGGCCCCCGGGTGGTTGTGTGGCTTGCGCGAACCACAGGTTGACCTTCATCGTGCAGGTCGCGCGTGAGTTCCGCCTCGCAGGGGTGCCGTTGAGAAACGTACGGTGAGCCGCCAGAGCTGGATCATTGTTCTGGCTGCGTGTGCGCCCCTACGGCGAGGTACGGCTGGACGTCAACGACTGGCCGGACATCGGCGCCTCACCACCGGATGCGCGATACCCACCAGATGATCGGCGAGCGCTGACCGTTTAGGGCAGGCCGATGTGCTGGGGGTGGGTAGCGCTCGGCGGGGTCAGGCCGATAACACCATGGACGCCGTAAGAGAGGCCGGGACGCCGCTCCGCTTCGGCCCCTGCTGTCGCACGCGCTATGCCGACTGTCGTATCGCATGGTCAGGAGCAGTGTGAGTCCCCACGGTGAGCAACACCCCGAGCCGCCTGAGCTGCCTGAGTCGTCCGCGCCGGGTGGTCACGGCCTGCCGCCCGAGCAGATCGCCGCGGCCCAGGACGGGGCGCGCGGCTGGGTGCGGCAGGCCGCGTCCCGGTCCGCGCAGGGGGTGGGCTGGGCGAGCCCGAGGGCGCTGCTGGCCGTGCTGTGCGCGAGCGCCCTGGCTCCCCTGGCCTTGGCCGAGCCGGGCCTGGCGGTGGCGGCGGCCGGGATCAACGTGGTCGGCTCGGTCGGGGCGAACCTGCTGTCGGACATTGTCGGCGCCTCCCTGGCCGCCGCCCGTGCCAAAACCAGCCCCAGAACCCCCGGTGACGTGCACGCCGACGACCAGGCCGACACGGGCGACGACAAGGTGTCGGCCGCACAGCTGGCCGACCGGGTGCGGCAGGTGGAGCGGGAACTGACGGGCAGGTTGGAGAAGGCCCTGCGGGCCGGAGACGCGCACGCCGAGGCGCTCGCCGAGACGTTGGGGAGGGTGCTGGCCGAGATCGAGGTCACCCAGGTGGTGATCGGTGAAGCACTCGTCCGGGGAGACGCCCGGCTGCTGGAGCAGATGATGGAGGCCTTCGCCGAGCTCGGCCGGCAGAACGCGGCGCTGGCACCGATGCTGGGACGATTGGACGCCGCCGCGGCCCGGATCCAGCAGACCCTGTATCGGCAAGATGCCGAGCATCGCTTCGACCGCACCCAGACCCAGCAGCAGATCGCCCTGCTGGCGGTGATCCGCGAACAGCTGGGCGAACTGGCATCCCGGCCGCCCGGCGGCGCCTTCGCTTCGGCACCGGGCGTGAGCGGTACGGCGTGGGCGGGCGGGTGCCCGTATCAGGGGCTGGAGCCGTTCGGTCCGGCCCAGGCGGGCCTGTTCTACGGCCGCGGCCAGGCCACCGCCCGGCTGACGGCGATGGTCACCGTCCCCCGCGGCGGTGGGCTGATCGTGGTGATCGGGGCCTCTGGGGAGGGCAAGTCCTCCCTGCTGCACGCCGGACTGCTGCCTGCGCTGACCGCCCCCGCCCTCGCCCCCACCTCCTCGCCCGTCTCGTCCGCCGGTGGCCCCGGTGGCGGCGCGGAGTGGGTGCCGGTGACCTTCACCCCCGGGCAGCGGCCGCTGCAGGAGTTGGCCACGCAGTTGGCGGTGCGCTGTGGCGCCGACCCCGACGCCGTGCTGACCGAGCTAGGCCGCGACCCGTCCCGGGCTCGGGAGCGGGCCCACCAGGTGCTGGCCGCTGCACGGATCCGCCGCCATCAGCAGGGCGCGAGCGGTGACGGCCCGCAGCGCCTGGTCGTGGTCGTCGACCAGTTCGAGGAGCTGTTCACCCTGGCCTCGGGCGAGCACGCCGGGGAGGCGGAGACATTCGTCGCCGCGCTGGAGGCGATGACCGTCGGCGCCGGAAGCGGAGCCGCTCCGGAGGCCTCCGCCCTGCCGGGACGCTCGGCCGGTGAGCAGGCGGGCAGACCGGCACCTGGGGTCGTGGTGGTGGCGATGCGCGGAGACTTCGTCGAGCGATGCGCCGCTCACCCGGTGCTGGAGCGGGCGCTGCAGGAGCGGATGTTCGTGCTGGGCCCGATGAATGAGCCCGAACTGCAGCGGGCGATCACCGGCCCGGCCGCCGCGGCCGGGGTGATGGTGGAAGACGGCCTGGCCGAGCAGGTGGTGCGGGAACTGGTCGGCCACCTGCGCCTCCCCGCGGGCGGGATCGGTCTGACGGGGCTGACGGGAGCGTTGCCGCTGCTGTCGATGGCGATGGTGCGCACCTGGGATCAGCGCGAAGGCGGGCGGCTGACCCGGCAGGGCTACGACCGCTCCGGCGGCGTCGCCTCGGCTGTGGAGGCCACCGCCAAAGAGGCCTTCGACTCTCTCACCCTCCGGCAGCAGGCCATCGCCCCGCGCTTGATCCTGGCGTTGACGATCACGGGCGCCGACGGGCAGGCCATCCGGCGCCGCGCCACCATGGGTGAGCTGGCCGCCTTGTGCGGGCCCGAACCGCCTGAGCTGGCCCGGCAGATCGTCGAGGTGTTCACCGCCGCCCGGCTGATGGTCACCGGTCCTGTGCTCCGGCACCCCGATCCCGCCCAGAGGACGGAGGTGGTATCCGCCGATCCCGCATCGAGCGCCACCGTCGGCATCCCTCCGGCGCCTGAGGCTTCTGAGAGGGCAGGGGTAGCCGACACGGTCGAACTCGCCCACGACGTATTGCTGACCGCCTGGCCACTGTTGCAGGACTGGCTGGCCGGCGAGCGCGCGGACCGGGCCCTGCACGGGGAGATCGTTCAAGACGCCGCCGAATGGGAGCGGCGCGGCCGGAACACGTCGTTCCTCTACCGTGGGGTCCGGCTGCAGGAGGCCGACAAGGTCGTCGCGCGCTGGCAGGCCGAGCCCGGCCGCTACGTCGGCTTCGACCTGCCCGGCCCCGCCGTGGCCTTCCTGCGCGCCGGCACCCGCGCCGCCACCCGGACCCGGCGCCGCTGGCAGGGTGTATTCACGGTGCTGGCCGGGCTGCTGGTGGTCGCGATCATCACTGCGGTGACCGCCGTACGCTTCGGCCAAGACGCCACCCAGCGAAGTATCCAAGCCCTGTCTCGCCAAATAGCCACCCACAGCCGATCTTTGCCCGGCGACATTGTGACGTCGGCACGACTCTCCGCCGCAGCATGGGCCGTCGCCCATACCGACGAGGCACGGGCGAGCATGGCCGCGCTCCTCAGTCAGCCTGCGCGCGCCGTTCTGACCGGCCACACCGACGTGGTGATGTCGGTGGCGTTCAGTCCGGATGGCACCCGCTTGGCCACCGCCGGATGGGACAGGACGGTGCGCGTCTGGGATGCGGCCACCGGCAAGCAGATCGGAGATCCGCT
>NZ_JBIAVG010000007.1:145860-410622 GCF_042893955.1 Streptosporangium sp. NPDC001559
GCTCACCGGCCACACCGGCGCGGTGCACTCGGTGGCGTTCAGCCCGGACGGCACCCGCCTGGCCACCGCCGGAGACAATACGGTGCGCGTCTGGGATCCGGCCACCGGCAAGCAGATCGGAGATCCGCTCACCGGCCACACCGGCGCGGTGCACTCGGTGGCGTTCAGCCCGGACGGCACCCGCCTGGCCACCGCCGGAGACAATACGGTGCGCGTCTGGGATGCGGCCACCGGCAAGCAGATCGGCCCGCCTCTCACCGGCCACACCGACGTGGTGATGTCGGTGGCGTTCAGTCCGGATGGCACCCGCTTGGCCACCGCCGGATGGGACAGCACAGTGCGCATCTGGAATCCGGCCACCGGCAGGCAAGTCGGCGACTCATTCCCCGGCCTCACCGGCGCGGTGATGTGGGTGGCGTTCAGTCCGGACGGCACCCGTCTGGCCAGCGCTGGACAAGATAAGACGGTGCGCATCTGGGATCCGGCCACCGGTGAGCAGATCGGAGATCCGCTCACCGGCCACACCGGCGCGGTGATGTCGGTGGCGTTCAGTCCGGACGGCACCCGCCTGGCCACCGCCGGATGGGACAGCACAGTGCGCATCTGGGATACGGCCACCGGCAAGCAAATCAGCGACCCGCTCACCGGCCACACCGGCACAGTGACGCCGGTGGCGTTCAACCCGGACGGCACCCGCCTGGCCACCGCCGGAGCCGACAAGACGGTGCGCATCTGGGATATCACGCTGCCGCATGATCTTCTACGAGCGGTATGTGGCATCGCGGCACGAGCCTTCACGCCTGAGGAGTGGCAACGATACATTCCCTACGAGCGATACCGGCCTAGTTGTCCAGCCCGTTGATGGCTGCCGCCGTGACCATAAGCGGCACTCGCGTCCTGCACGTGACACGTAATTCGCATTAGGGCCACACTGACCGTGCCGGACGGGCAGACGCCCAGCTCGCCGACCGGCGGGCCGGGGCCGACTCGGCAACGTTACGTGTCACATCAGCGCGGAGGTACTGACTGCCGTTCCCCACACGGAGCCGTCCCCCGACACGGTTCCGGCAGAACAGAGCGTTGCCGGGCTACGGGCCCACACGCGCTGGAGCAAGTCGTGACGAGAGCCGTCCCACAAGGTCAGCCAAGGCGGTTGTGAACCCGTAAGGCGTGTGCACGGCCACGGGCCGGAGGCTCCTTTCGCCTCCGGCCCGTGGCCGCTCTACTCCTGCTCGTACTCGTGCTTGTCGGCCTGGGACTGGGCCTTGCGGTCCAGGCCGTCACGGGCGTTCGCACCGGCGGGGTTCCTCGCCGCTGCGGCTTGCGCCCGGGCGGCGGCTTCCTTGGTCCACGATGTTTTGCTCATGAGGTGGGCCTGTCCCGCCCCGGGTACGGCAAGGCGCCCGCCGTACGGGGAGCGTCTCAGGGCGGTGAGGGTTGAGCGCTCGCTGGTCTGCTCGTCGGGCACCAGCCACCGCTCGGGGCCGGTGGAGGTCTCCCATCGCAGCGGGCCCAGCTCGGGCAGGTGCCCGACGACGCCATCGGCGGCCGTGTAGAGCGTGTCGGTGAGGGTCAGGCACGACGCGACCGTAACGGTTCTCATCGGGGATTCTCCTTCAGCCGCTCGGGCGGGCGGCGGCGTCGGTGACCTCCAGGCTCTCGGCGACCTTCAAACACGGATCACCGGCACCACCTCCGCTCGGCAGCCTGCCGGGCAGGGTCAGCGCGTCGCCCATGGGGTTGCCTCGCCATGTCCTGAGGCGTGACCCTGGCTTCGCGCCTACTTGGCCAAGATCGCCGTGAACGCGTCGAGCAGAACCTGCACCGGATCGCCGGGCGCGTTCGCCGCACGCCACGCGATGATGCCGTCGGGCCGGATCAGGCTCGCACCTGAAGCGCCGATCCCGTAGCGGGTGCCGTACTCCTCCTGGGGATCGATCAGGTCTTCGCCGAGCACGGTGGTTCGCACCGTAACGCCGAGGCGCGCGGTAACGGCATCGGCGGCAGCTCGCCACACCTCACCATCCGGCCCGGCCAGGACCACGAAATCCTGACCGAAAAGGTCCACTGTGGATAGCTTTTCGCCGCCGCGCTGCAACCATATGTGGGGAGCGCGGAATCCTGGCCGGCCGGTTGGCCGGTAGGGATCCTCGGTGTCGGCAGGATCGTCGGTCTCGGCGAATACGGCGGATGAGCGGTAGCGGAATCCGAGCGTGAGTTCAATCGCTCGCTGCTCATCCGACACCGGCACGGCGTCGGTGTCATGTGTCTCTTCGGCATGTTCGGTGGCCGTTGCCGATCCCCGGGCCGACAGCAGCCGGAGCGCCTCGGCCACGACCCGCTCGGCGATCGGGCGCCGCTCGGCGTCATAGCTGTCCAGCAGTCCCGGCCCGGCCGTCGAGTCGAGCACAGCGGCAAGCTTCCAGGCCAGGTCGTAGGCGTCGCCGATCGCGGTGTTTCCGCCCATCCCGCCACTGGGTGGGGTGACTTTCGCCGCGTCCCCGGCCAGCAGTACCCGCCCCACCCGGAACCGATCGGCCACCATGGCCGCCATTTCCCACGGCGCCACCGCCTTGATCTGCGGTTCGAGGTCCGGCAGTTCGGTGATCAGGCGGATCAGTTCGGTACAACGCTCGGTGGTGAAGTCCTTGGGTGAAGCCCCGGTGGCCGGATCGTAGTTGACGCTGTACAGGTGTCGGTTGACAGCGTGGTCGATGGTGGTGAACAGGCCACTGCCCTGGTCGTTGTACAGGATGTGCAGGGTGGGCATCGCAGGGTCGACCAGGTCGCCGAGGTCGGCGTCGAAAATGATGCTGACATTGTGCCCGAGGCTGCCGGGGCCGTGCCGATCGACGCCGAGCGCCGCACGTACGCCGCTGCGGTGCCCGTCAGCGGCAACGAGGTAGTCCGCGCGCACCTGAACGGTCCGTTCGTCGTCGCGTCCGCGAAGTGTCGCGGTCACGCCGTCGTCGTCCTGGTGCAGGGACAGCAGCTCGGTGTCAAAGCACAGTTCGGCGCCAAGCTCCTCGGCGCGCTGACGGAGCAGCGGTTCCAGTTTGTCCTGGCCGGCCGTGCCGATGCCGGCCGGGGACAGGGCATCGGTACCGGTCGCCGGTTCGGGAATGTCTTCGTGGAAGCTCGGTCCACTCACTCCGGCCGCGACCCTGACCCGGAGTTTGCTCAGAGTCGGCGTCATGGTCGGCACCCGCTCGGCAAGCCCGCCGAACCTCAGCAGTTCCATCGTTCGCTGGTTCTGTCCCACCGCCCTGGGAAACAGAGATGTCCCGGAGCGCCGTTCCGCCACCAGCACCTCGACCCCGCGCTGTGCCAGGAACATCGCACTGGCCAGACCGGCCAGTCCCGCCCCCACCACCAGTACGGAAACGCGTTCCCGCACGACCGCTACCCCCATCGCCGGATAACTTGCCTGAACCGTAACGAGGCGGATCGCGGCATGCAATCGAATATCGGCCGAGTGCCCACAGGCGGTCGCGACCCCGCCATCATCTCCCAACGTTGTGTGTCGCGGCACTGACGGACCCTGATGGCCACCGCTTCGCGCACCACAGGCGTCGCATGCGTTATGGGCATCCTGACGGCTTCCGAGAAAGAGGAGGACGCGGTTTCCCGGTCAGGTTTTCGCCGGATTTCCGGAGGGCGCACCGCCCTGGTCAGGACGGTCTGAACCGGCTCCACCCAGAGCCTTCCACGTATGCGCGAAGCCTTGAGGAAACTGCGAAAGGCCAAGGAATGGCCCGTGGGAGAGCCGGCGGCCTTCGCCGAGGATGTCCTGCAGTTCGCCGAGCATGCCGAGCACGATGTCGACGTTGGCGGCCGCGTCCAGCGGCGCCTGACGGGCCGCCTTCATCTCCGCGACCCCTGCCGTCGCCCTCCACCGGCGGGGCCTGGCCGTCCACGATGACGCCGAGCAGACGCTGCAGGCCGTCGGCGGCGTGCTCGGCGGCCGCCGGGGTCGGCCCCGTCGGAGTTCCCAGCTACTCGGTGTTGCTGAATAGCGGTAGTCGGTGTTACTTTGTACCGGTAGTCAGTAGCGCCGAGTAGCTGGAAGGAGGTCCATGGACAAGCAGATGACGGAGATGCTCAAAGGCACGCTCGAGGGCTGCGTGCTCGAGATCATCGGCAGCGAGGACACCTACGGGTACGCCATCACGCGCCGGCTGAACGAACTCGGCTTCGCCGACGTCGTCGAGGGGACGGTGTACACCATCCTGCTGCGGTTGGAGCGGAACGGGCTCGTCCAGGTGACGAAACGGCCCTCCGAGGTCGGTCCGCCGCGCAAGTTCTACGCGCTCAACGACGCCGGACGTGAGGAACTCGCGAAGTTCTGGGCGAAATGGCAATACGTCTCATCACGCATCAACAGTCTCAAGGAGGGCGGGAGATGAACTTTTGGGAGACCGTCACAGGCAGCGATCTCACCAAAGAATGGAAGGCGTTCGAAGCCCGGGCCAAGGCCCTGCCGGACGACCACCGGGCGGCGTGGGAGCAGATCAAAGGGCATCTGTTCCCCCACGGAAGCTTCACCGGCCGCAACCTGACACCGATCTTCGACGCCGCACTAGGGCTGCTGGAGGAGACGGCGGCGGACGGGCAGAGTGCCCAGGAGGTGCTCGGCGACGACGTCGCGGGCTTCTGCGCGGCGCTGACCGGTGGGGAGGGGGCCCGTACCTATCGCGACCGGTGGCGCGAGCAGTTGAACAGGAACGTCGCAAGAAAACTGAGCAGGCTGGGAGGCTGACGTGGGCATCCAAGACATCATCGAGGGCAAGAAGCAGTGGCGGGCGCACACGGCACGTGTCAAGGCGCTCCCGCCCGACTACCAGATCGTCTACAGGGAGATGCAGAAGTACCTGTTCAAGGTCGGACCGGTCGATCTGCCCGACGGGCCCCTGCTCCCCGGGATCGTCGACTTCTTCGAGGAAGGTGCCGCCGCAGGCAAGGGGGTCCTGGAGCTTGTCGGCAGCGACGTCGCCGCGTTCTGCGACGACCTGATCAAGGACTCTCCCACCTATGCGGAGATCTACCGGGAATCCATCAGGGGGGAGTCCGGCGCGAACGAGAAGTAGTCCGCCCGCCCGGTGCCGGCGGAGTTCTTCGGCCGATGAGCCGCTCCTGACCACCGGCAGCCCTTTGCCGCTGTGCGTGCCAAGCCGCGCCGTTCCTCCCGCCGAAGCCATCATCACGGACGCTCACGTCGATCGCCTGGCCTGGCAGCCGCCCGCTCGCGTCTCCCGTGGACGGCCGACGGTGAGAGACGGCCACCCACCCCACCATCGGCATCGGCGTATGCCCCCTGCCGATCCAGCCCGCATCCGCGGGGCGACCTGCCCCGCCCCGGGCGCCACCGGGAACCGGCTCACGCCGGCGCTGCGGGCTAGCGGCCCTTGCAAGGTCGGCCGCCCGAAGGAGTTCCACCGGAACACGGTGTCCACGCCCCGCTCGCCTTCCTCGGTGACGACGGGCGGGGCCACACCCTGTATCCGTACACCGGCGCGTGTCGCCGTGACCGGCCCCGCCCTAGAACAACGTCGTCACCGGCCCCGGCGGTGAGATGTCCGAGCGGGCCGTACGACGGCGGACCGCGGTGCGGGGGAGGACCTGACAGATTCCGGGCCGGGGCGGACGCCGGGGGAGCGCAGCCGGTCGGCCTCGCCCGGAACCCGCAGCGTGGCCTGCGCCTGCGCCGAAGCGGCCGGGGGCACCTCGGCGCGGTCGGCGAGCCGGTCGGCGTCGTCCGCCTGATTCGGCTCGCGCAACAGTGCGGAAAGCTGCCGGGCCAGGACGCTCCGGTCGACCGTGGGCGGGTGCCCCTGGTCGCGCGGGCGCGCCAGGGCGGCTTCGGCGGCCAGGCGCTGTTCGTCGTCACCGAAGCGGAGCGCGTACCTGCCGCCGTGACCGCCGGCCCCCATGATGATCACTTCGGCGTTCTCCGCCGGCCGTTCCTCTCTCGGGTCTTCTTCTGTGAGCCGGGTGGCGTCGTGGTGCTTCGTCATCAATGACCTCTCGATTCGTTTCGTTGTCGCGTCGTGAAGCGGTTGTCCGTAGCCGGGCCGGGACGTGGTTGTCAGCCGGGGGCCAGGCGGCTGAGGTGTTCCCAGGCGCGGTACTCCTCGGTCCTGGCCTGGTTCATCTGGTGGACCAGGTCGAAGGACCGGCCACCGACGATCAGCCGCAGGGGCGGGTCGGGCAGGTCCACGAGTCGCATGACGACCGGCGCGGCCGTGCTCGGGGCGGGCCCCGCCTCGTCACCCCACATCTCGGCCAGCTTCGCCCGCAGCGGGTCATACGCCGGGTCGGGCGTGGTGGCCGTCGTACCGGTCGTGAACAGGCCGGTGTCGTAGCCGCCCGGCTGGACGATGGTGACCTTGATTCCGAAGGGCTCGACCTCCATGGCCAGCGCCTGACCGAGGGAGTCGACGGCCGACTTTCCCGCCGCGTACAGGCCGGCCGAGGCCATCCCGCCGCCCGTGCCCATCGTCGTCACCAGGAGGATGTGGCCCGAACCCTGGGCGCGCAGGTGGGGAAGCACGGCCTGGGTGATCCAGATCTGCCCCAGGACGTTGACGTCGAAGTGGGCTCTGATCTGGGTCTCCGTGGCCTCTTCGACCATGCCGTACAACATCGTGCCGGCGTTGTTGACCACGATGTCGAGCCTGCCGAACGCGGCCACCGCCCGTTCCACGCCCTCGTGCGCCGCGGCGCGGTCGGAGACGTCGAGCGGGACGCACGCCAGGGCGTCGGGGTTGCGGGCCTTCAGGTCCGCCAGCGGCGCCACGTCGCGGGCCGCGGCCACGACGCGATCTCCTCTGCTCAGCGCCGCCTCCGCGAACGCCCTGCCCAGCCCCCTGGACGCACCCGTGATGAACCAGACACGCATGGCACCCGCTCCTTGCATCGGTCGTCGAACTTCTTCCATCAGTTGTCGAGGGCCTGGTAGAGGGTGGTCCAGAAGTCGCTCATCAGGTGTGCCGGGCTGGGGACGGTGTAGCCGAGCTGGCACAGCAGGATGCCGGTGAGCCGGTTGGCCGGGTCGGCGTAGGCCGAGGTGCCGCTGCCGCCGTCCCAGCCGAACTGGCCGATCGGGGTGTGGTCACCGCGGTAGGTGCGCACCGCCATGCCCAGGCCCCAGCCGCCCTGCTGTCCCTGGCCGAAGGAGATGTGCACGTTGCCGGTGGCCATGGCGTGCCGGGTGGCCTGCTGCTCGGGAGTGAGCCGGTTGGTGGTCATCAGCTCGACCGCGGCCCGCGACAGGATCCGGTCGCCCCGGTGGGTGCCGCCGTTGAGCAGCATCTGGAAGTAGGCGTGGTAGTCGTCGGCGGTGGAGACCAGCCCGCCTCCGCCGCTCTGGAACGCCGGAGGCCGGCTCCACCGTCCGTCCTTGGGCTCGTCCCAGGCGAGGAACTCGCCGGTGGCCGGGTCGGGGGCGTACAGGGTGGGCAGCCGGTCGATCTGGTCGGCGGGTACGTGAAATCCGGTGTCCTTCATACCGAGGGGTTCGAAGACGCGATCGCGCAGGAACTCCTCGAACGACTGTCCGGTGACCCTGGCCACCAGTACCCCGACGAGGTCGTTGCTGATCTGGTACTGCCAGCGCTCTCCGGGCTGGTACTGCAGCGGAAGCTCGCCCAGGCGGCGCATCCACTCGTCAGGCCCGGGCATCGGCTCCGGCAGGTTGGGCGTGAGCCCCCGGGCGAAGATCTCGTTCATGATCGGCGTGCCCAGCGACGTCATGTCCATGCCGAGCCCGAACGTGGAGGTCAGCACGTCCCGTACGGTGATCGGCCGGCGTGCCGGCACGGTGTCGTCCAGCGGGGCGTCGGGGCGCGCCAGCACCCGCGGGCCGGCCAGTTCCGGCAGCCACGCGTCCACCACGTCGTCCAGCCGCAACCGGCACTCGTCCAGCAACACCATCGCCGCCGCCATCGACAGCGGCTTGGAGGTGGAGGCCATCCGGAAGATCGTGTCCCGGCGCATCGGCGCGCCACCGTCATGCCGCATGGTCCCGAGCGTCTCGACGTGCGTCTGACCGCCCCGGCTGACCAGGGCGACCAGGCCGGGGATCCTCCCCGACTCGACGTGCCTCGCCAGCACCTCGCGCAACCTGCGCAGCCCCGCCGCAGAGAAGCCGTCGTTGCTGTGTTCCATCATGAAACTCCTGACGATTCGTTGATCTTGCGAAACTCGGACGGCCGTTCACGGCGTCCACTGCCGCCGGACGCTGTGGTACCGGGTCGTTGCCGTCCTGACGTGGCCGCTGATACGGCACCGGCCCGGCCGGTGGCGCGCGCGAGAGTCCGGCGGGCTCCTGGCCCGTCATGGTCTCCATGGGTCGAGGTCAGGTCGCGGTGAGGCTGGAGACGTAGTTCTTGAGCCTGACGATGCGCGCGAGGCTCGCCTCCACGGCGTGGGCGGCGGTCGTGTCAGGCGCCTCCCGGATGGGGACGCCCAGGAAGAACCGGTCGGCCCCTTCACGTCCCAGCTGCTGATGCTCGGCGACGAGGCCGCGCAACTCCCGCTCGTAGGCGGCGAACGCCACCGCGTGGTCGCCGCCGGCGACGGCCAGTTCACCGGCCAGGATGTAGGCGCCGATCAGCGCCTGGGAAGCGCCGTGGCCGGAGGCCGGCGCCGCGCAGTAGCCGGCGTCCCCGAGGAGCACCACCCGGCCGGAGGACCAGCGGTCCATCTCCACCTGGGCGTTGGCGTCGAAGAAGAAGTCCTCCGCCTTGCTCATCTCCTCCAGCAGGTGCGGAATCCGCCCGCCTTCACCGGCGAACCGCTCGGCCACGATGCGCTTGTGCTGCGCGACGTCGTCGCGGTCGTAGGTCAGCGATCCGGAGGCGAAGTGGAGTACCGCGCGCGCCTCGCCGTCGTCACGGGCGCCGAGGAGGTCAGCCGCCTTGCCCGGCATGCTGTGAAGCAGGCCGGTGCCGCGCAGGTCGCGTCGGCTGGGCAGGCCGAAGGCCGCCGTGTAGAGGCCCAGGTGCCGGACGAACCGTTCTCGCGGCCCGAAGACCTGCGAGCGGGTCCGGGAGTGCAGCCCGTCGGCGCCGGCCACCAGGTCGAACCGGCGCGGTCGGCCGCGTTCGAAGGTGACCCGCACGCCGTCGGCGTCCTGCTCCAGGGTGGCGATCGAGTCGCCGAGGACGTACTCCACCTCCCGGCGGGTGGCCTCGTACAGCAGGCCGATCAGGTCACCCCTGAGGATCTCCAGGTGGTATTCGAAGGTCATCGCAGGTGTGGCGGTGTGCGGGCCGCCGTCACGGCCCGCACTCGCCGCGTCGCCCGGGTGCGTGTTCAGCGCGTGGGCCTGCTCCAGCAGGGCCATGCGGTCCAGCACGTCCAGCGCCTCACCGCGGAAGCCCATCGCGCTCCCGCCCGCGCGCACCCGCGAGGTCCGCTCCACCACGGTGGGGGTGAACCCGTGGTGGCGCAGCCAGTACGCCAGGGCGGGCCCGGCGATGCCGGCGCCGGAAATGAGGACGTCCATTACCTGCTCCATCGAACGAATAGATCGTGCGATTTGAGAATCAAGTACGGTTAACACCCAGAACAACGATGAATGGTGAAAGATCACGTTCAGTGGGAGCAAACGGAGCAGCTCAGGCGTGGAACTGCGGGACATCGAGATCTTCCTGACCCTGGCCGAGGAGCTGCACTTCGGCCGTACCGCCGCCCGGCTGTGCCTGTCACCCGCCCGCGTCACCCAGGCGGTCCAGAAGCAGGAGCGGCAGATCGGCGCCCCGCTGTTCGAACGCACCAACCGCACGGTACGGCTGACGCCGGTCGGACAGCAGCTTCGCGACGACCTCCGGCCTCTCTACGCCGGACTGAAGAACAGCGTGGAGCGCGCCCAGCTCGCCGGCCGGGGCATCACCGGCACCCTGCGCGTCGGCATGCTGCCCGCCAACGCCTACGACCTGCGCCCTTACTGGGACATCTTCCGTCTCCGGTACCCGCAGTGGAAGCTGCGCGTCCAGAAATCCCAGTTCAGCGACGCCTTCACCACACTGCGCCGTGGGGACATCGACGCCCTGATCGTCTGGCTGCCCGTCGACGAGCCGGACCTCACCGTGGGACCGGTCCTGTTCGCCGAACCCCGGGTGCTGGCCGTCTCCACCGGCCACGAACTCGCCCGGCGCACATCGGTCTCGTTGGAGATCGCCGCCGACTTCCAGCATCCGCAGTCCGACACCCGGCCCGGCTACTGGTACGACGCCTACATTCCGCGCGAGACCCGCCGCGGCCGCACGATCGAGCGTGGCTCCGTGGTGCAGGACACGGAAGAGGCCATCACTCTCGCCAGCATGGCCGAAATCGTCGTGCTCTTCCCCTCCCACATGACTCGCTACTGGGTACGGCCGGACATCACCTACCTGCCGGTCACCGACATGGGGCCGCTGCCGTACGCGCTGGTGTGGCGAAGTGAGGCGGAGAGCGAGCCCATCCGGGCACTGGCCGGGATCATCCGCGATCTGGGCCCTCTCCCATCGGTCCCGGCCGCCCCATGACGCCGCCCGTCACCCGCGGGTCGGATCTGATGCCTGACGCCGAGCGGTCCCGGAGCGCCTCGCCGCACCACGTCGTCAGGACCGTCGACGAGCTCGCCGAGGCGTCCGGAGTCGGGCAGTCGACGGTCTCCCACCGCTTGAAGATCTTGGCCGAAGTGCGGTTCGTGCTGGTGGAGCGTCAGGGCACCTCCAGCTTCTACCGGATCAACGAGAACTGCGTGAGCTGCTTCCCGACCGCGGCCGACGTGGTCATGGGCAAGCCCGTGCCCGACCTGCCCGCATGCACGTGAAGGAGTCGGTGATGGCCGACGAGCAAAGCACCCAGCGCCTCTCCGGATTGGAGATCCGGCCGATGCGCGCATCCGACGCGGGCGAGGTGCTGGACATCTACCAGGCCGGACTCGACACCGGCCAGGCGAGCTTCGAGACCAGGGCTCCCTCCTGGGAGGGCTTCGACGACGGCAAGCTGGCGCATCTGCGCTACGTCGCCGCCGACCTTGAGACCGGCGACGTCCTCGGCTGGATAGCCGCCTCACCCGTGTCGGCCAGGCCGGCGTACGCGGGAGTGGTCGAGCACAGCGTCTACGTCCATCCGGGCTGCCAGGCCCACGGCGTCGGCCGGGCCCTGCTGACCGCGTTCCTGTCCGCGGCCGACGACGCCGGGGTCTGGACCGTACAGGCGGGCGTCTTCCCCGAGAACGTCGCGAGCCTGTCGCTGCACCAGGCGCTCGGCTTCCGCGTCATCGGCGTGCGCGAACGCCTCGGCCGTCACCGCGGCGTGTGGCGTGACGTGGTGCTCATCGAACGCCGCAGCGCCGTGGCCGGAACCTGAAGCAGTCCACGCCGGGGAACAACGCCGGGCAACCGGTGGTTGTGTGAACCGTGGCCGGTGTGCCCAGTGTCCCCGGGCCTCACCTTTCGCCTTCGCGGACTACCGTTCGGCTGGAGCCGCGTTGAGCTTTTCGCCGAGAGGCGACACGCACACCGGTACGCACACGTAGAAGGCCCCGGGCCGTCGCCGCATAGACGCCCGGGGTTTTCGCCGTTTCGGCCCTCCGCTCCCGAAACTGACCCCAGCCCCAAAGCAGGACCGGCTGGCCAAGACCGCGCAGGTGCCGGGCCTGCCCGATGGTGAGCAGGTGGCACGGAAGCCGGAATCGGCCTTGGCAGGGTCCGATCCCTGGTGGCAAAGGTTCGATTCTGATACCGGCTACACCGTGGGCTACGGATGTTTGAAACGCTTGTTTCGCGGCGTTGGTAGGATCATCACGTGGGAGTTCCTGAGGATTTGCTGGCCGCAACCAAGCAGTGCCTGTCCGAGCGCGGATACGCCCGCACGACGGTGCGCGACATCATCGCCGTCTCCGGCAGCAACCTCGCCGCGATCAACTACCACTTCCGCTCCAAGGACGCGCTGCTCACCCAGGCGATGATCGAGGTGACCGGCGAGGCGGTCACGGAGATCCTCAAGGCCTTTCCCGACGACTCCAAGGAGTGGTTCGAGGCCTTCTGGGGGGAGCTGATCGAGTCCTTCCGCACCAACCCGACCGTCTGGCGGGCCAACGTCGAGACGCTCGCGCAGGCCGCTCACCTGCCTGATGTGCGGGCCCGGCTGGCCGAGGGGCAGGCGCTGGCCCAGCGGGAGCTGAGCGCGCGCCTGCCCGGGCACGACGAGGCGGGGGCCCAGGTGCTGCTGACGCTGTTCATCGGGCTGCTGGTGCGCTGGCAGATCGACCCCGACAACGCCCCGATGGCCCACGACCTGGCCACCGGCCTCCGCGCGGTCGCCCAGGCGGCGGGAGGCGGGGAGGCGGCACCCGCCTGATCGCTCGGCCCCGCTCCAGGCGCATCGCCCCAGCGGCCCCGTTCCGCCTGCCGTGGCACGCGGCCTCTTCAGCGCATCGCGTGGCGGCCGGCGTGCCGGTCCTGTGGCGGCGCCGGGGTGCCCTTCGCCTGCCGTACGGCACGCAGCATGACGGGAGCGAGCACCGCCATCACGCACAACGCGGCGGCCGCGGCGAGCATGGCGTAGTGCTGACCCTGCGTGAAGGCCTCCCGGGCGGCGGCGGCCAGCGTGGTCGCGGCCGGTTCCGTCAGGTGCCGTGCCGACTCCAGGGCGCCGCCCAGGGTGTCGAGTGCCGTTGACGGGGCGCCCGTCTCGGCGAGGTGTCCCCGGTAGACGGCGGTGCCGATGCTGCCCAGCAGGGAGATGCCGAGCGCGCCGCCGAACTCGGTGGCCACCTGTGACAGCCCGGCGACCGATCCCGCGCGCTCCGGCGGAGCGGTGGCGATGATCAGGTCGGAGGAGACCGTCAGGACGAGGGTGACGCCCCCGGCCATCAGCATGATCCCGGCGATCAGCAGACCGCTCTGTCCCGTCACGTCCAGCCGGGACAGCAGTATGAACCCGCTCGCGCCGACGAGCAGTCCGGCGCAGATCACCAGGCCCGGCCTGACCTTGCGGACGAGCATCGGCGCGAGCCCGGCGGCGAGCATCGCCGTGCCCGCCGAGGGCAGCGCGTACAGTCCGGCGATGAGCGGCCTGGCGCCCATGACCATCTGCAAGTACTGCGTCGTGAACAGGCTGGAACCGACCATGGCGAAGACCCCGAGGGTGTTGGCGCCGATCGCGGCGGTGAAGGCGCGGCTGCCGAACAGGCGCACGTCCAGCATCGGATCGGCCATCGAGCGCTGCCGCCTGACGAAGGCGGCCCCCAGCGTCAGTCCGGCGACGATGGCCAGCGCCGGCGCCCAGCCGAGGCCGTCCTGGGCGATGTGCTGGATGCCGTAGATCGTGGGAAGGATGGCACCCAGCGACAGGGCCACGCCGAGCAGGTCGAACCTGCCCGGACGCGGGTCACGCGATTCGGGCAGCAGCAGGGGCGCGAGGATCAGCAGCAGCGCCATGACCGGCAGGTTGACCAGGAACACCGAGCCCCACCAGAAGTGCTCGAGCAACGCGCCGCCCATCAGCGGGCCCAGCATGGCGCCGCCGGCGAAGGCGCCGGTCCAGATGGCGATCGCGACGCGGCGTTGGCCGTCGTCGTGGAACATGTTGCGGATCAGCGACAGCGTCGAGGGCATCAACGTGGCGCCACCCACCCCGAGCAGGGCTCGGGTGACGATCAGCAGATCGGCGCTGGGAGAGAAGGCGGCGACCGCTGAGGCGGCGCCGAACGCGGCGGCCCCGGCCATCAGCAGCCGCCGCCGCCCGACCCGGTCACCGAGCGTGCCCATCGGCAGCAGCAGCCCGGCGAGCATGAACGGGTAGATGTCGATGATCCACAGCAGCTGGGAGCCGCTCGGCGTCAGGCTCGCGCTGATGAACGGCAGCGCGTACGACAGGACGTGCAGGTCGACGGAGATCAGCAACACCGGCAGGACCAGAACGGCCAGCCCGATCCACTGTTTGCGTCCGGCTTTCATGAGCGGCCCTTCTCTCGGAGCGGAGCACCGGCCTGGTGCAGGTGACGCAGCGCCTCGCCGTGCGAGGCGACGAAACTGACTTCGTGGTACGGCAGGCGCAATTGCCGGCAGTGGGCCTGCACGATGGGTTGCGCCAATCGCAGGTTGGGGGTGGGCATGTTGGGGAACAGGTGGTGTTCGACCTGGTAGTTGAGCCCGCCCATGGCGATGTCGGTGAACCGGCCGCCACATACGTTGCGGGTGGTGAGGACCTGCTTGCGCAGAAAGTCGAGCTTGGCCTCCCCCGTGAGGGTCGGCATGCCTTTGTGACCGGGGGCGAACACGCAGCCCATGTAGACGCCGAACAGTCCCTGGTGGACGGCGAAGAAGACCAGTGCCTTGCCCGGTGACAGGGTCCAGGCCAGCACACCCAGGTAACAGGCGAAGTGTGCCAGCAGCAGCGTGCCCTCCAGAACACGCTGTTTCATCCAGGGCTGCCGCAGTGCCCGCACACCGCCGACGTGCAGGTTGAGCCCTTCGAACAGGAGCAGCGGGTAGAGGAGGAACGCCTGCCGGCCGCCGATGAGCCGGGCCAGGCCGCGCGCGTTGCGCGCCTGTTCCTGTGACCAGACCAGGACGTCGGGTGTGACGTCCGGATCGAGTTCCTCGTGGTTGGGGTTGGCGTGGTGGCGGGTGTGCTTGTTCATCCACCAGCCGTAGCCGAGGCCGATGCCGAGGTTGCCGCCGAGCCGCCCGAGGATCTCGCTCGGGCGGCGATGGATGAAGACCTGCCGGTGAGCCAGATCGTGCAGAACCAGGGCGACCTGGGCGAAGACGATCGCGAAGTAGACGGCCAGCAGGAGCTGGAGCCAGGAGTCGCCCAGCCATAGGAACGCTGCCGCCCCTGCAAGGTAGGCGGCTGCGACGGCGCTGATCCGGATCAGGTAGTAGCGGGGGCGCCGGTCGAGGAGTCCGGCCTGCCGGATGCGTCTGGACAGGCGGCTGAAGTCGCTCGCGGCTGTGGCCGCTGCGGTTGCTTGTGCCATGCCGACGACCATACATATGTTTGAAACGTTTGTGCAAAACGTATGTTTGTGACACTTGTTTGGATAGGGTGGCAGGATGAAAGAGCGAGACAAGCTGATCGAGGGCGCCAAACGCTGCCTGCAGGAACGCGGCTACGCGCACACCACGGCACGCGACATCGCCAGGACTTCCGGCGCCAACCTGGCCTCCATCGGCTACCACTTCGGATCGAAGGACGCGCTCCTGGCCGAGGCCATGGTCGAGGCGACCGCCGAGTGGGCCGACAAGCTGCGCCAGGCCATGGCGGGCGAAGTGCCGCGCGAGGGGGATGAGACGTTGTGGCAGCAGGCGATCGAGCTGCTCGACCTCCACCGCCCCGTCTTCGTGGCCAGCATCGAGGTCTTCGCTCAGGCCGAGCGCCGGCCGCGGCTGCGCCAAGCACTGGCCGACGCCCAGGAGGCCGCACGCCTGGAGTTGACCCACTGGCTCGCTGAAGCGACGTCGCCCCCGGCGACGCAACGGGCGGTCGGCGCCTTCTATCTGACCTTGCTGACGGGGCTGATCATGCAACGCCTCATCGACCCAGAGCGCGCCCCCACCGCGGAATCGCTGACGCAGGCGCTGCGTGCCGTACGTGCACGTGCCACCGCATGACGGCGATACCTTCACTCACCCTGCGTCGAGCCCTGCTGATCGTGGATGCGGTGAACGGGATGGACTCCGCCGACCGCCTGGCCAACACGCGCCTGCCGGCACAGGAATGGGACGGCCGCCGTGCCGGCCGCGGCTGGAGCCGCTACTCCGCCGGAGAGCACGGTCGGTCACGGGTGAGGCTCGTCTTCACCGACACCACGCGACAGTTCAATTGACGGCTCGCCAGTACGCCCCGGCCCCGATCGTTGGTGAGTCAGCGGAGCCAATGGCTCCGCCTCGAAGATCGTCCGGTGAACATGCCGCCCACAACCGGCGCCCTGCTCGTGGCTCGTACCGACTTTTCCGACCAGGAACGATGGCACTCCTTGAGCATCTCCGTTTGGGGCTGGTGACACGTTCGTTAACGGCACCCCCACTCCTGTGAGCGCGTCCTCCTGCCGCGGCGATCGGGTTTCCTCTCTCGCTTCGCCGTTCGCCCGGCCGGGGTGGGGCAACGTGGGGAAGGGTCAGTTCAGGGGCGGGGTGCTTGCCGGTGGCCGGCGGTGATGCGTGGCCTGCTCGTAGTCGAATCCGAGCCCGAGCAGTGCCGGTTCGCTGAACGGCCGCCCCAGTAGTTCGACGCCCACCGGCATGCCGTCGGGCGTGAAGCCGGCCGGGATCGTCAGGGCGGGGAACCCGGTGTTGGCGGCGAGGGCGCAGACCCTGAGCCCCTCCTGAGGCCGCCCGATCGGCGCGGCCTGCTGTGAGACCGCCGGGTAGACCAGCGCGTCCAGGTCGTTGTCCTCAAACAGCCTGTGGAGCAGCTGCTGCGCCTGCGCGCGCCGGGCCAGCCGTTGACGGTAGACGTCCTGCGGGCCGGTCGAGGTGCCCAGCCGTTCCTTGAGCCGCTTCAGGACCGTGGGCGTGACCTGGCCGGAGGTGACGATGTCAGCCAGGGTCACGATGTCGGCCGGTGGCTCCAGCCGGGCCAGCGAACGGGGGAACCGTGTGCCCGGCGTCGCCAGGTAGCGATTGAGGTCGCGTTCGGTCTCGTCGGTGAACACGCTGGAGTCGTCCACCGCCGAAACCAGCGCGGGCTGGGCCGGTAGATCGACGACGGTCGCACCCTGCGAGGCCATGTCCCCGGCGGCCGCCCGGACCAGCGCCGTCGTGACCTGCGCGGGCCCCGACGTGCTCAGGTAGTCGGTGAACACGCCGACGCGGGCGCCGACCAGAGCGGTGTCGTCCAGCGTGGCGGTGTAGGTGCGGGGGATCCGTCCGATGGACGCCCTGGTGGACGGGTCGTCCGGGTCGTATCCGGCGGTGGCGTCCAGGATCAGTGCGATGTCGCTGACCGACTTGGCGATGGGGCCACCGACGTCCTGTGTGTCGGAGAGAGGCGCGATGCCGTCACGGCTGGACAGGCCCTGGCTCGGCCGCAGGCCGACCAGGCTGTTGTGCGCCGCCGGGCTGCGGATGGAGCCGCAGGTGTCTGAGCCCAGACCGGCCGCGCCGAAGCCGGCGGCGACACCGGCGCCCGTGCCGCCGCTGGAGCCGCCCAGGTTGCGGGTCTGGTCGTAGGGGTTGCGGGTCTGCCCACCGAGCGAGCTGATGGTCTCGATGCCGGAGGCGAACTCGTGCAGGTTGGTCTTGGCGACGACGATCGCGCCGGCCGCGCGCAGCCGCGCGACCTGTTCGGCGTCATCGGCGGGACGCCAGTGCCTCAGCGCCAGCGAACCGCTGGATGTGGGCAGGTCTCCTGTGTCGTAGTTGTCCTTGACCAGGATCGGGACGCCGTGCAGCGGGCCGCGGACGCGTCCCCGCCGACGTTCGGCGTCGAGCCGGGCGGCATCGGCGATCGCCGCCGGGTTCATGCGAATGACCGCATTGACACCGGGCTGGTCGGCGTACGCCTGCTCGTAAGCGTCGATGCGTGCCTGGTATGCCTTGACCAACCGGACCGAGGTGACCTGGCCGCTCGCCAGTAGCTCGCGCAACTTGGTGGCGTCCATGTCCACCACCCACTCAGCGATGTCGGCCGGTGTCGCCCGGTCGCCCGTCGCCGCGCCGGCTGTGACCGCGGGCGCCGTAAGGAGGACGACGCCGGCCGCCAGGGCCGCCGCTCGGGTGTGCCGGTTTCGCCTTCGTCTTGCCACATCGGCCTCCTCGTCACCGATTGGCGCCTCGAGGTACAAGCACGGGAGATGTGCGTTCGGCCCCGCCGACCGTGAACAGCCGCTGACTGTGCCGCCTAGATTATGGCTCGGGAGTGCCGCAGCGGCCATCCCCCATATCCCGGCCCCTCGGGCGCCGGAGAATTCCCGGGAGTCTCCGGTGGGCTCCGCACAGGGTCAGTCCCGGTCGACGTCGGCCACGGCAAACGCCGGCGCCATCCCGACACACCGTTTCGCCGCCCTCCAGCTCCGTACCAGGGCTGTGCCGAACGGCGGAAATCCACCGGATTCAGGTCTTACGACCTCGTGCGTGATTGGCCGTGGCCTCTGAGGTCCTGGCTCGTCGGCCAGAACACTCGGACGGACGATCATCCTGGAGAACCGGCGAGTCATGGGCCTGTCGCCGGACTTCGAAACAGGACCCGACCGAGCGCCGGCGGGCGCTCGGCTGGACGGCGTCCCCAGGCCGAGATCAGCGGCGCGAGTGTCAGGTCGAGTTCACCCGCGTGGATGGCGGCCAGGTGCGCGTCGATCTCGGCGTCGTCGGCCAGGCCGGTCGTGAGCAGCTCGCCGCGTACATGCCGGATGGTCGCCGCCTCAAGCCGGTCGCAGGCCGGCCCGCCGACCGGGAAGGAGCCCGCCGCGGCGACGTCCACCAAGCCGGCCTCACGCAGTGCCCGCGGCAGTGTCCGGCCGTAACGCAGGTCCGCGCCGCGGCGCCTCAGCAGCTCCCGGACCGCGTCGCGCAGCCGGTTGGCCCGCCGCTGTGCCGGGCCGTTGTCGTCCAGGCACGCCAGTGGCTGCAGAGCGGTGTCGGCGTCCTCGACCAGCAGCCAGCCACCGGGCCGCAGCGCCGCCACCATCGTGGCCAACGCACGAGCCCGGTCGGGTACGTGGACCAGCACGAGCCGGGCGTGCACCAGATCGAACGTCCCCGGCTCCGGGGGTGGATCGGCGGCGACGTCGTGCCGGCGCACCTCGTACCCGCCGCCTGCCTCCAGCCACGACGGGTCGATGTCCGTGGCCAGCACGTACCCGGTCGGACCGACGGCCGCCGCGAGCGCCTCGGGGACACTGCGGCCACCGGCCCCCACCTCCCAGCAGCGCGAACCGGCCCCGATCCCCAGCCGATCGAGGTGCCCCCGCGTCACACCGTCGAACAGCTCGGCCAGCCAGACGAATCGCTCGCCCGCCTCGGCGCGCGCGTTGTCCAGCAGGTACCCGCGGGCGGGAGCGGGCTCTCCACCGAGCGCGGTGGTCCCGTCCGCCGGATCCGGTCGGCCACCGACGTGCGGCGAGCCGGGCGAGGAGGTCATCACCACATGGTCACCTCCCCGGATCACCGGCGCCACGACGACGGGGGAGGGATATCTCACACAGCCGGCGAACCTCGCACCGTCCAGCGGCGTTCACGCCTCGGTCGCGTCCGGCGACCGGCCGGGATCTCGCTAGGGTCCGCACGACGAGCGGTGTTCGGCGGGGGAGAGGCCGTAGGCGGCGCGGAAGGCACGGCTGAAATGAGCGTTGTTGATAAAACCCCAGCGGGCGGCTATGAGATGGATCGGCTGGGAGCGCAGGGCGGGATCGGCCAGGTCGCGGTGGCAGTGTTCCAGGCGGCACCGGCGGATCCAGGCGGCCACGGTCAGGTCCTGGTCGCGGAAGAGCTGGTACAGGTGACGGATGGAGATCTGGTGGGCGGCGGCGATGGCCTCGGGGCGTAGCCCCGGATCGTCGAGGTTGTGCTGGATGAAGGCGTGGATGCGTCTTCGCAGCACCTGCCGGTGGGTTTCCGGTGGCAGGGTGGCGGTTGCTTCGAGGTGGTGGGCGCACACCGCGGCGAACAGGTCCACCGTGACGGCAGACAGACGGGCGGCGTCGTCGGTGGTGTAGCCGGAGGCGTGCTGTACCAGGTGTTCCAGGTGGTGGCGGAACAGGGCGCCGATGCCGTCGTGGGAGGGCAGGTGGGTGGAGACCATCGAGGTGAGTTTGTCGGCAGGCAGCGGTAACGCGGCCTTGGGGATCTGCAGGACCATGCCGTCGAAGGTGCCGGTGCCGTCGGCGACGATCTGGCCGTGATAGGGGTGTGAGTTGTCGTAGAACACCATGTCCGCCGACCCTGCGGTCGTCTGCCTGTCGAACTGGGTCATCTGGGTGACGCCGCGCCGGGCGAGCGACAGACAGTAGGTTTCCGGGTCTGAGCGGCGGATCATCGCGGCGGTGCGACGTGACCGCAGGGACGGATAGGTCATCTCGTACACCTGCGTCGTGCCGAAGTCGAGCACGCGCGAAACGGCGCGGAAGTCGGCCTCGTGATCGCTGCGGGCCAGGGTGGGCACCAGGGACTGTGCTGCCATCTCGTGCCACATGGCGAACCGGTCGGATGCGGGCACGTCCTCGGTGCGGAACACGGCCTCGATCATCGCCGGCTCCCCGCGGTGTGTTCCGTGTCCGCCGGGAAAGGTGTCGCCGGTCTCCTGCGTTCACTGATGTCCACGAAGTGGTCCTTTCGCGTCTCAGGTGGTGCGGGGTTTCTGCGGCCGTTCACCCGTAGATGATCTGGGGATCACCGGGAGAACCGCGTGTGTTCGAGCCCGCCCGGCAGCTCACCGTTCGAGAAGTCCCGCCAGGAGCTCGCCCGGGACCTGTGCCACGGCAAGCGTGGCCTCATTCGCCAGGCGTACCGGGACGGCATGGAGGAGACCGGCTCGGCCTGGTCCTGAACGCCAGGTTCTGTGGACGACCCGCTACATCGACGCCGCCATGGCCCGGCCGCGGGCCGACGGCCCGTCACTCCTCGAAGCGTTCGCGCGGGCCACGGTGCTGGAGCGGGTACCGACAGGCACGGTGACCTGCCGGCCGGGTGCTATGGGGCCGGGGGCCTTCACCGGGCTGCCGGGCCGGAGGTGAAGAACGCGGCCATCCACTCCAGGCCTCGCTCGCCGAACATCGTGTCCAGGTTGGCGGCGGACCCGGTGGCGGACGCCTGGCCGCGCGGGAAGAGGGCCTCCTCGTACGCGGCCAGGGCGGCCTCGGTGTCGCCGGGATGGGCGGCGACGGCCAGGGCGAGTTCGGCGCCGTCGACCATGGCGAGGTTGGCGCCCTCCCCGGCGAAGGGGGACATCACGTGGGCGGCGTCACCGAGCAGCGTCACGCCCGGGACACGGTCCCAGCGGTGCCCGACGGGCAGGGCGTGAATACGGCGCGGGCTGATCGTCTCCGCGTCGGCGACCAGGCCGCGCAGGCCCTCGTCCCAGCCCTCGAAGTGGGCGAGGACCGCAGCCTTGGCGGCGGCTTGGTCGGTGAAGTCGACCGTGTCCAGCCAGCCTTCGTCGACCTTGAGCGCCGTGTAGACGTGGAGACCGCCGTCGGTCTCCCGATGGGCGAGGACACCGCGTTCGTGCCCCAGGGCGATGAGGAATCCGCCGCCTACGACCGCGGCGCTGCGCGGGTGGCGGATGTCGGCCTCGAACAGGTCGGTCTCGACGAAGGAGATGCCCGTGTAGGCGGGCCTGGCGTCCGAGACCAGCGGCCTGATCCGGGACCAGGCGCCGTCCGCGCCGATCAGGAGATCGGTCGTGATGGTCGAGCCGTCGGCGAACGCCACCTCGTGGCACCCGCCGCCCAGCGCCCGGGCGCCGGTGGCCTTTCTGCCCCAGTGGATCGTGTCGTCGGGCAGAGAGTCGAGCAGCAGGTCACGCAGGTCGCCGCGGTCCACCTCCGGCCGGCCGCCGGTGCCGTCGTCCTCCTCGGCCACGTGCACCGTGCCGTCGGGGCCGAGCAGGCGCATGCCCTGTCCACCCTCATGGATGATCTTGAGGAAGTCGTCGTGGAGGCCGGCGACGTGCAGTGCCTTCTGCCCGTCGTTCTCGTGGATGTCGAGCAGGCCGCCCTGGGTACGGGTCGCCGCCGACGCCTCCCGCTCGAAGATCGTCGACTCGATGCCCCTGACGTGCAGGACACGGGCGGCGGTCAGGCCGCCGAGGCCTCCACCGATGATCGCGACAGGAAAATGACCGGTACTCATGGGGCCTCCGAAAGGGTTGGGAGAACGCCTCTGTTCGCCGAGTTGTCACCGACGACGTGGCACGGTCTCTTCGAAGGACGGGGGTGGCGACATCTCGGTCACTCCCATCACCGTACCGAACATGTTCGTGGCGAACAAGTTCGCTCCAGCGGGTGCCGGAGGTGGGCGGCGGGAGAACCCCGCTCTCCCGCCCCTCCCAGGGTCAATCCGCTGCGTCCGGGACCGGCGTGTGCGTGATTCCGTTGACGAGGACGTCAAAGCTCCAGCGGAGCCTGTCCTGCACCGAGCCACCGATCAGGGCGGGCATATGCGCCGTGATCGACGGATGCGTGGTGGCATCCACGGTGCGCAGCGCGCGTACGGCGGCGTTCCAGTCGTCCTCGGAGGCGGGGTCGTGTTCGCGTGTCGAGTGCTCGGCGGCGGTGACCGTCGCATCCTGGAGCAGTTTGTCCACCCCCCAGGCGACCTGCCCGCGGCCGGCGCCACTGCGCGAAAGGAGAGCCAGGATGCGCTCCACCAGGCGCAGGTAGTTCTCCCCGCTCGGGCGGGCGACGAGCGCGGCCCGCGCGAGCTGCGGGTGCTCGAACAGCACCAGGGTGTACGACGTCATGACAGCGCGGAGCTGCTCGCGCCAGTCCTCACCGCCGTCCCGTCCGGTCAGGTCGACCTCGCCGAGCAGGGAATCCAGAACGGCCGCGTGCAGTTCGGCGGTGTTGGCGACGTAGACGTACAGCGACGCCGGACCGGTGTCCAACTCCTGCGCCAGGCGGCGCATCGTGACCTTCCCCAGCCCCTCCGCTCGCATGATCCGCACGGCGGTGTCCACGATCCCGCGCCGAGACAGGGCGGGCTTCGCCGGACGTTCCCGGCGGCTGATCGGTTCTCTTCTCGCGGCCATAACCCGATCGTAACGAACATGTTCGTAGTGCGGGTTCGCCGGGTTCGTTCCTCCCGCAATGCCGAAAACAGCCGCTTAAGCCTGGCATTGATGAAGCTGTCATGAAGTACGCCGGACCGGCATCCGAAGCTTCACCGATTTCCGTGAACGCGGCGTTGAGGACGCGGAGAAGGCGGCCGGCAATGTCGTTCCAGGCCGAACGGCACGTCGACCTGTACAGCCGGTTCAAGGTCGGCAAGCCGGAAATCGCCCAGTCGGACTGCCGGGTCAGTCACCGTGTCTCAATATGAGAGCACGATATTTCCCTCTAAAGCGGGATTTATCACCTGGCACCTTTGGTGGAAGATCCACGTAACTCGTCCATATCAGGTCGGGCCGCATCACCTCCATCGTCCGGCCCTTGGGGGTTCCGCCGGGTGCTGGCACACCCCCCGGGAACCCCACCTCTCGGAGGAACACGTGCGACGAAGAATTTCCCTGCTGGGCCTCGCGTTCGCCGTCATCGCCCTGCTGCTTCCCATCCCCACCGGGGTCGCCGCCTCGGCCATCGCCTGGTCACCCTGCCAGGACGATCCCGGCTTCGACTGCGGGACGGTGTCCGTACCGATCGACTGGAACAGGCGGAACGGGCCGAGGGTCGACCTGGCGCTGGCTCGGCACAGGGCCACCGACCCCGCCGCCAGGGTCGGCTCTCTGCTGATCAATCCCGGCGGGCCGGGTGGGTCCGGGGTCGACTTCGTCAGGCGAGGCCCAACTGGCTGAGCGACGAACTCCACCGCCGCTTCGACATCGTCGGCTTCGATCCGCGTGGTGTGGCCCGCAGCCACCCCATCGTCTGCTCCGGCGAGGCGCTGAACCGCACGCCGTACCTGGTCCCGGCGAACGCGGCCCAGTTCGAGGCGCTGCGTGTGGCCATCACCGATCTGCGCGCCGACTGCCGGGCCCGTACCGGCCCGCTCTACGACCAGGTGAACACCCTCAACGTGGTACGTGACCTGGACGCCATCAGGTCGGCCCTGGGCGAGGAGAAGCTGACCTTCTACGGCGTGTCCTACGGCACGCTGCTCGGTCAGCAGTACGCGGAGATGTACCCGCGCCGGGTGCGTGCCCTCGCGCTGGACAGCAACGTCGATCACAGCCTGGACATGAAGGAGTTCTTCGACACCGAGGCCGTCGCCGTCCAGGACTCCTTCGACGAGTTCGCGAACTGGTGCGCACGGTCGCAGAGCTGCGCGTTGCACGAGCGGGGCGTACGTACGGTCTGGACCCGGCTGCTGGCCAAGGCCGACCGTGGCGAGCTGCGAAACCCGGAGTTCCCCAACATCCCCGTGACGGCTCTCTCGCTGATCAGCGAGGCGCACCTGAGGTTCTACGGCCCGCAGTGGGAGTTCCTCGCGCAGCTCCTGGTCGACCTCGACAACGGCGCCGCCCTGCCTCCCGGCGTTCTCGCCCCCTACCAGAACGGCGAGGTGGCTCCCTTCCCCTTCCCGGCTCTGTGCCAGGACTTCGACCTGCGGGCCCGGGGCTACCGCGAGTACGTCGGCCATCTGCGCCGCTCGGCCAGGCTCGCGCCCGACATGAGGTACGGCCCGCTCGCCGCCACGCTGGCGCCCATCTGCCTGGCCCAGCCCACACCGATCCCCAATCCCCAGCGTCCCACGCGGGTCCGTGACAGTTTCCCGCTCCTGCTGGGCACCACGCTGCACGACCCCGCCACGCCCTATGAGTGGACCGTCGGCCTCGCCCGTCAGCTCGGCCCGTACGCCAGGGTGCTCACCTACGAGGGCTGGGGCCACGGTTCCTACGGCTGGAGCGACTGCACCACCGGCACCTTCGACGCCTACCTGATCTCTCGAACGCTGCCGCCGCGCGGAAAGCGCTGCGAGGCCGTCTCACCCGCCTCCGGCCTCACCGCCAGGCTGCCACAACCGCCTCCGGCCCACGTCCGGACGCCCGTCCTCCCCGGCTGGCCGTCCCTGTCCTGACCTCCGGCGAGCGCCGTGGGGACCACCGGTCGGGTCGCCGACCTTGTTCACAACACCTCCTCCGGCGCTCAGAAGTGAAGTCATGGCGGGCAGCGAAGGTCGGCGAGCCACCGCCTGTCCGCCATGTCATCCTGTGAACGGAACCTTGAGACAGAGCAGAAACGGTGAGCCCATGAGCTGGTGGCAGGGCCTGCTCGGGTTCGCCGCGGGCTTGCTGATCTCGGTGGTGACCACCCCCGTCGGGGTGTCGGGGGCGGTGTTCCTGCTTCCGGTCCAGCTCAGCGTGCTGCAGGTGCCGAACCCGGCGGTGACGCCCACCAATCTGCTGTTCAACATCGTGGCCGCCCCCGGGGCGTTGCTGCGTTACCGCAGGCGCGGTCGTCTGGGCGGCCCGCTGACCCGCCTGCTGGTGTTCGGCACCCTGCCCGGCGTCGTCGTCGGCGCGCTCGTGCGGGTCTTCCTGCTGCCCGGCGCTCAGGTGTTCCGTCTCCTGGTCGCCTGCCTGCTCTTCCCGCTGGGCCTGTGGCTGTGCGTGCGCGCCGTACGCCCACCCCGCCGCCACAGCGCGCCGGATGACCCCTCGCCGGGCGCCGTCACCGCGCTCGCACTGGCCGTGGGGGTCGTCGGCGGGATGTACGGCATCGGCGGTGGATCGCTCCTTGGGCCGATCCTGGTCGGGCGTGGCCTGCCGGTCGCCACGGTCGCCCCCGCCGCGCTGGCCTCGACGTTCCTCACCTCGATCGCCGGCGCGCTCACCTACACCGTCCTGGCGCTGACCGCCCCCGGCGACATCGCACCGGACTGGACGCTGGGTCTTTTGTGCGGCCTGGGCGGGCTGGTCGGCGGCTACCTCGGCGCCCATCTGCAGCCCCGTCTGCCGGAAACCGGTCTACGGCTGCTGCTGGGAGCCCTGGCCGTCGCCCTGGCCGGCCTCTACGCGGTCCAGGCACTCATCTGATGGCCGTGTGGGCGACTCCTGACGGGCGGTCACACCAGACGCACCGCCCCGGTACCGCGGGAGGACAGACACGGCTGTTTCGTAGGCGACCCAGGCCTCGACACGTGGCCTGCCCGGGGTGGTCGACCGACTCGATCGCGTCCGCGACGACGATGTCCAAGACCTCGCTGTGAGCGGTGCGGTCTGAGGGTCCCGCATGTGTCAGAGGCGACCGATCCGCCCTCCAAGGAAAGATCTTCGCTCGTTCGCTCGGGAGAATGGAGAAGAGGAAGGGGCGGCGATCCGCAACGGGCGCCCGTTCAGCGGTTCCTCGTTACGGAACGGCACTCGACGAAGACGTCGACGTCGGCCCGGTGACCAGGTGATACGTGGACGAGCACGGCGCCTCCAGGCCCGCGTTTTGGATATGCGTCGAAAAATCTTATTTCGAAATCCCATTTCGAAATCGGATTTCAAAAACTGTGGGACGTTGATTAATGATTAACTCCGAGGGGAAGGCAGGGGAACATATCCGTACCGCTTCGCGAATACAAGCACGCGCAGCCACTTTCCCGCACATGTCGGAATCCAGGCCTGCCTGCATCCCTTATGGTAAGGGAAGCGTTGAGTCGTGCGTCTTCGCCAAGCCCGACTGCATCGCCGCAGGTAGGAGCGCTCTGGGGGTGGTAGCCCGGGGTGGCTCCTACCTTTCTTTTTGCACCTTTTGCCCCATTCTGTACATGCCTCATGCGGGGACGCGATCCAGGGTCAACGTGGAGGAGACAGCCTAAAATCGGGTGGACACATACACCACGTTCCCCATGGCGCGCGTTTGCCCTTCCTACCAAAGGGCCGGCCTCTCCTACCAAGTGGCCGCGAACCGCGCTTCCGGGGGCATGGTCGGGCTCGGCGAAGGAGACATCAGCGTGAGGCGTCATGAAATCTACGTGATCTGGGGCGGGGTCATGGTGGCCTTGGCCGTCATGGGCATCGCAGGTTACGTCGTGGCACTGCTCGCCCCTGTTGACCCCCTGGTCATCGCGGGCATTTTCACCGGAATGGCGGTACTGCTCGCGGCTGTTCCCCCGATCATCCGCGCGCTGAGGGGACAACCGTGACCGGTCGTGCCCTGAACGCGCCCGTCTTCGAGAGCCTGATTCCAAGGGCCCATCATGGCAGCTTCTGGAGAGAGCTGGACAAAGAAGACCGTGCCAGACTCGTCATGCTCGCCGGCAGGACCCGGCGGGTCGCCGCAGGCGAGACCCTCTTCCACCGAGGTTCCACCGGCAGCGAGGTGCTCATCGTCTTGGAGGGCTTCGTCAAGGTCATGAGCATGGCCGGTGAGACCCTCAACCTCCAGGCGATCCGCGCACCAGGACAGTTGCTCGGTGAGCAAGAAGCCCTGCAGCGCGGTGGGACGACTGTCCGCCGCGTCAGCGCCCAGGCCCTGACGAAGTGCCGAGTGCTCGTCGTGACAAGCGCGGCCTTCAGAAGCTTCCTGGAGGAACACTCGCGAGCGTGGGAGGCACTGGCCAGGGAACTGGGCGACCGGCTGCGAGAGTCGGAAACCCGCGTCGAAGGCATGGCGGCGGATGCGGCCAACCGTCGCCTGGCCCGAGCGCTGGTCTCCCTGCTCGACCCCGGCGAGGTTCTTCGTGTCGGAACCGGCCCGCTGCAGTTGCGTCTCAGTCAGGCCGACCTCGCGTCGTGGATCGGCACCTCGCGCGAGACCGTGGAACGGATCTTGCGGGACTGGCGTACTCGGGGGCTGGTGGAGACCGGTTATCGCTCCATCCGGGTCATGAGCCCCACGGATATGTTCCGTATCGCCGGACTGCCTGGCCTGCCCTTCGCTTCAGCCGTGCCGGCGCCCCGCGTGGCGGGCAAGCGCTGACGCAGATCCGGCGGAGGCTCGTGTGAGGGCCTGCCGGTAGGCCAGGCCCTCACAGACAGGGAGGTCGGCGGACTGTCAGGGCGATCAGGCATGCTCCGAACCGGGCCCGCGGACGACGGAGAGACCAGCCGGGCGCGGGCCGCTGAGCCGGTGGTGAACGGCCGGCAGGTCCTCGGCCTCTCCGGCCCACCCGAACCGCCGCGACGGCCCCACGGCGCACACCGCGTCCAGGACCTCGTTCGGCAGGCGCATGCGGCCCTCGGTGCCGCCACCGTAGCGGTCGGTGCGGCGGTTACCGCCCGGCCGTGGCACGTTGCCGGTAGTAGGTGGCCGTCATCGGCGGAACCCGCCCGGCCTCGTCGGCTCGGTCGCGGGTCATCGGCTCCATCACCATCCGGTTGGTCAGGGTGAGGTCGCCCAGCGAAAAGGATCCGAACAGGTCGGCGGGCATGGGGTCTCCGTTACACTCACGATCTAGGACAGTTGTCCTATGAGACGGTCACGCTCCTCGACGCACTGGCGGCCCAAGGGGGCCGACGGCGGCGCCGAAGGGCTGCTTGACGGTACTAGGACAAGTGACCTAGAGTCCGCTAGGTCAAGCGTCCTAGTGGGGGCGTGACCGATGAGCGTGGTGGCCGAAGGAGGAACCGATGAGTGGCGCGGCGACCCGTGAGCAGATCGTCGATGCCGCGGACCGGCTGTTCTACCACCGCGGCTACGAGCACACCTCGTTCGCCGACATCGCCGCAGCGGTCGGTCTGTCGCGCGGCAACTTCTACTACCACTTCAAGTCCAAGGACGCGATCCTGGGCGCCGTGATCGAGGCCCGGCTCGCCGACACCCGGCACATGCTGGAACAGTGGGAGAGCGAGCAGCCCACCCCCGACGGCCGCATCCTGCGGTTCGTCGAGATCGTGCTGACCAACGGCACCGACATTCAGCGGTACGGCTGCCCGGTGGGCACCTTGAACACCGAGCTCGCCAAGCTCGAACACACCCTCCACGGTCAGGCCCGCGGACTGTTCACGCTGTTCCGCGACTGGCTGTGCGAGCAGTTCGCGCTACTGGGGCACGCCGAACGGGCCGACGACCTGGCCATGCACGTGCTCACCTTCAGCCAAGGCGTCGCCGTGCTGTCCCACACCTTCCGCGACGAGGAATTCGTCCGGCGCGAAGTCGACCGGATGCGCGACTGGCTGAGCACCTACAGGAAATGAGAACGATCTGATGTTCGTGGTCCTGCTTCGCTTCACCGAGAACAAGGGTGCCGCCGGCACGCACATGAGCGGCCACCAGGAGTGGATCAGGCGCGGCTTGGATGATGGCGTGTTCCTGCTGGTCGGCAGTATCAAGCCCGGTCTCGGCGGTGCGGTCCTGGCGCACGGCACCTCGCTTGAGGAACTGGAGAAGCGGGTGAACGACGACCCGTTCGTGGCCGAGAACGTCGTCAGCGCGGAGATCGTCGAGATCGCGCCAGGCATGGCGGACGAGCGCCTGGGCTTCCTGCTGTGACGACGCCGCTCCTCGGTCCGGACGGCCGCCGCTCCACCGTCGCAGCCTCGCCGACCTGATTCGCGACCGGTCCGTCGAGCGCACGCGCAGGGTGTCGTCTTCGCGTACCCCGGCACCACACGTCGACGCTGATCTCGTCAGAGAGAGGATCCGCGACAGCGGTAGGGTCCGTCGCATGCCCCTGAACCCGAATGAGCTCCTCACCGAGGGGGCCGCGATACGCCTGGCCGGCGACAACGTCGTCGACTGCGGGACCGACGGCGTCTCGGTCCTGCTCGGCGACGCCGCAACCGTGATCATCGCGGATCCGCGGGACGGGCTCGACGTGAGCGGCGTGTGGAACAGCCGCCGGTTCCACCTTCACGGACCGTTCGTCGACGACGTCGGCGTCCGCCTGTTCGGGCACCTCCCGAACTCTCCCGGATGGAGCTGGGCCCCGCGCCCGGAAGCACGGCCGGTCCATCTGCTGACCCGGCTGCCGGAAGGCTGTGTGTACCTGGGAACCGGCAGGCCCGGGCAGGCCGGATACACGAACGGGCGTCTGAGCCATGCCACCCTGACGATAGAGCCGGAACTGACCTCGGAACTCCTGGACCGGGTCAGGCCGCCTGCCGAACCCGAGACGGTGCCGAACCTGGACTGGCTCACACGTATGACCGCGAGACCACTCGAAGCGCTGACACGGTTCGTCGAGGACTGGATCCCCGAGACCGACCAGGACCTCGGCGACCTCGCCGCGGCTCCATGGGACGTTCCCGAACCGCTTGCCGTGTTCTACCGGCTGGCCCGGCATCGGCCCGCACTGCTCGGTGTTCAGAACCGGCTGCGGCCCCCGCACGCGTGGTGGGAGGAGGACGACGGCCTGATCTCCTTCGGAGACGAGAACCAGGGCGTGTTCACCTGGCTGTTCGATCCGTCGCGCCCTGACCCTGAGGTATGGATAGACCAGGACGGGTACGAGCCGCGCCGCGAGCACCAGCCGATGAGTGGCTTCCTGCTCCAGTTCGCCCTGTACGAGGCCATGATGAACGCCCCCTACCAGGCCCTGTGCGTCGATCTGGCCGCCGAGTACGTTGACACGCTGGCAGCCGCGCTGACTCCGGTGCCGTGGGAGCCCTGGCGCTGGCCGAACGACTCCACGCGCTTCTACGTCGCACCCGGCGTGATCGCCGAAATGACGGACCAGGGGCACGGGAACGTCTCGGTGTGGGCCGGTGCGGTACATCGCAGTGTTCTGCGGCCGCTGGGACGGCTCGGAATCCCCTGGACCGACTTCGACGGCTGAGTCACCGGCGGCCCGAGCAACATGCCCGGGCCACCGCCTCACAGCCCATCGGCTCGGATCCGGGTACGCGAGCCCGCTCCGGGGCCCGCGCCGCTTCCGCCCACTGCTCCTGGTCCTGGTCCTGGTCCTGGTCCGCGAAAGGGTCGTCCATGAGAGCGACCGGTCTTTTCGGCGTAAGGTCGACGCCGTACGTGGGATCGCCGAAGCCCTGGTTCGGGCACCGAGGAGCCGTCGATGCTGGACCGGGATTCGCCGCGTGCCGCGCGTCTGGCCGGTTACGGGACCGTGAGCACTCAACTGTCCTTGCTGAGCGACCGCCGGCTCGGGGAGGCCGTGGCGGCCGCCACCCCGATGGAGTCGGGCATCGGCGGCAGGTCGGCAGAGCTGGACATCGACGGAACGCGCGTCTTCGTCAAGCGGATCCCTTTGACGGACACCGAATTGCGCCCGGAGAACGTGCGGTCGACGGCGAACGTCTTCGAACTGCCGATGTTCTACCAGTACGGGGTTGGCTCGGCCGGGTTCGGCGCATGGCGGGAGCTTGCCGTGCACACCATGACCACGAACTGGGTTCTCGGCGACGAGTATGCGGGATTCCCCCTGATGTACCACTGGCGGGTTCTGCCTGACTCCCCGCCCGAAGGATTCACCGACGAGTTCGGGGGTCTGGAGGGGGCCGTCGCGCACTGGGAGGGATCGCCCGCCGTTCGTGACCGGCTGGAGGCCATCGGCCGGTCCTCGTGCAGCCTGGTGCTCTTCCTGGAGCACGTGCCGCACACACTCGCCGGATGGCTGGCCGGCCACCGCGAAACCGCCGTGCCGGAAGGCGGGGACGGCTCGCCCTTCCGCTGGGTTGAGGAGGCTCTGACGAGCGGAGCCGCCTTCATGAGTTCTCGCGGACTCGTCCACTTCGATGCTCACTTCGCCAACATCCTGACCGATGGCCGCCGGCTCTACTTCACCGACTTCGGACTCGCTCTGAGCTCTCGCTTCGACCTTTCGGCGGACGAGTCCGGCTTCCTCTCGGACCACCTCGTGTACGACCACTGCTACACCGCGAGCCACCTGCTCCAGTACCACCTGCTCGACGGCGTGCGCGGTGACACGGAGCGTGAAGTCTTCCTGCACGACTGGATCGCAGGCCGGCGACCTGGCGGCATCCCGCCCGAGATCACGGCCATCATCGACCGGCACGCACGTCCTACCGTCGTCCTGGACTCCTTCTTCCGTCGTCTGTTCACCGAGAGCAAGCGGACGCCGTTCCCGGCTGCGGAGATCGAGCGGCAGTTGGGCGCAGGCGCCACGACCCCGAGCTGGTCCGCGCCCTGACCTCGGCTGTCCGGCAGCACGGCACGGCTGCCATGGCTGCCCGCCTCCCGATGGGTCTCTCGGCTTCGGGGCAGCGTGTTGACGTGCGCCGGCGCGGAACAGGAGCGGGTACAGGCGCAGCACGGGCGTGCCGACCTCCTGGGGCTCCTTGTCCGCACCGGCCAGGTCATCGTTCCTGCCATGGATCTCGATGGGCTTCGGACGGTCGTTCGGCCAGGCGAACGTCTCCGGTCACCGGTTCACGCCCCCGCCGCCCGCTCCGCCTCGTACAGGGCGTAGGGGTCGTGCAGCTCGCGGCCGAGGGCGTCGCGTAGCCAGGAGGCGTCCCGCACGGACGCGCGCTGGGACGCGTCGGACCGGCCCTCGCCGGTGAGGTTGGAGGCGAAGATCCCCGCGGCCGATCGGGGCAGGAAGTCCTCGTAGACGATCGGGGAGAGCCCGCCCTCCTCATCGCGTACGTAGTAGGCGAGGCCGGCCTCGTGCAGGGCCGTTTCGGTGTCGGGAAGGGCTCCGATCCCGTGCGCGTGGTAGAGTTCACGGCCCGCCGGGGTGAGCGCGACGCCGCGCTGCTCGACCTCGCCGAACCGCACACGCAGGGAGCCCTCGGTGACGCCGCCGTCCGCCTCGCGGAACCGGCGCGGCTCGGACAGGGCGCGGAAGGACGTCTGCCGCAGCAGGACGTCCGGCCGTCCCGGGGCCGTACGCGGGGGGCCCTGGATCCGGTCGATCATCTCGATGCCGCGTTCGCTCATCCGCTCGTAGAGCGCGTCGATGTCCAGAACGCGGGGGGTCAGGTGGTTGATGTGGGTCGAGGGGACGCCCCCGATGTCGGCGGCGACGCCGGAGATCTCCTCAAGCCGCCGGTACCAGGCCCGGTCGACCGGCTCCGGCGACAGCTCGAACGCCGCGGTCGCCAGCGACAGGAACCGGTCGGCGTCCGCGGCGGACAGACTTCCCCGGCTCTCCATGCGGTCCGCCAGCGAGAGCAGCTCGTCGGGGAACAGGGTCCTCGCGTCCAGGAACTCCCGCAGCTCGGTCTCCGTCCGGCGGTCGAAGAACCGGCGATCGTCGGCCACGAGCACGGAGGTGAACATCCGGAACGGGTTTCGCGCCAGCTCCGCCCGGTCGATCGGCCGGAACGCCGTCGACACCACGGGGATCGGCGGATTCGCCTCGCGGAGGTCGTAGAAGCCGACCGGGTACATGCCGCAGGCACCGAAGATCCGGGCCACCTGCCCGATCTCCGACGGACTGCCGACCCGGATCGCGCCGTGCCGTTCTGCGGTCACCCGTTCGATCGAGCCGAGGCGCTCGGCCTCCGCGCCCGAGGAGGCGATCACGTCGGCGTTCACCTCCTGCGACACCTCGACCAGCGTGGTGTACGCCGGGACCTCCCGGCCGTAGAGCGCCGACAGGCTCGACGCGAAGCGGGTCCGCAGCTCGGTTGGGGTCACCGTGTTCATCGTTCCTCCTGGCTTCAGCCGAATTCGACGCCCTGGGCGAGCGGCAGTTCGGTGGAGTAGTTGATCGTGTTGGTGGCGCGTCGCATGTAGGAGCGCCACGCGTCGGAACCCGATTCGCGTCCGCCGCCGGTGTCCTTCTCGCCGCCGAACGCTCCGCCGATCTCGGCACCGGACGGGCCGATGTTGACGTTCGCGATGCCGCAGTCCGAGCCGGCCGCCGACATGAACGTCTCGGCCTCCCGCACGTCGAGGGTGAAGATCGACGACGACAGCCCCTGGGGCACCGCGTTGTGCAGGGCGACGGCCTCGTCGAGGTCGCGGTAGCCGAGCACGTACAGGATCGGGGCGAACGTCTCCTCCCGCACGATCTCGGTCTGTTCGGGCATGTCGACGATCGCCGGGCGTACGTACTGCCCGCCTCCGCCGATGCCCTCGGCGCGGGTGCCCCCGGTGACCAGGGTCCCGCCGTCGGCCTGCGCCTTCTTGACCGCCAGCAGGAAGGCCTCCGTGGTGGCCTCGTCGATCAGCGGTCCGACGAGCGTGGACGGCTCCAGCGGGGAGCCGATCGGCAACGTCTCGTACGCCGCCTTGAGCCGTGCCAGGAGCTCGGCGCGGATCGACTCGTGCACGATGATCCGCCGCAGTGACGTACAGCGCTGCCCGGCGGTGCCGACGGCCGAGAACACGATGCCGCGCACGGTGAGGTCGAGGTCGGCCGAGGGGGCGACGATCGCCGCGTTGTTGCCGCCGAGCTCCAGCAGGGTACGGCCCAGCCGGGCGGCCACGAGTGGGGCGACCTCCTTGCCCATCCGGGTCGAACCGGTGGCCGAGACGAGCGGGACCCTGGGGTCCCTGACGAGGGTCTCACCGATCTCGCGGTCGCCGAGCAGTACCTGCGAGAGGCCGTCAGGCGCGCCGGCCCGCCGGGCGGCCTCCTCGATCAGCGCCTGACACGCCAGTGCGGTGAGCAGCGTCTTCTCCGACGGCTTCCACACCACCGCGTCCCCGCACACGAAGGCCAGCGCGCTGTTCCACGACCACACGGCGACCGGGAAGTTGAACGCCGAGATGACGCCGACCACCCCGAGCGGGTGCCACTGCTCCATCATCCGGTGCCCGGGGCGCTCGGTCGCGATCGTCAGCCCGTGCAGCTGGCGGGACAGGCCGACCGCGAGGTCGCAGATGTCGATCATCTCCTGGACCTCGCCCAGTCCCTCGGACACGATCTTCCCCGCCTCGATCGTGACGAGTTCTCCGAGGTCGTGTTTGTGCTCGCGCAGCAGTTCGCCGAGCTCACGTACCAGGCGTCCGCGCACCGGGGCCGGAACCGTACGCCACAGCTCGAACGCCTCCCGCGCCCGCCCGATCGCGGCCTCGGCCTCCTGCGGTGTGTGGGCGCGCAACCGGCCGATCACGCCGCCGTCGACGGGCGAACGGGCGACCAGTTCGCCGTCCTCGTCGAAGGGGTCCGCCACGCCGAGGCGTTCGAGGATCTCGCGAGCCCGCGTGCTGATGTCTGTCACCGAAAGTGTCCTTTCCCTCGGGGAGGGTGTGATTTCGAGCTTGGTCTGTCAGGCGCGTCGGCCGTCGGCGACCCCGCAGAAGTCCAGCGCGGTCAGCGCGTAGGTCTTCGCCGCGGTGATCAGCTGGTGGATGGGCACGTACTCGTTCTCCGCGTGTGCCGTCTTCGCGGCGCCGGGGCCGTAGATGACGCCGTCGATCCCCTGGGCCGCGGTCCAGGTGATGTCGCACACGCCGAAGAACCCTTCGCGTTTCGGCGGGGCCGCGTACTCGACACCGCCGAGTGCCTCGACGTGGGCGTCGCTCACCGCCGTCTCAAGCCCGTGGCCGCCCGGGGTGGTGTACGGCGGCCAGTCGAGCTTCCACGCGAACTCGGGCCGGTGCTCGCGCAGCCAGGGGTCGTTGGCGCAGGCGAGCCGTACGGTCTCCTCGATCTCCGCCCTGACCTCGTCGTTGCCGCGATCGGGGTGGTGGAGCACGCAGTAGTCCACGGTGAGGGTGTCGGCGAGCAGGAAGGGGACGTCGATTCCCACGGGGTTGGCCTTCAGGACGCCGGGCAGGAGGCTGAAGTGCCCCGGGGTGAAGAGCGGGTGCCGGTCGCGCAGCGCCCAGGTGTTCTCCAGTTCGCGCAGCGCGTGGTAGATCACCCAGTACTTGTCGACGGTGTTGACCCCCAGACGCTCACCGTCGAGGGTCGGGTGGACGGTCGAGCCGCGCCATCCCGGATGGGCGGTTTTGCCGACGATGGTGATGGAGAACCACAGCAGCCCGGGAGTGCTGGAGACGAGACTGGGCAGCCCGTCGGTCGGGTTGGTCGGCTCGCAGAGCAGGACGGCGTCCCCGGTGTACCCGGCGTTGAGGGCGGCGGTGGTCCCCGCCTGGTGGTCGCCCACCTCCTCGCCGACCACGGCGTGGAGGACGAGGTCGCCCTTGAGTGTGACACCGGCCCTGGCGAGCGCGAGCGCCGCGTACGCGGCCGCGACGGTTCCGCCCTTCATGTCGGTCGCGCCGCGCCCGAGGACGGCGGTGTCGGTGATCCGCCCGGAGAACGCCGGCGCGTCCCACAGGTCCGGCTGGAGCGCGGGGACGACGTCGACGTGTCCGTTGAGGATGAGCGACCTCCCGCCGCCCGCCCCGCGAACCCGGCCACAGGCGTTGTCGCGCCTGGCCTCCTCGGCGACCAGTTCGGTCTCGGCGCCCGCCTCGCGGTAGAGGTCGGCGATGAGGGCGCTGACGTCCGACTCGGCACCGACGATCTTGTCGTAGTCCTGTCCGGGGTACTTCGGGTTGACCGACGGGATCGCGACGGCGTCGGAGACCGATCGCACCAGGCGCGGCGCGAGTTCGTCCACGGCGTCCAGCACGGCCTTCTTCACGTCACGGCGGATCTCAGACATGTTCCACACTCCTGTCGGGGTTCTGGCCCGGGCCGCCGGTCTCCTGGCGGCCCGGGTTCGTGAGACGTTCGCGCAAGATGGAGGCGCCCCGGGTTAGCGCGGCGCTGATGCCGCCCGGCGCGAAGATGAGTACGGCGATGGTCCCGGCGGCGAAGACGACGGGTCTCCAGGCGTCGAGACCGGTGAGCCGGTGGTCGGCCAGGGTGACGACGACGGCCCCGAGGACCGGTCCCCAGATCTGCCTGGTGCCGCCGAGGAAGATCATGCTCAGCCCCAGTGTCACGAGCCCGAAGCCGAAGAGGCTGACGTCGGCGACCCTGAAGTACGCGACGTACAGCGCGCCGGTGAGACCGGCCATCGCACCGGAGATCACGAAGGCGATGAACTGCTGGCGGATCCGGTTGATCCCCCGGCTCCGCGCGAGCTGTTCGTTGTCGCGCAGCGCCACGAGGCTGTGGCCGAACGGGCTCGCCATGATGAGTTCGAGGACGATCAGCATGGCGGCGACGGCGGCCCCGAGCAGCCAGAGGTAGCCGAGCCCGCCGAACCGTGCGAGGTTCTGCCCGGCGATCGTGATGGCCGGAACGCCGGGCAGCCCGTTGGAGCCGCCGGTGAGATCGGGGAGCGCCAGGACCAGGTGATAGCTGATCTGGACGAACACGAAGGTGATGAGGGCGACGTAGATGCCCCGCATCCGGATGACGGGCAGATAGGTCAGTCCGCCGACGATCGCCCCGACCAGTACGGCGAAGGCCAGGGAGGGGAGCGAGTCCCACTGCCATCTGAGCGTCGCGATCGCCATGGCGTAGCCGCCGATCCCGAACATCCCGGCGTGGGCGAAGTTGAAGATTCCGCCGAACCCCAGGGTCAGGTTCCAGCCGGCCGCCAGCAGCGCGTAGATGAGCGCGGTGGAGACGAGTAACCGGCTCGACGGCGCGACGAAGACGTACGGGATCACGAAGGCGACGGCGAGATATCCGGCCCAGCGGACGAGACGGGAGGGAACGTACTTCGTCATGCGCCTCTCCTGACAAGTCCCTCGGGGCGGACGAGCATCACGACGACCAGCAGCGCGAAGACGGCCACCGGGCTCCACTGCAGGCCGATCCAGTAGCTCGTCGACGCCTCGATGAACCCGATCGCGTAGGCGCCGATCAGGGTGCCCATGAGCGTGGCCGTACCTCCGAAGACCAGGACGACGAAGGCGATGAGCAGGGGACCGCTGCCCTTGGCCGGGGTCAGCGTGGTGGTGGTCGCGAACACCAGGGCCCCCGCCGTGGCGAGCGCCGCCGAGGCCGCGAAGACCGACAGGTAGACCCGGCCGGGTTTGATACCGAGCAGCATCGCCATGTCGCGGTTCTGCGCGACGGCGCGGATGCTCGCGCCCCACCCGGTACGGTTCACCGCGAGCATGAGGCCGCCGACGAGGCCGACGGCGAGGAGGAACGCCAGGACGGTGGTCCAGCGGACCGCGACACCGGCGATGTCGAACGTCGCGGCGGTCACCGGCCGCACCTGCTTGTTCTCCGGCCCCCAGATGAGCTGGGCGGCGCCCTCGGCGAGACCGGCGAGGGCCAGCGTGGCGACCATCACCATCAGTGTTCCGTCGGGGCGTGACGCGAGCGGCCGGACCACGACCAGCTCGACGAGCGCGCCGAGGCCCGCCATGACGACGGTCGCGGCGAGAACGGCGAGCGGCAGGGGGAGTCCGGCCTCCGACGACAGCGTCCAGATGAGGTATCCGCCGATGATCAGCATGGCGCCGTGGGCGTAGTTGAACACCTGCAGCGTCGACCAGATCAGCGACATCCCCGCGGTGAGCAGCGAGTACATCGACCCGAGCAGGATCGTCGAGACGAGGACCGGGATCAGTCCGTCAAGCATGGCCGCCCCCTCGTCCGGGCTCGCCGCCGACGAACATGGCCATCATCTGCTCCTGGGTCGGCTTCTGGTCCGTTGTGCCGTGTCCGACGGTCCGGCCGAGCTCGACGACCTGCCAGGTGTCCGCGAGGCCGAAGAGGAAGTCGACGTCGCCGTCCGCGACGAGAAGGGAGAGCCCGGTCACGCGGACGTCGAGGAGGGTCCGCAGGATCTCGTGCCGCACCTTGGGGGCGAGGCCGAGCGTCGGCTCGTCGAGGATGAGGACGCTCGGGTTGGCCATGATGCCCATCGCGATCGCGAGCATCTGCCGCTCTCCGCCGGACATCGCCCCGACGGGCTGGCCACGGCGTTCGGCGAGCTTGGGGAACAGGCCGAGGACCAGGTCGAGGTTGGCGTCCCTGACCGGCCTGGCCCGCCGGAGCCGGCCTGCGAGGTTCAGGCTCTCGTCGACGGTGAGCCGCGGGAACAGCGTGCTCCCCTGGGGGACGTGCATGAGGCCTCGTTCGACGATCGCCGGGGTGGTGAGCCGGTCGATCCGTTCGCCGTCGAGCTCCACGGTGCCCGCCGTCAGCGGGGCCAGCCCGGTGATCGCGCGCAGGAGCGTCGTCTTGCCGTGCCCGTTCGGCCCCAGAAGCGCCAGGGCCTCTCCACGGCCGACCGACAGGGAGATGCCGTTGACGACCTGGGCCCTGCCGTACCCGGCGGTCACCTCGCGCACCGAGAGCCGTGCGATGTCCGTGCTCATCGGTTCGACTCCCCGAGGTAGGCGTCGATGACGCGGGGGTCGGACAGCACCTCGTCCGGGCCGCCCACGACGAGGATCTCGCCGGCGACCATGACGATCATCCGGTCCGCCACCCGCCGCAGCAGGCTCAGGACGTGTTCGATGATGACGAACGTCGTCCCGTCGGCGTTCAGGGTCTCGACCAGGGTGGCGAGGTCGTCCTGGTCGTCGGTGTCGAGGCCTCCGGCTGGCTCGTCCAGCATGAGGACCTTCGGCTCCCCGGCCAGGGCGCCGGCGATCATCAGTTTCTTCTTGGCCAGGACGGACAGGTCACCGCCCCGCAGGTGGGCGCTGGGCAGGAGCCCGACCCGTTCGAGCGCGTGGAACGCCGCCGAGCGGGCGTCGCGGCGTCCGTTGAGGTAGTGCGCCGCGAGGCGGACGTTCTCGAAGACCGTCAGTTCCGGGAAGACCTGGTCGGCCTGGAAGGTACGGCGCAGGCCGAGGCGGGCGATCCGGTGCGCGGGGAGTCGTTCGATGCGCCGTCCTTCGTACTCGATCCGGCCGCTTGAGGCGTTGAACGGCACCCCGGTGATCAGGTTGAACAGCGTGCTCTTACCCGCGCCGTTCGGCCCGGCGATGCCGAGTGTCTCGCCCTCGGTGAGGTCGAAGGTGACGTCGTGCACGGCCCGGTAGTTTCCGAACGTCCGGCAGGCCCGCCGGACGCTCAGCAGCACTCGTTGGTCGGTCGTCGCGGTCATGGGGGACGCTCACTTGAACCAGTCGGGCAGTTCGAACGTGCCGTCGGCGTACTTGGCAGGGCCGAGCAGGACGTCGCGGCCGTCCTGGATCTGGAAGAACTGCAGCGGGAGGCCGTCGGTGTCGTCGGCGACCGCGAGGTGGGTGGCCTGGTCGAACCGGATCGTGCCCATCGCCGTGTCGCGCATCTCGACGCCGCCGACGGCCTTGCCGACCGCCTCCCTGTCGAGCGGGTCGCCGACGGATTCGACGGCCTTGGCCCAGAGCCTGACCTGCTCGTAACCCATGACGCCGTACAGGCCGGGGTCGGTGCCGTAGGCGTCGTTGAACTTCTTCACGAAGTCACGGCCCGGCGCGTACCTGTCGGAGACGACGGCGCCGACGGGGAGGTTGTACAGCACGCCGTCGGCGCCCTTGCCCGCGAGCTTCTTGAACTCGGGCACGCTCGGCGCGTACTGGGAGAACAGCAGCGAGTCGGTCGGGTTGTCGCGGAACTGGGTCAGGAACTTGACGGCGTTGGCGGTCAGGTAGTCGAGGTTGACGATGACCGACGGGTCGGCGCCGTGGATCTTGCCGATCTGCGGGGTCCAGTCGTTGACCTCTCCGTACGGGACGACGTCGGGCCCGACGACCTTCCACCCCTTGGCCGTGAAGTTCTTCACCAGGCCGTCGGAGATGTCGTTGGAGTAGGGGTTGTCGCTGGAGATGACGTAGACGGTCCTGGTGCGGGGTTGGAACGTGCCATCCCGGCTCCACGCCTCAAGCCGTTCCGGCAGGTCGGTCTTGTACGCCTCGAAGTGGGGGGCGGTGGACCAGACCCCCGGATACCTGCCGGGGTCCTTGGTGATGATCTCCGCGGTCTGCGTGCTCCCGCCGCCGATGAGGTACGGCATGCCTGCCTCGGCGAGCAGGTCGATCTCGAAGTTCGTGGTGCTGGCGTAACCGGTGATGACGGCGCCGACCTCGCTGTCGGCGGTGAGCCGGGAGACGGCGGACGCGACGGCGTCGGACTTGAGGTCCTTGACGTCGGCCGCCTCAAGGGTGATCTCGCGCCCGGCGACCCCTCCGGCGGCGTTGAGCTCCTTGAGGGCCAGTTCGGTGCCCTGCCGCATGAGCTTGCCGTCGGCGGCGGACGCCCCGGTGAGGGGGGCGAGCAGGCCGAGTTTGACCGGTCCGTCCGCCTTCGTGGACTCCGTCGCGGACTCCGTGCCGCCGGGCAGGGGGGCCGAGCACGCGGTGAGCGTGAGCCCTGTGGCGATCGCGAGCGCGGCGGCTCCGATCCGGGCCGGGGGGAACTTGATCGACATCACGTCTCCAGGAACTCAGGGGTGCCCGGCCGGTGCGGTGGCCCCGGCCGTACGGGTGGTCAGCAGGCCGTGGAGGAATCCCCCCGCCGCCAGCGGGATGACGCTCCACTTCAGGACGTCGGCCAGGACGGTCTCACCGGCCAGCAGGCCGAAGTTGGACCAGATGAGCCACAGGGCGGTCAGCAGCGCGACCAGGGCGATCACCGGTGCGACCAGCCGTACCCAGACCGAAACGCCTGTCCTGCGGAGGAACAGCACGGCGGCGGCGCAGGTCGTCGCCATCAGCGCCACGATCGCCATGGTGGCGAACGCGCCCGCGACCGCGCCCAGCTTGAGGTAGGGGTCGGTGCCGGTGACGAGACAGACCACGATCACGCCCGCCATGAGCAGCATCTGCACGGTCGAGGCCAGGTGCGGGGTCTGGTACCTGCGGTGCGTACGGCCCAGGGCCCGGGGGAGCAGCCCGTCGCGGCCGAACGCGAACAGGTAGCGGGAGGCCATGTTGTGCACCGCCATCGACACGGCCACCAGGCTGGCCAGCAGAAGCCAGTTGATCACGTGCTCGGACCACGGCCCCAGCAGCCGCACCGCCGCGCCGCTCAGGAAGGTGCCCGGTGAGTCCATGGCCGTGCCCGCGACGTCCCCGCGCGGGTAGACCGCGATGACCGCCCAGGCGACCAGCGCGTAGAGGATCGCGATGGTCCAGACCGCGGCGTACGTCGCCTTCCCGACGGTGCGTCCGGGGTCGCGGGCCTCCTCGCCGAACACGGCGGTGGCCTCGAAGCCCACGAAGCTGAGCAGGGCGAAGGTGAACGCCACCCCGATGTTCCCCGAGAAGGCGTCCGAGACGGCGAGGGTCTTGTCGGTCGACGGGTCAAGGAGCGCCCCGGCCACCACGAGGATCAGGATGCCGACCTCGAGGCAGAGGAGACAGCCCATGATCACGGTGTTCAGCTCGATGCCGCGGATGCCCACCAGCCACGCGAAGATCAGGATGGCCGCGCTGATCACCGTCCACGGCACGTCGATCGAGAGCTCATCACGGAAGACCTGATTGCCGAAATATCCGGCATAGGCGATCGGGACGAGCATGATGACGTTGTAGGCGCACACCGCGAGCCAGCCCGCGGCGACGCCCGCCGGTCTGCCGAGACCCGCCGAGATGTAGGAGTAGAAGGCGCCCGTGTTCGTGATCCGGTGGCTCATCGCGACGAACGGCACCGCGAACAGCGTCAGGACGACCCCGGACACGATGAAGGCGAGCGGCGCCCCCGCCCCGTTCCCCAGCCCGACGATGAAGGGCATGTTGCCCGCGACGGCGGTCAGCGGCGCCTGGAACGCCATGACCAGGAAGACCAGGGCGGAGACGCCCATGATGCCCGGCCGCAGGGTTCCGCCAGGGGCGGTGGGTTTCTGTGAACGATCGACGTCAACCATTGCTGTCCTATCGGGTCCGAGGTGGGGGGTGGGTGCTCTCGGGATCGGAGATCAGGTGATGAGCGCCGTACAGGCGGCCAGATAGCCGGCGGCCAGCGCCAGGGCCGTGTGATCGACGGCTTCGTCCGGGGCGAGGAAGTCGGCGCCGTGCAGCCTTCCCGAGCTCGCGCCGGTGCCGACGAACATCATCAGGGAGGGGAATCGCTGCGCGTAGTGGGCGAAGTCGTCCGCCCCGCACGAGCGGAGATCCTCCGAGTGGGACAGCCCGAACCCCTTGAGGTTCACGGCCGTCTCCTTCGCCAGCCTCGGATCGTTCTGGAGGGCCGGTTCGCCGAGGTCGAGGTGGACCTCGCTCTTGCAGCCGACCGATTCGGCCACCCCGGACGCCACGGTCTCCAGGCGGCGGTGCAGCAGCTCCCGCCGTACCGGGTCGAACGCCCGCAGGGTGCCGCGCGCGACCGCGTGGTCCGGCCGGACGTTGGGGGAGGAGCCCGCCTGGATCGCCCCGATGCTCACCACCGCCGGTGTCATCGGGTCGATGTCGCGGGACACCAGCTGCTGGGCCGCGGTGACGAACAGCGACAGCGCCAGGATCGGGTCGGGCCCGAGGTGCGGATAGGCGGCGTGCCCTCCGACGCCCAGCATCCGTACGGTGAACTCGTCGGCCGAGGCGTTCACGGTGCCGGGCGTGCTGGCCACCTCACCCGAGGCGAGGAGCGGCTGCACGTGCGCTCCGACCACCGCGCGGACCCCGTGGCGTTCCAGGGCGCCCGAGCTCAGGACGTCCAGCGCGCCGGAGGGGGCGGTCTCCTCCCTCGGCTGCAGGACCACCAGCAGCGGGACCGGCGCCCCCATCCGGTGGACCGCCCTGGCCAGCGCGACCCCGGCGCCCAGGTGCACGTCGTGGCCGCAGGCGTGCATCGCCCCGTTGGCGGACGCCCAGTCGACGAGGGTCCGCTCGGCGACGGGCAGCGCGTCCAGTTCGGTGCGGACCGCGACGCAGGGGCCCTCGCCGCCGACGCGGATGATCGCCCCTGAGCCCGCGACCTCCTCGACCTGAGAGCCGGGCGGCATCCGCTCGATGACGGTTCTCGTCGTCGCGTGTTCGTGTCCGGACAGGTCCGGGCGCGCGTGGATGTACCGGCGGATCTCGCGCGCGGCGGCGAACTCATCACGCAGAGCGGCTTCCAGCTGTCGGCCGAGCGCTCTCATGTCTGTCTCTCACCTTCGGTCGTCGAACGGAATGATCCGTAGAAATATTTACAGTCCGGCCAGATGTGCCTTGATTTGAAAATTTCAATTCAGTCAAAGGGCATGGGTGTGCGAACGACCGGCCGTCGATCACCGGTGCCGGGTCAGTTCGTCGCCGTGTCCAGCGCGTTGGCCCACGCCGGAGGGGTCTTCCCGTCGAGCAGGTATTCGACGGCCGCGCGCGCCGTCACCGGGCCGACCAGGTTTCCCGTGCCGTTGTAGCCGCCGATCGCGACCACGCCCTCCTCAACCCGGGCGCACAGCGGCCGGTCGTCCGGGGTCCACCCGACCGACGCCGCCCACCGGTGCTCGACCCGTACGGCACCGCCCGCCATCCGCCGCGCGACGTCCTCGATGTGGCGCTGCACGCCCTCGGTGGGTTCGGCGTCGTGGGTCCACTCCTCGTCGCGGAACCGGTCCCGGCCGCCCCCGACGTAGAGTCGCCCGTCGGGCAGTTGCTGCGCGTAGTCGTAACCCCAGCGTGCGTAGACCGGACAGGGCAGCCGGTGCGAGGAGACCGGGGCGGAGCTCAGCATCTGGAGCCGGGCCGTCCGCACGTGGGGACGGAGCGCGGGCACGATCCGCTCCAGCCGCCCGTCGACGGCCACCACGACGAACCGCGCCCTGATCACACCCCGCTCGGTCACCACCGCGCCGCCGCCGACGGACGTCACCGGGGTGTGCTCGTGCAGCGGTGTGCGACGGCCGAGGCCCCCGGCCAGCCGGGTGGCCCGCACCGCCGGGTTCATGGCCGCGTCGTCGGGGAGGTAGAGGCCGACGCCGAGGGGTCCGTCGTACTCCTCGACCGCGATTCCGTGCTCACGCATCACCGTGGCCTGGGCCGCGCAGTCGGCCACCTCGGCGTCCCGGTCCGCCGCCTCGGTCTCGTTCTCGGGGCCGCCCGGCAGTCCGGCCAGCCGGATGGAACCCACCCGGCGGATCACCGACGGGCCGAGCAGCGCGGACAGCCGGTCGAGTTCCTCCAGCGTGTCGCGGTAGAGGTCGGCGGCGGCCGGCCCCCAGCGTTCGACAGCCCGGTGGAGCGCCAGCGCCGGTCCGCCCAGCAGGAAGCCTCCGTTACGTCCGGCCGCTCCGGCCGCCACCCGGCCCGCGTCTACCCCGACGACCGAGAGACCACGGTCGAGGAACGCCTCGATCGCGGCCAGCCCGGAGGCGCCCAGGCCCACCACGCAGGCGTCGGCGACGACGTCGCCCGCCAGGGGAGCGAACCCTTCCCATCCGGCCACGGCCGTGTCCCAGCCAACCGCCATGTCGTCCGTACCCTTCCGTCGTAGTCCGTCGTGGCCCGTGTCGTCAGTACCGGAAGCGGTCCTCGACGGCCAGCTCGTGAACGTCCCGGGTGTCCGCCGCCCCGGCGGCCTGCTCCCGGACGGCGACCAGCGCGTCGTGCAGGGTCTCGCCCAGCACGGACCTCGCCAGCTCGCTGCCGGCGAACAGCTCGGTCGCACGCGCCAGATCCTCGGGGAGCCTGACGACCCGGTGCTTGTCGCGCTCGACCTCGCTCAGGCCCGCGGGGTCGACCTGGACGGGCGCGGGAAGCTCAAGCCGCCGTTCGACGCCCCGCATCCCCGCGGCGAGGAGCAGCGCGGTGGCGAGATAGGGGTTGGCCGCTCCGTCGACGGTCTTGACCTCCAGGTTCGCCGAGGATTTCCGGACGCTGACGGTCCCCGGGATGAACCGCAGGGCGGCCTCACGGTTCTCCACGCCCCAGCAGGCGAAGGCCCCCGACCAGTGGTTCGGCTTCAGGCGCTCGTAGCTGGGGACGGTCGGCGCGAGTACGGCGAGCAGGCGGGGCAGTTCGTCGAGGATGCCCGCGGTGAACGCGGCGCCGTCCGCGCGCATGCCGGGTTCGGTGGCGCTCCCGTCCTGCATGAGGTTCTCGCCGTCCCGCCAGACGCTCACATGCGTGTGCGCGCCGTTCCCCGCGGCGCCCGGGGTCACCACCGGCGCGAAGCTGACGTCGAGCCCGTGACGGCGGGCCACCTGCCTGGCGACGTACCGGAGCAGCACCACGTCGTCGGCGGCCGTCAGCGGGTCACGAGGCGAGACGGCGACCTCGAACTGGCCCGGCGAGTACTCGGGGTGCACCTGCTCGACGTCGATCCCCGCGCCGTCGAGCGCCTCGACGAGCGCGAGCGTGAAGTCCTCCAGCGGGAGCAGCGCCCGCGCGCTGTGCGCGGGACCCGAGTGAGCCGGGGTCCCGTCCGGGTTCAGCAGTGTCATCTCCGACTCGAACACGGTGCGGAACTCCAGGCCCGCGCTCCTGGCGTTCTCCACGACCGACCGCAGGACGCTGCGCTGGCACCCGGCGCTGATCTCCAGGCTCTGCTCGTACTGGACGGCGGGCACCCAGGCGTACCCGGGGGACGACGGCAGCGGACGCGCGGCGGCGAGGTCGGGGAACAACCGCAGGTCCCCACTGGGCGAGTCGTACGGCGGGACGGCCGCGAACCGGTCGTCACCACCGGCGACGGCCCACAGCGTGGACATGCCGACGCCACCCGTCGCGGCGCTTTCGAGGCGTCGCAGGGGGATGACCTTCACCCGGGTGATACCGGCGTTGTCCACCATGGTCATCACGATGAGGCGGGTTCCCGCGTCCTTCAACCGCGCGTACGCGTCGGCCACGTCCCGCGGGTCGAACACGCGTGTCGCGTCCGCCGGGTTCACGACGCGATCCCGTGCAGCCGCATGGCGTTTCCGCCGAGGACGTCCAGGCCGATGCGCGTGGCGTGCGCCTCGTCCAGGTACCCGTGGTCGATCGCCCGCCGCAGCACGCGTTCGAGGGACTCCCGCGCCAGGATCGACGACAACCAGATCACCTCCGGTTCGCTGGCCTCGTCCGAGCCGTACATCACCTTGGCCGGTGGCGCGATGCCCAGCATCAGCTCCAGGCGGTTGTCCACGGCGATCGAGGACCACGGCGTGGACAGGGACGTGTCCAGGTAGACATGCGGGAGGATCGAGGCGATGTAGGCCGCCTCCTCGATCCACGGCCACCCCGAGTGGATCAGGACGATCGGCTGCCCCAGATGCTGGCTGAGCAGCGGGAAGATGTCGGAGGGGCGCGCGTGCGACAGGACGATCGCCGGGTCGCCCCCACCGCAGTGCACGTGGACGGGGACGCCTCCGGCCGCCGCGGCGATCGCCAGCGCGCGGCGCAGCAGCATGTCCCGCACCGGTTTTGAGTGCTCCCGCGACTCGGCCCAGTCCGCGGCGCGCCAGGCCTGGAACGCGCTCTCCACGTCGGAGCCGCTCCACGTCGAGACGTCCAGTCCGCTCCGGTACGCGATGATCGACTTGAAGGCCACGGCCCCCTCCGCGATCGCCTGTTCGGCCCGGGCGGCGAACGCGTCCTCGAGTTCGGCGAAGCCGTTCACCTGGTCGCGCAGTTCGACGATCCACGGTTCCAGGCGCGCGACCCGGCTGATCCGCAGGCCCGTCTCCTCGGACATGACGGCCTGGTCGACCATCGGCTGCGGGTAACCGTCCTCGACGAGCAGGCGCTCCACGCCCGCCTCCTCCCACAGCCCGCGCAGGTAGGAGGGGTCGTTCAGGGCCGCGGAACGGGCCTCGGCCAGCGCGGCGCGTGAGGGGTCGCAGTTCAGGACCCCGCTCAGCCGCAGCGCCATGGCGACGGCGATCGGCGAGGTGTCGGTCGTCCGCCGCAGGAGGTCGGGGAATGAGCTGTGGTTCAGGCCCGAGCTCGTCAGGCACATGCCCAGCATCGTGATACGATCTAGGAGACCGTTCTGGTCACGTTGACGTACGTCCTCCATGCGGAAGCCATGACAGTGGACATCGACCACTCGTGCTTCATCCAACAGCGTCACGTGCACATCCTTTGAAAACTGGTCGCGCCTGTGTCCGATCCAGCGCGATCCGATGGGCTTTGGTGGCCGACGGGGTGTCTACGCGGTGATTGTTCGGCGGTCGATTCACGCCCCGCATGTGTTCTGACCGGTCGTGTTCGCAGACTGTGCGCGACCGTCTAGGTGTGAACGAATAATTTCACTAGAGGGCTCTAGGGTCAAGGAAGAACGAAATAATTCTTACCGTGGCTCTGCTACCGCCGTGACCAGGGCATACGTGTCCGGCGCACCGGCCTACGTCGCGGGCTCCGTCGACTCCTGCTCGATCAGCCGCATACGGGCCTGGGCGTCCTCGCCGATACGGGCGAGGGCCGCCGCCGCCAGCGCCTCGACCAGCGCGATCGCGGGCACCAGGCTGTCGTACGGAGACCCGATGTCCGTGCTCAGCGGAAGGACGACGTCGGCGAACTCGGCGACGGGCGACAGCCACACGTCGGTGATCAGGACGATCTTCGCGCCCCGCCGGTGAGCCTTCCGCGCCAGGTCGATGACGTCGTCCTGGTAGCGCCGGAAATCGAGCACGAAGACCACGTCACGGCGCCCGAGCTCGACAAGGGCCACCCCGGCCTCGTCCCGCTGGGCGCTCAGCAACTGGGTGTCCGGCCGCATCGTCCGCAGATGCAGGATGAGATATTCGGCGACCAGCCGGGACCAGCGCCCTCCGATCGCGTTGATCCGCAGTCTCGGGTCGGCGGTCAGGTCGATCGCCAGGCCGAACTCGCTCGAAGGAAGCGCCGCGAACCCCTCGTCGAGAAGCCGCTGACCGGCCTGCGAGACCTTGCTGAGCACCCGCGACGCCGGGGTGTCGGCCGTGTAGACGGAGGGCAACGTCATCGGGTTGGCCCCGCGGGCGTTGATCTCGTCGCGGAGGATCTGCTGGAACTCCTTGTATCCGCCGAAACCGAGGCGCGACACGTAGCGGGTCACGGTCGGGGCGCTGACCCCGGCGCGTTCGGCGAGCTTCACCGCGGGCTCCATCCCCGCCATCGGGTAGTCGCTCAGGATGGTCCGCGCCACCCGCCGCTCAGCGGCGGACACCTCGCTCATGGTCCGATGGATCACCTCTGCGACGGACCGTGCCGCGTCGCCGGGCGATGATGAGCCATCCAGTTCGTGGACTTCCACCAGGACCTCGATTCGTGTGCCTCACCCGGATTCTAGTGCGGCGCATTCGGCGCCCCGTTCGCCGCAGACGGCCTCCACCCGGGATCGCCGGGCCGTCGGGCCGGTGCGCGGAACGACCGCGACAGAGCCTCACCGGCCCCTCGCCGGCATCCGGCCCTTGCTCCGCATCGCCGCGGCGACACGATCCTGGGAGATCTTGCGCCCGGCGGCGTGCGGGGTGAGGGCCAGCCGATGGGCCTCCTCCAGCACACCGACGGTGTTGGCGCGGAGCCTGTCGGAGATCGCGGTGAAGACGGCGCCGGAGTCGGGCAGGAACCCCGAGTAACGTGCGTCCATCGCGAACGCGGCCGCGATCACCCCTCCGGCGTTGGCGATGAAGTCGGGGACGACGGTGACGCCGCGTCCGGAGAGGATCTCCTGGGCCGCCGCCGAGGTGGGCAGGTTGGCTCCTTCGACGACGAGGCTCGCCTTGACCCGCTGGGCGGTGTCCTCGTCGATCACGTCCTGCACCGCCGCCGGGACGAGGACGTCGCAGTCGACGAGGAGTTCCCGCCCGGCGGGGAGAAGGTCGCAGCCGTCGAACCGCGTCACGAAGTCGTCGCCGTACTCGTCACGGGCGCTCTCCAGCGCGGCGACGTCGAGGCCGACCGGGTCGTACACGGCACCGTACGCGGTGGAGACGGCGACGACGGCGGCACCGAGGGCGCTGAACCTCCGGGCGGCGGCCCGGCCGACGGCGCCGTACCCCTGGATGGCGACGCGGGCACCGCCGAGGGGCCGCCCGAGGTGCGCGGCGGCGGCGTCGGCGGCCTCGGCGACACCGAAACCGGTGACGCCGAGCTGGTCGTAGGCGATCCCGCCGAGGTGGGCGGGGGTGCCGACCGCCGCCCCCCGGTCGCCGAGCTCGTCCTGGACGACGGCTGCGTCGTCCTCGGTGAGACCCATGTCGAGGCCGAGCACGTACTCGCGGGGAACCTCGTTGTGCAGCGCGCGGACGAACGCCCGCAGGATCGCCTCCTTGTCCGGCGAGGCGGGATCGGCCGCGATCCCGGCCTTGGCACCACCGTAGAAGAGGTCGGCACCGGCCCACTTCCACGTCATGTTCCTGGCGAGCCTGGCGACCTCCGTCACGGTGACGGTGGGTGCCATCCGGGTGCCTCCCTTGCCCATCCCACGGGCGGTGTTGTCGACGACCAGCACACCCTTCATGCCCGTGCGGCGGTGGGAGACGACAACGATCTTCTCGGGGCCCCAGTCGTCGACGATCTCAAGGGCGTCGGTCATGGTGTGTTCTCCTCCGCTGGTGGATGGCCGGGCAGCGCCCGGGCGACGAGTTCGGCCAGGTGGACGCCGGTCCTGTCGGTCGCCTGGCCGATCTGGGTGCGACAGCTGAAGCCGTCGGCGAGGATGACGGTCTCCGGGGACGCCCGGCGGACGGCGGGCAGCAGCACCTGCTCGCCGACCTCCCGCGACACCCGGTAGTGGCCCCTCTCGAAGCCGAAGTTCCCGGCCAGCCCGCAACATCCCGAGTCGAGGACCCGGTTGTCCACCCCCAGCGCGGACAGCAGCGCGGCGTCCGCGCCGAACCCGGAGGTGGCGTGCTGGTGGCAGTGGGTCTGGGAGATGGCGGGAACCTCGACCCTCGGCGGGGCCCAGCCCGGTGTCCTCTCCATGAGCAGCTCGGCGAACGTCACGGTCAGCGCCGACAGGTCTCGGGCGAGGGGGGCTCCGTCCAGCAGTTCGGGCAGGTCCTGTCTCAGGGCCGCCGTACAGCTGGGCTCAAGCCCGACGATCGGCACGCCCTCGGCCACGTTCGCCCGCAGCGCGCGGGCCGTACGGCGGGCCATCCGGCGGGCGACGCCCAGCTGGCCGGTGCTGATCCAGGTCAGGCCGCAGCACTGGGTTCCCGAGGGCACCCGCACGCGGTATCCGGCCTCCTCAAGGACCCGGACCCCGGCCCGCAGCACCCGAGGGCTGAAGTGGTTGTTGAACGAGTCGACCCAGAGCGTCACCGGGCCGCGTTCGCCGGTCCCGGCGGGGGAGCGGGAGCGGAACCAGGACAGGAACGTCCGGTCGGCGAACCGGGGAAGCTCCCGTTCCGCCGCGATGCCACCGGCCCGTTTGATCAGCGGGGCCAGCCGGGAGGAGGTGACGGCGTTGACCGCTCCCGGCATCAGGGCGGCGGCCCGGGAGAGCAGCGGCAGCCAGCCCATCGAGTAGTGCGAGGCGGGCCGCACCCTGTGCCGGTAGTGGTGGTACAGGAACTCCGACTTGTAGCTCGCGACGTCGACGCCGACCGGGCAGTCGACGCCGCACCCCTTGCAGGACAGGCAGAGGTCGAGGACGTCGCGTACCTCGGCGGAGCGCCATCCGTCGGTGATGACCTCTCCCTGGGTCATCTCGTAGAGCACCCGGGCCCGGCCCCGGGTGGAGTCCTTCTCGTCCCGGGTGACCCGGTAGCTGGGGCACATCACCCCGCCCTGCGGGGTGGTCGACCGGCACCTGCCGACGCCGACGCAGCGGCGGGTCGCCTTGGCGAAGTCCCCGCCGTCGGCGTGGAAGGGAAGCCTCGTGACCAGGGGAAGCGCCGGACGGTCCGGGCTGACCCGCAGGTTCCCGTCCAGGGGCAGCGGATGCACGATCATGCCCGGGTTGAGCCCGTTGTCCGGGTCCCACACGTGCTTGAAGTGCTCGAACAGTCGCATGACCTCGGGTCCGTACATCACCGGCAGCAGTTCGGAGCGGGCCTGGCCGTCGCCGTGCTCACCTGAGAGCGAGCCGCCGTGGGCGGTGACGAGCTCGGCGGCGTCGGTGAGGAACGCGCGGAAGGCGCTCACCCCGGTGCCGGTGGTGAAGTCGAAGTTGATCCGGGTGTGCAGGCAACCCTCGCCGAAGTGCCCGTAGACGGCGCCGGAGAGGCCGTACCGCTCGAACAGTGCCCGCAGCCCGCGCAGGTAGGAGCCGAGCCGGTCGGGCGGGACGGCGGCGTCCTCCCACCCCGGCCACGCCTCGGATCCGTCGGGCAGCCGGGTGGCGAGCCCGACGCCGTCCTCCCGGATCCGCCACAGGCTCCTGACCCGTCCCGGCTCCGCGACGACCTCGGCGCCGGTGAAACCCGTGGTGGAGCGGGCGGCGGCGACCAGCGCGGCTCCGGCTGCGGGCAGCTCGTCCGTGGCCCCGGCGAGTTCGGCGAACAGCCAGGCCCGCCCGTCCGGCAGGGTCTCGATCGTCGCCCGGGTCTCCCGCCGGGTCACGATGTCGGTGAGCGCCTGGTCCACGCACTCCAGCGCGACCAGGCCCCGCTGCCGGAGCAGCTCAGGGACGGCGTCGGCCGCGTCGCAGGCGTCGGTGAAGCCGAGGACCACCAGCGAACGGTCCCGAGGCGCGCGGACCAGCCGGAGTTTCGCCGACAGCACGACCACGCAGGTGCCCTCGGAGCCGACCAGGGCGCGGGCCAGGTTGAAGCGGTTCTCCGGCAGCAGTTGCTCAAGCGCGTACCCCGAGACCTGTCGCGGGAAGCGGCCGAGCCGGGTGCGCAACGTCTCCAGGTTGGCCTGGGCGAGCTCGTGCAGCCGCCCGATGAGCGCGCCGCGTTCGCCCCCCTCGGCGACGGCCCGGTCGATCTCCTCCTGGGTCATCTCGCCGACGGTCAGCACGGTGCCGCGGTAGGTGAGGATCTCGAGTTCCACGACGTTCTCCGCCGTACGGCCCCAGGCGAGCGAGTGGGAGCCGCAGGCGTTGTTGCCGATCATCCCGCCGATCGTGCAACGGCTGTGCGTCGAGGGGTCGGGGCCGAAGAGGAGCCCGTGCGGGGCGGCCGCGGCCTGCAGGTCGTCCAGGACGATGCCCGGCTCGACGACGGCCACACCGGCCGACGGGTCCAGTTCCAGAAGCCGGTTGTAGAAGCGGGAGAGGTCCAGCACGACGCCGGAGCCCACCGCCTGTCCGGAGGTGCTGGTGCCCGCGCCGCGGCAGGTGACGGGAAGCCCGAGCTCGCGGCAGGCGGCCACAGCGTCGATCACCTGCTGCCGGGTTCGGGGGAAGACGACGGCGCGCGGCACCTGCCGGTAGTTGGACGCGTCCGCCGAATACTGCGCCAGCCGACCGGCGTCGACGGCGACCTCGCCGCAGTCCGCCCGGCGCAGCGAACGGGCGAGCTCGGCCGGCTCCTGCGAGATTGTCACGTCCCGACTCCTTCGCCTGGCTGGGGGTGCAGAGCCAACCATGCGGGGTCCGGTGCTGTCGTGCCAAGAGTAAGTAGAATGCTAGTTTTTTAACCTTAGGTATAGTTTTTCTTGTTCTCGGGCCCGGGGGAGGGACGTGTACAAGCTGCACCACCTGCTGACCTTCCAGACCGTCCACAGGACGGGCTCGTTCGCGACGGCCGCGCGGGAGCTCGGATACACCACGTCGGCGGTGTCACAGCAGATCGCCGCCCTGGAGAAGGAGACCGGCCTGACGCTCTTCGAGCGTGAGGCACACGGCATCAGGGCGACCACGGTCGCGCACCGCCTCGCCGAGCTGAGCCGGGGGATGCTCGCCGACGTCGACGAGTTCGACTACCAGGTACGGCGGCTCGCCACAGGGCTGAGCGGGCGGCTCAGAGTGGGCAGTTTCACCACGGCGAGCGTCCGCCTGGTGCCGGCCGCGCTGTCCGACCTCCGGCGCCGCCGCCCCGGCGTCGAGATCACCCTGGACGACGGTGAACCGGACACGCTGCTCGACTCACTCGTCGACGGCGACCTCGACGTCGCACTGGTCTACGAGTACGGGCTGAGCCCCCGGCAGTGGCCTCCCGGAGTCAGGACGCTCGCCCTGGTCAGGGAGGACCTGCTGCTGCTCCGCCCGTCCGGTGAGACGGGTCCCTCCAACCTGTCGCGGCTGGCCGACCGCCTGTGGATCACCAGCCGGGAGGGCACGGCCGGAGACCTCTCGCTGGCCCGGCTGTGCGCGTTCGCCGGATTCACCCCGGCGATCGCCTTCCGCAGCAACGACTACGACGTCGTACGCGAACTGGTCGCCCACATGGGCGGTGTCGCGGTCGTGCCCGCCCTCGGCCACGTGCCCGACGAGCGCATATCCGCCGTGCCGCTGCGGACGTACACCGCCGCCCACCGCACCGTGCTGGCGATCCACCGGGAGGGCAACGCGAATCCGGTGCTCGGCGACTTCCTGACGGCCCTGCGCCAGGCCGTTCCCCAGGACGCCGACCACCTGCTCGCGCTGTGACCCCGGCCTCGCCGACCGCCGAGCCGAGCGGCGGTCGGCGAGGCCGCCATCGGGAACCGGCGTTTCTCTCCTCGGCGGGGATCGTCGGACCGGATCCGGCAGATGCCTTCGGCCTGCGGGGTGATCACAGGAGCGGTGAGTCTGAAAAGACTCTTGCCAACGGAGGACAAGACGGGAGGTGGGGTGATGCGACCGATTGATTGCGCCGTTGCCCGCCCGCCGTCCCTCCCGCTCCGGAGCCGGAGGGGCGGCCGTGGAAGTACGCGTATCCGGCGATACGTCGCGAGCGCGGCGGTCCGCCGATCGGATAAGCCTCTCTGCGTACCATAAAAATTGATCAAACACCTATAAGTGCCTGTGTCGTAAATTGGAATATCGATGCCGTTCCGCAACGGACGTCCGTTACCGATATCCGGATTTCCCCGAGGCTCGTAACGGCCTATCCGTTGTGATCGCGCTTCTGCGCGACCGAGGCGCGCGGAGTCGTTTCTCCCGAACGCTACGGCAACCCCAACCGCATCACCAAAATGTTTTATCTCTCCGGCTTCTTTTTCGAGTCGCGGTATCGACGTCGGGCAGCCCTTCGTTGGATCATTCGGTGTCCGGTCTCGAACGATCGAGACCTCATGGGAGGGTCAAACCTTGAACCGGTTACGCGTACTCGCCCTGATTTCAGTTCCCACCGCGTTACTGATCGGTGTGTCGGCTTCGGCGTCGGCGGACACACCCACTCCGAAGGCGTCGAAAAGCGTGAGCCCTGCCTGTTACGTGCCGGCCCGTGATCAGGTCCTGACCACTCAACAGGGCATTGAGCTCTTCAATGCGTGCTCCACGGCGAATGCGGGTGCGGTCCCGCAATGGCACTGGATGGGCAACTACGGAGACGTCTACGCCCTGGCCAACGCCGCCAATTCGTGGGGGGCCGGTCCAGGGGAGCTGCTCACCCAGATCATGGACAACGGCCTCCTGGCAACGTTCATGTACTACTGAGAAGGCGGCTGGGCCTGTTCTGCGTTCGGATCGTGAGGCTGCGGAATCTCCTGCACGGTGCCGTCCAGTCCTGATAGGGCATGGAGCATCGTGACCTCACCGAAAGGGACAGGACCGCGTACACGTTTCCTGGTGCCTGTGCCGCGAATCGGCGCCGTCGACCTGGCCGGATGGGCTCGGGCACAGGCACCAGGAGCGCGACTCATTTACTTTCTGCTGTGGTTCGATCTCCCGCTGCGGCAACAGCGGGAGGGCGAGCCTGTTGACGAAGCCGTGGGAGGTCAGCGACGAGCTGCCGCCCAGGCATCAGCGTGGACTTCTCCCACGTCAGAGCCCTGGAAAGGGAGGCGCAGACCGGGCGTCCCCGGTCGACCGCGGACGGTCCGGCAGCAAGCACCACCTGATCGTCGACGTCCACTGTGTCCCGCGCAACCCCGTGAGCTGGGGCTGACGCCCTGACCGGTTGGTTCTGTCAAACCGTGACGCCCACCTGCCCAACCTGGCCACCTCGCTGACCAACCACGCCCTCCGGCTGGCCGAGACTGGGCAACGCCGGGAGGCGATGCCGGTCAGCGAGGAAGCCCTCCGTCCCTACCGGGAGCCGGCCAGGCTCAATCGCGACGCCTGCCTGCCCATCGTCAGAGGTGGCAGTCCTGGCTGTATGAGGAGATCTTGTCGTTGGCGGCCGATCCGACGTTGTCCACCCAGGAATTCGGGTTGACGCCTATCAGGCGCTTACCCGAATAGTCCGAATGCTCGTAGAAACACACATACGTATCGGTGCGGTTCCAGATGGAACTCGTCAGGTCGTTGATATGGGAGCCGACGTTGGCGCGCTCGGTTCCCGGCGCGTTGCTGTAACGTCCTCTGCCGTAAGTGTCGCCATAGAGGCATACATAGCCCACGGGACACGCATCCCAGTCCATCGCCTTCGCCTGAGCCGGTACCGCGGTGACCAAGGTGGCCATCGCGCACGCCGCCATCATCGCGGCCGTCAGACTCCTTCGCTTTCCCACTCGCCTCACTCCTTCGTCGGTTTCGGTGCACACGCTGGCGGATTTCTCATATTCCGCCCGCGTCGTACGGTCCGTCAGGCCGGGACAGCATGCATGGCATCGGCTGTTCCCTGCCTTTTCACTGTTGACTTCCTGTTCGCGCCGACTGCCGGACGAGCCGCAGGCCGACAGGCCGGTGGCTCTCCGTGAATCCATTTCTCCTACACGTTTCCTTCCTTTGCCGGGTGAGCTATAAGCCACTTTGACAACCCATACACAGGATGTCATTGACGGCTTCTGTACCTTTTATTGATGATTTCTGCACCACCGCGCGGCAGGCGGGAGGCGTCGGCGCCGCGCGTTCTCCGGCTGGTCGGGTCCTAAAGCGTCAGGTCAGACGGGCCATCTGGGGCGCCCCATGGGGTAAATGGGCAACTTCCAGAGCGGGGTGTCGCCGCAGGCCACAGCGGGCGACCACCGCGGTGCTCGACTGTGAGCTTCGGCCCGGGCGTTCGGGGATGAATCTGGCACTCGTTGTCTCGACAACGACGGCGGGGATGTTTCCACAGGTCGTATCGCCCGCCACGATTTTTGTGCCGTCCGGGAATCCGGGTCGCTCATGGCTACTTTGCGTCTGGTCGCACTCATCTGAGCGGAGGGCCCGCTACGCCAACACCGACGGCCGACCGTTCCCGCTGTGTTCCGGTGACGGCCCACCACGGGTTGATCAAAGGTAGGGGTGGGGTTCGGGGTTGGCCGCGCCGCCGTAATCGGCGAATCGCCGGTGCAGGAGGGGCGGCGCACTGGGCAGGCACGGACCGAGGGTGTCCGGGGACCAGACGCGGCGGACCGTGAGCCCGAGGCGGCGGATGTCGGGGGTGGTGAGGTCGAGGTAGCTGAGCTGTTTTCCGGTCCTGGCGAAGGCCGCCACCAGTGTGTCGGCGCAGGTGCGGGGGTCGGGGTCGAGACGTTCGAAAAGGAAGCCGTCGCGGCCGAGTTGTGCTTCGGAGAAGAACGACAGGTGCTGCCGCGATGGGATCCGTCGCCGCCGCCCGGGTGGAGAGTCGGGCCGACGAACAGGAACGGCCCGTCGATCGCGCCGTGCAGCCAGGACATGCCCACGTGCAGGGCGATCCGGTTGAACAGACTTACCGCCACCGGCTCTACCCGCACATCGGCCCACACGATGATGCTGCTCTTCCAGGGGGCGAACGTCTCGGCGACCTCGTGAAGCCGCAGGCCGTGGGTGGTTCAGCCGGTTTCGGCGGCGGTGAGCACCTCAAGGACGGGGCCGTTGCGGCGTCGGCCACGTCGAGTTCCGGATCGCCGGCGGCGACCAGTTTCGTGACGCGGGCGGCCATCCGGCCGTTGCCGATCACCCGTAGCGGGCCGCCGGCGCACTTTGAGCTGCGCGGCAGTACCGACCGAGCCGTCGCCGACCTGTCCCTCTCGGTATGAGAACTCATCCTTGCTTCCCCGCTACCAAAAATCTGTAGTGGCCGGAATAGACATCTGCCGTAGGGGAGGCTAGGATTTCTGACATCGCAAGGAACGGATCCACGAGGGCAGAGCAGTAGGTAGGCAGCACGACGAACTGCCCGGACGGACGTGGATAGCGGGAGATGACGTAGGTGGACGGGCAGAAGGTCGGACGTGCCAGGGCCAACGTGGTTGAAGGGTCCTGACCGTGGACGCGCTGCCCGAGCAGTGGTGCAAGTAGAGGGCAGAAGGTCGGACGTGCCGGGGCCAGCAGGATCGAAGGGTCCCTGCCGTGGACGCGCTGCCGGAGCAGTGACAGATGAAGTCGAAGTAGAGATACCGAAAGGAGTGTTGAACGCCATCAGGATCGCCCGTCGTCGGCTGAAGTTCGCCGCGCGGGTACCGCACCTCCACGGATTGGACGGTGGTTTACGGTCACGCTTACGCGATCCCCGCACCCCCGCCTTCACGGGCGGCCAGTGCGGAAGCAGTGAATCGGCCGCAAGGCCGGTAGATGGTGTTGAACCTCTGGGCCCCGGCGCATCATGGCGCCGGGGCCCTCGTCCGCGTTAGGGAAGGTTATATGGATCAAGCAGTCACATCCCCGGGCCCTCACCCTCGGGACACCGCCGAGAAGGCGGAGACGGAGGCGGCCCAGACGCTTCCCGACGCGGCCGGTGACAAGCCCGGCCGGAAACTCGACGATGAGGACTACCCCGCCTACAGCATGGGCCGGGCCGCGGAGATCCTCGGCGTCACCCCGGCGTTCCTGCGCAGCCTGGGCGCCGCCAGGCTGATCGAGCCGCAGCGCTCCGAGGGCGGTCACCGCCGTTACTCGCGCTACCAGCTGCGCCTGGCCGCCCGCGCCCGGGAACTGGTCGACCAGGGCACCGCCCTGGAGGCCGCCTGCCGCATCATCATCTTGGAAGACCAGCTCGCCGAAGCCCTGCGCATCAACGCCGAACTGCGCCGACGCGACTGACCGGCCCTCGCCTACCGCGCCCGGATCCGCGATCTGCCCCGGCTTCCGTCACCGGGTGCCCGCCCACCCGGGTGCGGGGCAGTATCGAGGCGGGCCCGACCACTGACCGGTGACGTGCCGCCGGTGTCTGAAACCCACCGGCGCTGAGCCGCTCGGCGAGCAGTTGACGTTGTTCCCCACCGTCGAGCAAGACACGCCCGCAGACGGTGGGGACGGTGCAGCGGTGACCCGCTGGTTGTGGTTACGCCCACGGACGTGGCGTTGGGGCCCTCCTGCCCGGCGACGCCCCAACTTCGCGTTCAACCGCGTCGGGTGGTGGCCGGAGATCAGTGGTTCGCCTTCACCAGGTCGGCTTGTGCGGAGACTCCGCGCAGCATGATGGCCGCGAAGATCGCCACCCCGGTCAGGATCAGGGCCGCGAGGCCGCCCGTCCACGCGAGTGCCTGGGTGAATGACGCCACCGCGGCGTCGGCGAGCGCCTGTCCGAGCGCACCGGGCAGTTCGGCGGCGAAGGAGAGGGCTGCGGCGAGCGTCTCCTCAGCCGCCGAAAGCACATCGCCCGGCAGGCCGATGGGCGCCTGGGAGGCCAGGCCGGTCCGGTAGAACCCGAGCAGGATGGAGCCGAGAACGGCTGTGCCGAGTGCCGTACCCACTTCGTAAGCGGTCTCGCTCACGGCTGCGGCCTGCCCGGCGTGCTCCGGGCGCACCGAGCTCATGATGATGTCGTTGGTCAGCGTCAGGCCGACCCCGGCGCCGAGCCCGACGAGGCACAGCGAGATCGCGATCACGGACGGCGGGGTCTGGGGTGTGAGGAACAGCAGCATCCCGAATCCCGCCGCGGTGATGACGCCGCCCGCCGACACGAGGATCGACGCGGGGATCTTCTTGATGAGCGCGGCGGCGAGGAACCCCGCGATCGCGGAGACCGCGGCTTGCGGCAGCATCCAGACGGCGGCCTGAACGGTGGAGAGTCCCACGACGAGCTGCAGGTGCTGCGTCAGCGCGAAGAGCGCGCCGACCAGGGCGAACACCGATAGCAGGTCGACCACGACCGCGCCGGTGAAGGAGCGGACCCGAAACAGCCGGACGTTGATCATCGGGTTCGGGATGCGCAGCTGGCGCACCACGAACAGCACCAGAATCACGGCGCCGGCGACGAACGTGATGAGCGCCGCCAGTGGCTCCTCTCCCTCGGCGAGGGCCTTGACGCCGTAGACGAGCGTCACCATTCCGGCGAGGGAGAGCGCGATGCTGGGGACGTCGATGCGTCCCGGCATCGGGTTGGCACTCTCGGGCACGAAGATCGGGGCGAGTGCCAGCAGGACGATCATGACCGGGATGTTCATCAGGAAAGCGGCATGCCAGCTGAAGGCTTCGATGATCCAGCCTCCGACGATCGGGCCCGCCGCGGCGCCTGCGGAACCCATCGCGGCCCACACCGCCATTGCCGTGCGGCGCTGGTTCCGATCGAGGAACATGTTGCGGATGATCGACAACGTCGAGGGCATGATGGTCGCGCCGGCGACCCCGAGTAGCGCTCGGGCGAGGATCAGCATCCACGGCGCGCTCGCCAGCGCTCCCAGCACGGACGCCGCCGCGAATCCCACCGCTCCGATCAGCAGGAGCCGACGGCGGCCGATCCGGTCGCCGAGGGACGACATCGTGATCAGGAGACCCGCGAGCATCAGCGAGTAGATGTCGAGAACCCACAGTTGCTCGGTGCCCGAAGGCTGGAGATCCGTGGTGATCGCGGGCAGCGCGAAGACCAGCACCATGCCGTCGATGGCGATCAGCAGCATCGGCAGTACGAGCACTGCCAGCCCGATCCAGGTACGAGCTGTCGCTCGCTGTGTGTTCTCGGTCATCTTTCCCTCCCGAGTCGATTACTTCACCAAACGGTATACTACACCAAATGGTATATTAACCCTGCGGAGGTGGGGGAGACATGGCACGACCGAATGCGCGACCGGCGATGATCGAGGCGGCCCTGCGCGTCGTCGAGGAGCGCGGCATCACCGCGCTCACCCTGGACGCGGTCGCGATCGAAGCCGGGGTGACCAAGCGCGGGCTGATCTACCACTTCCCGACGAAACACGCGCTGCTCGCCGGGATTCACGAGTTCCTCGCCGACCGCGTCGAGCGGGGGCTGCGCGAGGCGACCGGCAAAGAACCGGAGGAGGCGACGCTCGCCGAACGCACGAGGGGATACGTGCTGGCATCCACCGGAGCCTCCACGCGTCTGGAGACGCGTCTCATCGCCGAGGCGGGCAACGAGCCCGACTGGATGGCTCCCTGGCAGCGGGTCTACGACCGCTGGTTCCCGGGTGACGCGGCGCCGATCGACGAGCACGACGACGAGGCGATGCGATGCCTCATGGCGCGTATGGCCGCCGACGGGTTCTGGGGATACGAGAACGCCCTCGGCGCCTCCTTGCCCAGCGGGGTCAGAGAGCGACTTGTCGACGAGATCCTTGCCCTCATCCCTGAGCCGCCGACGGCCTGAGCGGCGCGTCGTCACCCTGCCGGGGCGGCGTCCTTGACGCAGGTGACGTCGCCGCCGGGCAGGACGCCGTCGATCAGGTACCGCTCGACGGTGGTGTTGACACAGGAGTTGCCGGCGCCGAGGTAGGTGGCGTGGCGATAGGCGCCGCGCAGGGTGACCATGCGGGAGCCGGTCAGCGCCCGGTGCATGGCCTGCTGGCCGAGGTAGGGGGAACCGGGGTCGCCGTCGTTGCCGACGACCAGCGCCGGGACACCGTTGCGGACCTTGGTGGGCGCCTCCACCGGCGCGGTGGGCCAGAACGCGCACGGGGTGATGTTGCGGATCAGCGGCCCGTACAGCGGCTCGTCGGCGCGGTGGGCCTGGATGTCGCGGAAGTAGGTCTCCGGATCGCGGGAGGCGGACCGGTCGGCGCAGATGATCGGGGCCTGGGCGTCGATCGCGCCCGTCCCGGTGAACAGGCTGTCGAGGGAGGCCTTCAGCGACGGCGGGGCGGTGACCACGGTGCCGCGGGTGGCGTCGGCCAGCGCCCGTACCTGGGTGGCGAAGTCGGCGTAGGCCTGTTCGCCGTCCTCGTAGAGAGGCCCGAAGAGCAGGTAGGGGATGTGGTGAGAGTCGATCCGGTACCCGCCGATCCGCAGCGGGCGCCGGGCGGCGGCCCGGTTGATGTGGTTGACGGTGGCCAGGACCTCGGTGGTGGTGTCGCCCAGGCCGTGATCCTTGTCGTGCTCGGCGGCCCAGGCAGCCCAGTGTTTCAGCGCGGCGGTGACGGCCGGCTCGTTCCCCGACAGCAGGCCGGGGCCGTAGGTGTCGGGGTTGACCGCGCTGTCCAGCACGATCCGGTCGGCTCTCGCGCCGAACATCTGCGTGTAGACCGCCCCCAGGTAGGTGCCGTAGGAGTATCCGAGATAGGACAGTTTCGGCTCACCGAGGGCGGCGCGGATCAGGTCCATGTCGCGGGCGGTGTTCCGGGTCGAGGCGTACGGCAGCACGTCGCGGTTGCCCCGGGCGCACTTGGCCGCCAGCTCCTTCATCAGGGCCGCGCTCTCGTTGAAGGTACGGCGGTTCGGACCGGCCGAGCGCAGGAAGACGTCGGTCTTCCACCCGCAGCGGATCGGCGTGCTGCGGCCCGTGAAGCGCGGGTCCATCCCGATCAGGTCGTAGCGGGAGGTGAGGGCGGGTGCCCACTGAGCGAGGGAGGCCACCAGGTCCAGCCCGGGTCCCCCTGGGCCGCCGGGGTTGGTCAGCAGAACGCCGCGGCGTCCGGCAGGGTCGGTGGCCTTGATCCGGGAGATCGCCACCGAGATGGTCCGTCCGCCGGGCTTGCGGTAGTCCAGTGGGACGGCGACCTCGGCGCACTGGGCGCCCGCCGCGTCCAGGTTCGCGCCTGCCTTGTCGTCCGGTCCTGTCTTGCAACCGTGCCAGTCGAGTCTTTGATGGTGGAAGCGGATCGGCCTGTCGGTTCCCGCGGAGGTCTCCGCGACCGCCGGGGCGGCGGCCAGACCGAGGGCGCCCAGTGCGACGGCGGCCGCGGTGGCCAGGACCGGCAGGCCGTGCCTTCTGGCGGAACCGGATGTGACCGGCGGGGACGGAACGGTGGAGTGCGACATGGGATCTGCCTCCCTGCTTGATGACCGGTTTGCGGTGCTATCGAGCATGGTGCCGAGATAACCCGTGATCGACCCTGCTGAATGGATTCATGAAGGTATGGCCAGCCCTACCGTCACGCCGGAACCGGCCGGGTCACCGTACTTCCCGGAGGTGCCGCCAAAAGGTGACACCGTTCATGAACGGCGCCGGGCGTAGTGGTGGACGATCAGGGCCGCGATGGAGCCGCCGGAGATGATCCCGGCGACCAGGCCGACACTCTCGCCGACGCCGCCGATGCTGTTGCCGACGCCGTTGACGACGGCGCACACGGTGAAGCTGATCCACAGGAGCACGCGGAGCACGGTGCCGTCGCGCGGTGGCTCAGGCCGGTGGGAGGGGGCGGACGGCCGCGGCCGGTCGGCAGGTGTGACGCGGCAGGGGTCATTCATACCGATCACCCTAGAAATTGTCCCTGCCTGGGGAAATGCCGTAATCTGCCAGGTCGATGGTAGTGCAGGGTGGAATGAAACGGTCCTCCGCCTCAGCTTAGGGTGGGGGAGATGAGCAGGGACGCCTTCGAGGCTTTGGAGCGCCTGGCGGGAGGTCTCGGCACCGCGATCCTCGCCTTCTTGGTCCTCATATCCTGGATCATGGTCGCCGCGGCCTGCCTCGTAGGGGTGGGGCTGCTGATGATCCCGCCGATGCTGGCGCTGACCAGGACGGTGGCCGAACGGGAGCGCGGCCGGCTCAACCGCTGGGGGCTGGAGGTCGTCACCCCCTACCCGCAGCAGGACACGGCGACGGGCTGGGCGGCCAGGATCCGCGCCGCCCTCCGTGACCCGGCGACCTTCCGCGATCTGGGCTGGGTGGCCGCGCATGCCACGCTGGGGCTGACGCTTGGCCTTGTCGCCGTTCTGATGCCGATGATGACCTTGCGGGACGCGACGCTCCCGTTCTGGTGGGGTCTGCTGCCGCCGGGGAATCGGATCACCAGTTACGAGCTGCCGATCACCACGTTCCCGGCCGTGCTGGTGGCCGCGCTGGCGGCCGTGGTCGTCCAGGCGATCGCCGTCGTGCTCGCCCCGCGGATGGCCAGGTTGCAGGCGCTGACCGGCGTACGGCTCCTGCGCCCGCATCCGTCGATCGACCTGTCGCGGCAGGTCGCCCGGCTCACCGCGACACGCGCGGGCGCCCTGCGGGCCCATGCGACCGAACTGCGCAGGATCGAGCGGGCGCTGCATGACGGCGCACAGAACCGGCTGGTCGCCGTCGTGGTGACGGTCGCCGTGGCCAAGCGGGCGCTGGCCAGGGAGGCGTCTCGGACAGGCCTGGCACTCGACGGGCCGCGGGAGGCGCTCGATGAGGCGCAGAGCGCCGCCGAGCAGGCGGTGGCCGAACTGCGCGGGGTCGTCCGCGGCATCCTGCCGCCTGTCCTGGAGGACAGGGGGCTGTCCGGGGCGCTGAGCGCTCTGGCAGCGGGCAGCGCGGTCCCGTGCGCCTTGACCGCCGACGACCTGGGGCAGCTGCCGCTGTCAGTGGAGACCACCGCCTACTTCGCCGTCGCCGAAGCGCTGACCAACGTGGCGAAACACAGCGGCGCGCGGAGAGCCCTGGTCGAGGTGCGCCGTGACGGCGGCCTGCTGCGTGTGGTGGTGAGCGACGACGGCAAGGGCGGGGCCTCGGAAGCCGACGGCACCGGGTTGGGCGGCATCCGCCGCCGGGTCGAGGCACACGACGGAACCATCATGCTGACCAGCCCGCGGGGCGGGCCGACAACCATCGAAGTGGAGTTGCCGTGCGGATCGTGATCGCCGAGGATGACGCGTTGCTGCGCCGGGGCCTGGTGCTGCTGCTGACCGGCGAGGGATTCGAGGTGGTGGCCGCGGCCTCCGAACCTGAGGGGTTCCTGACCGCGGTGGCCGAGCACCGGCCCGACGTGGCGGTGGTGGACGTGCGCATGCCGCCCACCCACACCGACGAGGGGATCAGGGCCGCCGTCGAGGCCCGGCGGCTGAACCCCGACCTGGCGGTGCTGGTCCTGTCGGCCTACGTCGAGCAGGCCTTCGCCACCAACCTGCTGGCCGAGGGGACCCGCGGGGTGGGATACCTCCTCAAGGAGCGCGTGGGCAAGGTGGAGGAGTTCCTGGACGCCCTGCACCGGGTGGCCGCCGGAGGGACGGCGATGGACCCCGAGGTGATCGCCCAGCTGTTCACTCGCCGCCACGACCCGATGGAACGGCTGACCGCCCGCGAACGCGAGGTGCTGGCCCTCATGGCCGAAGGGCTGGGCAACACCGCCATCGCCCGGCGTCTGGTGGTGACCGACGGCGGCGTGCAAAAGCACATCCGCAGCATCTTCGCCAAGTTCGACCTCGCCCCCACCGACCAGGTCGACCGCAGGGTCGCCGCGGTCCTGCACTACCTGGAAAGCTGAACGCCACGCGGTTCTCGGAAGCAGTGGGCCCGAGGGTTACGGCACCCCTCCGTCAGCGCGGAACCACCGCCGGGTTCGCTTCGCCTGCGGGCCGGCCCGGTCGGGGTGCCAGGCCGTACCCGGGCGCAGACCTGGGCGATGCCTCATCAAGCGGAGCGGCGGCCCTCTCCGGGAGGTCAGGGCCACCTTGGCTTGTTCAGGTCATCGTTCGGCGGCTTTCCGGCTGATTCGTCCCGCCGTTTCACCTCTATGCCCCAGCGCTTGCGGAGCCACTCCACCCCGGCGTAGAAGCCGGCGACACCCGGCAGGGTGAACAGGGCGGATCCCCACCCCTGGGAGAGATGCACGTTGATCACGCCGAAGGCCAGGGGCGGGCCGAGCAGGCTCCAGGTGAGCCAGTCCGAGGCGAGCACCCAGCACGCGATCCGGCGTAGCCGATGGAACCGTGGCCGGTCCGGCCTCAGGAGGGCCTCGCGAAGTTGCCACACGCGGCCGAACTGCCGAAGCGCGTAGACGACCTGCACGGTCCTGGTGGACCTCAGCTGTGCCAGGTCGTACAGCTCGGCGTTGAACTCCTCGGCGTAGCGGTCCCGGCGCACGGCCGGGAGCAGCTTCATCATGAGGCTCACCATGTGTTCCGCCGACCGGGATATGGGGACGGCCTTCTCCTCCACCACGACCGGCTCCGCCGGCTGCGCCTGCGCGCTGAGCCTTTCGAGGTGTTCGGAGATCTCCACGGCTCTCTGCCCCATGGCGTCCAGGTGGTCGGCGAGGATCCGGGCGCGAGCGCGGGTGCGGGCGTAGTCGAGGTCGAGCTCGTAGGTGGGGATGCGGTCGAGGTCGAAGCCGAGGGCGTGGGTGCGTTCGAGCGCGTGGTGAAGGGCGTGGGCGAGGTCGCGGGCCTGGTGGGAGCCGCGCTGGAAGTCCAGCCTGTAGGTGCGGACGAAGGTGAGGGTGTGGTCCAGCTTGCGAGCGAGGGCCAGGGCGCGGTCCAGGTCGATGACGTTGGTGCGGTTGAAGCTTCGATCCTCGAAGGAGTAAAGGTAAACGGGGCCGGAGGCGAGGAGCTGAGCCTGGTCGAGGGCGTGGACAAGGGCCCGGTCGAGGGCGAGGGCGAGGCGGCGGTCGATGACGAACCTGCTGGGGTTGGCGATGGAACCCTGGGGGAGGTCGCTCAACTTCCGCCGCCCAGCCGGGGGCTCAGACCACGCAGCGTGCCGATCCTGGTGTGCGCCTGGGCGAGAGCGAGGCGGGCGCTCTCGGCGCCGTCGGGAGTGAGCCGGTAGTAGCGGCGGCGAGGCCGGGCCGCCTCGTGGGGGTTGACCTCCTCGAAGCGTGACTCCAGCCAGCCGATGCCCTCGAAGCGGGCGAGGATGGGATGGATGGTGCCGCTGGCCAGGCCGGAGGCGGCGCAGACCTCCAGTCCGTACATCTCCCGCGTGGGGTCGTCGAGGAAGGCGCGTAGCACGAGCTGGGTTGGGATGGTCATTCTGGGAGGCTTACCCATGCTCTAACTCTAGCTAGGGTAGAGGCGAAGAGGTAGTGGCAGTGATCCGCGCCGTGAACCTGTCTGTCACAACGGCGCCGACCGTCTCGTCCTTGTGGTGTGTTCAACCAGGACAGGAGGTCGTCATGGCACAGACCGTCATGAGAAACGCGCTCCACACGCCGGTCTTCGGCGTCTGGGCGTGGAGTTGGCCGCAGGCGTCGGAGCAGGTGCGATGAGGGTGCTGCTCGCCGGCGCGACCGGTGCGATCGGGTTGCCACTGTTGTCGGCGCTGGCCGCGTCGGGGCACGAGGTGATCGCGCTCATCCGTCATCCGGCCAAGCGGCGGCTCGTCGTGGATCGCGGCGCGCTCCCTGTGATCGCGGATGTGATGGATCGTGACGGGTTGCTGCGCGCGGTCGAGGGACACCGCGCCGACGTGGTCGTGCACCAGGCCACGGCGCTGCGGAAACCCGGGCTCAGGCTGCGCCCCGACGACCCCACCATCGCCCTCCGCGACAGGGGTACCGCGCACCTCCTTGAGGCCTCGCGGGCGGTGGGCGCGCGCCGCTTCGTCACCCAGTCACTGATCACCGGGTACGGCTACCGCGATCACGGCACCAGGGTCCTGACCGAGAACGACGTCTTCGGGCTGCGCGTCGGCAACGTGGGCGACCTGGTGACGGACTCCAGCGTGGCGACCGAACGGCAGGTGTTCGACGCGGACGGCGTCGAGGGCATCGCCCTGCGGTACGGGATGTTCTACGGCAGGAACGCGTTCAGCGACATGTTCGCGGACCTGATGCGCAGACGGGCTCCCGTACTTCCGCGAGGGAGGACGGGGACCACCTCCTTCGTCCACGTGGAGGACGCGGCGGCGGCCACGGTCGCGGCCATGGAACACGGCAGGGCGGGGGAGGCGTACAACGTCGTGGACGACCGGCCGATGAGCTGGCGCGACTTCCTGACCACGGTCGCCCGCGCGCACGGTACGCCTCCTCCCGTCGTGACGCCGAGATGGCTGATCAGGCTGGCCGTGCCGTACCTGGGCTGCCTGCTGATGGACACCACGATGCGGGTCTCGCACGCCAAGGCCACCCGCGACCTGGGCTGGACCCCGGTGCACCGGAGCGTGTCCGACGGGTTGAGGGTTCGCTGAGAACATGCCGGGGCGGCGCCGCCCCGGCATGTTCTCAGAGGATCTCGACGTACCCTTCGGCGCCGTTCACCCGGATGCGCTGCCCGTCCTTGATCCGCCGGGTGGCGTCCTCAACGCCGACGACCGCGGGCAGCCCGTACTCGCGGGCCACCACGGCGCCGTGCGTCATCACCCCGCCGACCTCCATGACGACCCCCTTGACCGAGACGAACAGCGGCGACCAGCTCGGATCGGTGAAGACGGTGACGAGGATGTCACCGTCCTCGAGGTCGGCCTCGGCCATGCTGCGGATGACCCGCGCCCGGCCCTCCACGACACCGGACGAAACGGCGATGCCCGCCAGCGCCCCCTCCGGCAGGGCGCCCGGCTCGTACGCGCCGGAGATCACCTCGCCCTCGGAGGTGATCACCCGCGGCGGAGTCAGCCTCTGGTAGGTCTCGTGCTCCTCCCGCCGCCGCGTGATGACCGAGTAGTCCAGCTCGCCGGTGTCGACCACCTTCCTGAACTCCTCGATGGACAGGAAGTACACGTCCTCGGGTTCCTTGACGATCCCGCGTGCGACCAGCCCGGCGGCCTCCTTCATCAGCGCCCGCTTGTAGATCTCGTACCGCAGAAGGAGCGCGTGCTTGGAGTACTCGCGGTAGCCGATGAAGTGGCGGATCAGGCTCATCTTCCTGGCCGCCTTCCTGGCCTTGCCCGCGCCGCCGGGCAGCGCGCGGAGGCGGGTGAGCAGGTCGTTCACGGCGTTTTCGGCCTCGGCACGGCCCTGCTCGGCCTTGCGGCGGCGTTCCCCGGGCGGGAAGTTCCTGATGTCGCTGAGGATGAGCGGCACGAGCAGCGTCGGGTCCTCGCTCCACCGGGTCCTGGTGAGGTCGATGTCACCGGCGCAGTGCATCCCGTACGTGTCCAGGTAGCCGCGGACGGCGTCACCCACGGCCGCCCCGCCCGCGCACGCGGCCAGCCCCTCGTAGAAGGTGTCGCACCGGGCGGTCTCCAGGTAACGCAGCACGTCGGGGTGTTCGCGGACGGCGTCGGCGACGTCGAGCAGGTCGAGTCCCATGGCGGCCACGACGTTGTGGTCGGCGGACTGGGCGATCGTGTCGGCGGCGTTCTTCTCGCCCAGCCAGGCCTCCATGTGCTTGTTGACCCAGTTGACCGACTGGATGCCGAGGAAGGCCGCCGCCACGCTGCGCGGGTCGAAGGTGAGTTCGGCGAGTACGTCGTGGTCGTCGATGATGTGGGCGAACAGTTCGTCGCCCGACTTGTCGGCGATCTCGCTCCGCAGTCGCTCCACCGTCGCCTCGGTGCACGCGATCAGGTCCGGCACGACGCCGGGGTCGTCCTCGCGGGCGAGCTTGAGATAGTGGCGCACGATCGGCAGCACGCCGCCCTCGCCGAAGTCCAGCATCGAGGTCTTGCCGCGCGCCAGCCCGGCGGTGAATTCCTTGCGCTTCAGCACGGCCCGCAGCGCGTTGGCCATCAGCACGTCGACCTGGTCGAGGCTCTTGAGCGTGGCGGGCCTGGCCCAGGCCGAGGTGAGCTCGGCCGAGACGTCCTTGTAGAAGCGGTTGCCGGCCACGGCGCCCGCCGTACGGCCCAGCTTGTCGTGCAGCAGCGAGAAGAACGACAGGCCCAGCGGGGCGAAGGCGTCGGTCATCATCTGCCGGTGCCCGTAGGAGACGTACACGTGGTTCTTGCCGTCGTGCGCGGGCGGCACGGGATAGAGCGTGGTGATGGGGCGGCTCTGCAGGATGTGGAACGCGCCGTCGTGCAGCGCCCACTCGATGTCCTGGGGGCGGCCGAAGTGCGCCTCGATCTCCCGCCCCAGTCTCTCCAGCAGCAGGATCTGCTCGTCGCCGAGTTTCTGCGCGGTCCGCCGCGCGGGCTCGACGGGAAGCTCCTCGGTGCCGCCGGACGGCAGCGCGCGCAGCTCCTTCGTCTGAGCGGCGATCTTCCTGTCGATGATCCGCCCCGCCCTGACCCGGTAGTTGTCGGCGTTGACCAGCCCGGAGACGAAGGCCTCACCGAGGCCGAACCCGGCGTCGATCGAGACCACCGTGCGGTTGGCCGAGACCGGGTCGGCGGTGAACAGGATGCCCGACGCCTCGGGGAAGACCATCTGCTGGACGACCACGGAAAGCCGTACGGCGCGATGGTCGAAGCCGTTCTGGATGCGGTAGGCCACCGCCCGGTCGGTGAACAGCGACGCCCAGCACCGCCGCACGCTGTCGATCACCGCCTCGGCACCCCGCACGTTCAGGTATGTGTCCTGCTGGCCTGCGAAGGAACTGGACGGCAGGTCCTCGGCGGTGGCGCTGGACCTGACCGCGCAGGCCACGTCCGCGCCGCCCATGTCGCCGAGGTTGCGTTCGATGTCGTGCCGGATCTCGTCGGGCACGGTCAGACCCTCGACGGCGGCGCGCAGCCGGGCGCAGGCGGCGGCGATGCCCGCCCGGTCGTCGGCCCGCAGCCCGGTCAGCCCGCCGATCAGCGCGCTGACCGACGCGTCGCGTTCCACGACCTGCTCGTACGCGTCGGTGGTGACGCAGAAGCCGCGCGGCACGCGGACGCCCCGGATCGCGGACAGCTCGCCGAGGTTGGCCCCCTTCCCGCCGACCAGGGGCAGCCGTGTCTCATCGATGTCGTGGAGCCCGAGCACGTAGGCACTCATGGCGGATCCTGTCTCTCACCCGATGTTTCAATACAGTACAGTACTGTATTGAAATCAGGGGTCGCCGACAGGGGAAGGACTCCACCTTGACTCCCAAGATCTGCCTGGTCACCGGTGCCTCGTCCGGCATCGGCCGCGCCACCGCGCTGGAGCTGCGCCGGGCCGGCCACATCGTGTACGGCGCCGCCCGCCGGGTGGACCGGATGACGGAACTGCGTCAGGCAGGCGGTTACGCTCTGGCGATGGACGTCACCAGGGAAGACGATCTGGGCCGCGTCGTGGACGCCGTCCTGAACGAGCGGCACCGGATCGACGTGCTGGTCAACAACGCCGGAGCCGGTCTGCACGGCGCCGTCGAGGACGTGCCCGTCGAGCGGGCCCGCCGCCTGTTCGAGGTCAACCTCTTCGGCCCGGCCCGGCTCACCCAGCTCGTCCTGCCGCACATGCGTGAACGGCGCTCAGGCACGATCGTCAACGTCTCCTCGATCGCCGGTGAGATCTCGCTGCCGCTCGTCGCCTGGTACCACGCCTCCAAGCACGCCCTGGAGACCTACTCCGACTCGCTGCGCCAGGAGTGCCGGTCCTTCGGCGTCCACGTGGTGGTCGTGCAGCCGGGCATCATCAGGACGGAGTTCGAACAGGACACGCCGCGCGAGTTGCGCGAGACCTCCGGTCACGGGGCCTACGGCGCGCTGGCCGAGTCGATGGCGAGCCGGGCCGAGGGCAACACCAGGGGCTCCGCCCCCGCCGTGGTCGCCAGGACCATCAGGAGCGCCGTCGAATCGCCCAGGCCGAAACCGCGCTACCCGGTCGGCTATCTGGCCAGGACACTCCTGGCCCTGAACCGGATCCTGCCCGACCGGGCGTTCGACGCGCTGGTCACCAAGGCCGGATAGCGCGCCGTGAAACGACCTCGACGACTCCCACCGGGGCGGCCGCGCAGCCAGGAGGTGGACGCGGCGGTTCTCGCGGCGGCTCTCGACCTCTTCATCGAACGCGGCGCGGGCGGAACCAGCATCGAGCAGGTCTCCCAGCGCGCCGGCGTCACGCGGGCCACCATCTACCGGAGGTTCCCCGACAAGACGGCCCTGCTGATTCAAGCCATCGAGTCGGTGCACCACGATCACGACCCCGGCGCCCTCGACTGGCCCGACATCGAGCACATGCTCGACAACTGGGCGACCTACCTGAGCAGCCCGCGCAACCGGCGCATGCTGCGGCGGCTGTACGGCGCCGTGGACGACCACCCCGAGCTGTTGCGCGCGTACCGCGACTCCCACGGCGGGCGGCGGGCGGCGGCCGAGCACGCCGCGCTGAGCCGCTCGCGCGAGCGCGGGCAGCTTCCCGGCGACTGTGACCTGGACGCCGTCCAGCAGCTGCTCAACGGCGCGGTGCTGCACCACCTGGGCTCCTACCCGGCCACCGAGAGCGCCGACGCCGTCAAGGCCTACTTCGTGACCATCCTGCGGCAGGTCGGCTACCGGGAAGGCGTGGACGCCGTCGGCTGACCGGCGACGTGGGAGGAGCCGTGTCACACGCCGCCCTGGGTGCTCGTCCTATCACCAGAGCGAGCACAGGAAAGGGACACGACATGATGAACGGCTACAGCAGGCCGGCCAGGACCTTCGTCCAGGTGGCCGTGGTGGTCGGTGCGCTGACGATGCTGGTCTTCGGCGTGTGGATGCGCGTCGACCCGGCGGGCTTCGCGGTCTTCGCCCGGTTCCCCAATCACGTGCACTTCCTGCACGACGCCGGAGTCTTCCAGATCGGCATCGGGCTGATGATGCTGAGCGCGCTGGTGTGGCATGACGTACTGTCGATCGTGCTGGTCGGGTTCTTCGTCACCAACACGCTGCACGCGGTGAACCACGCGGCCGACCTGGACCTTGGCGGCAGTCCGGACAACTGGTGGCAGCTCGGCCTCGTCTCGCTGCTGACGCTGGCCGGTCTCGTGGTGCACCGCAGGCAACTCGCCCGCCGGTCACGGACTCACGTGTAGCCGGGTCAGAACCGGTCACTCCGGTGGAACGCGACCTCGAAGACGCCGGGAACGGCCGTGTCGACGGAGATGTCACACGGCCGGCGACGGGTTCGTCCTATGGGGGAAAGGCAAGCAACCGGGGGAGTCGGGGGACGGAAGTGGCGGACGACATCGTGGACGAGCGGGCGACGGTCTTCGCCGCGAACCGCAACCTGTTGTTCGCGGCGGCGTACGACATTCTCGGCAGCGTCACCGACGCCGAGGACGTCGTCCAGGACACGTGGCTGAGCTGGGAGAGGGTCGACCACGCGGCGATCGAGCATCCACGCGCGTACCTGATGCGCATCGTCGTGCATCGGGCGGTCGACCAGCTCCGCAAGGCGCGCAGGCTGCGCGAGGACTACATCGGCCCGTGGCTGCCGGAACCGCTGTGGACCGAGGAGGGCGCCGACGGCCGGGAGGAACGCCGTGGTGGTGTCGCGCTTGGTCTGCTGGTCGTTCTGGAGACGCTGTCGCCGCTCGAACGGGCCGCGTTCGTTCTCAGGGAGGCCTTCGCCTACGAGTACGACGAGATCGCCGGGATTCTCGACAGGACCCCCGCCGCGGTGCGCCAGCTCGTGCACCGGGCGCGGGGGCACGTCCACGCGCGGCGACCCCGCTTCACCGCCGACCGGCGCGCCGCCCAGGTGGCGGCGGAGCGGTTCGTGAACGCGGCCGTCGGAGGCAGCGTGACCGATCTTCTCGACGTGCTGGCGCCCGAGGTCACGCTGTGGAACGACGGGGGTGGCCGGGTCCGCGCCGCGCTGCGGCCGGTGCACGGCGCCGGCAAGGTGGCCCGCCTGCTGGCCGCCGTCGGGCCCCGCTATGCGGGGTGCGAGATCCGCTGGGCGTTCCCCGGCGGCACGCCGACCGCCCTGATCGTCGCCGGTGACCGGCCGGTCGCGGTCGTCACCGTCGAGGCGGACTCCTCCGGGGGCCGGGTACGCGCCGTCTACGGCATGGCGAACCCGGAAAAGCTTGCCCACCTGTCGCGGCACAACTGACGAACGAGGGGACACGCGCATGCCGAAGGTCCTGGAAGACTTCATCCCGCAGCCGCTGGGCTCCGAACGCCACGAGTTGCACATCCGGCAGCGGCCGGAAACCGTCTGGACCGCGCTGAACACGCTGTCACCCGGGGAGCTTCCGCTGGTGCGGTTGCTCATGAGCGTCCGCTCGCTCTCGACGAGAGGGGCGAACGAGGCGCCGACGGTGATCGGCACGATGCTCAGCCGGGGCTGGTTCGAGCTGGCCGGCGAGCCGCAGCGGTATGTCGTGCTCGGCTCGATCAGTCAGTTCTGGCGGCTGCGGTCGGCGGAGTTCCGCCGCAGTTGCCCGGCCGGGCAGTTTTGCGACTACGACGTGCCCGGCTTCGCCAAGTCGGCGTCCGTCTTCGAGCTGATCCCGACTGAGCATGGCACTCTGCTCCGCACCGAGACGCGGGTCACCGCAGAGTCGGCGGCCACCCGGCGCAGGATGCTGGCCTACTGGCGGCTGATCCGGCCCTTCAGCGGGGTCATCCGCCGCGTCATGCTGCACGCCATCGCCAGGAAGGCGGCCTCCTACGACTGAGCGTCGTGGGCGCCCGCGCCTTGCGGGCGGCCGGCCTTCGGCTCCGACCACGACGGGGAACCGGCTCACACCCGCCCGTTCCGGGAGCGGTCCCGGAGCAACAGGCGCACACTGAACTTGCTCAGGACTTTTCCGTTCCGTTCGCAGACGGAAACCGAGGAGGATCATGTCCGGCAGAATCCGGACCGCCGCCCTGGCGGTCGCCGTGTCCCTCACCATCGTCCCCGCTGGCGCGACCACGGCCTTCGCCGCCGCCAAGCCCAACCTTCGTGCCTGCTACGACGGTAACTGCAAGATCTCCATCACCAAGAAGGTCTCGTTCCGGATCGACCCCGGCTTCGGCTTCACCAGGCTGACCCTGTCCTTCAACGCCGGCGGCGTCTATGTGAAGTCCAGTGGGCCGGGTGTGAGCGGCTCGGCGTACTTCAGCGGAAGCGGCTCGGTCACGGTCAACGGCATCACCGTCCACGCGCTCTCGCTGTCCGGGAGAAAGGCGGTGCTGCGGCTGACGACGGGCTGAGCCGAAGGTGCCACGACCCTCGCATCCCATCTCGTGCGGGTCCGCCCGGCCCTTGTGACGGGAGCAGCCGCGGCGAACTCCTGCCCCGGATGACGCTCCTGCGTCCGACCGTCGGCGACCATGACGGCCGGGGCAGTCCGTGTCTTGGCGATCCACCGGCTCCGCCGGAGCCGCCGGTCGAGCCGCCGCTCCGCCACCTCGACCAGCGGCTCGACCCGCCCACTGCCACGAGCCGGGGTCTTGGGGTCGTCCGGCCCGAATGAAACGGCAAGCCTCCCACAGGTCGGGGCGCCGCGGGTGAGTCGATCTCGGTTTGGCCGTACCGGTCGGCAGACGACCACCGCAGGCGCTCGTCATGGCCTCGCCGGTTCCTCGAACAGGTGTCCGGAAACGTTTCGACCGTGCTGAACGCGCGCACTCGGCGAGGTCAGCCGCGCGGGCGGTGGACGACCTTGTCCGTCGAGCGGCCGGGATGGACGACGAGCAGGTGCTCCTCCAGCGGTGCTTCGGGGTCGTTCTCGTCCCACGGCAGCGTGCGGGCATAGATCCGCAGGCGGTAGTGGCCTGGACCGGCGACGGCCAGGTCCGGCAGTGGCCTGGCCGCCCCGGCGTCGCCACCCTCTGGGTACGTCGGCACGACCAGGCGGCCGCTGCGGCTGGCGATGCCCACCTCTACCACCTGGTCCCAGCCGGTGAGCCTGAGCGGCGGGGCGCGGTCGAACACCTTGACCGTCAAGCACATCGTCGCGTCCCCGCTGGTCACGATGGCGGCGCTGCTGCCCACGACGTCGATGAAGCCGTCCTCGACGGCGTCGAAGATGTCGGCGACCTCGTCGCCGTCGCCGTAGATGTCCCCGGGATCGCCTGCGCCGTCGTCACGGTCGTCGAAGACGGCGTAGCCGCCGCCTTCAGGCAGCATGTACGCGGCCGTGCCCTGCCGTCTGGCCCGTACCCCGGGCCACGGGTCGGCGCACCGGGCGTTGGCCTCGGCCTTCCACCTGGCCTCCTGCAGGTCGCGCTCGGCCTGACGGCGGTGCGCATCGGCGACCTGCCGGGCGACGATGCCGGGGCACAGGTACTCCAGAGCCGCGGCCAGTTCGATGGCGTCCGCCGTGCCGCCGACCCGCTCGTGCAGCGCGTTCCGTTCCCGGTCACCGGGCAGCGCGCACAGCCGAGCGCCATAGGCGAGGACGCGCTGGTCGGCCAGCCGTTCGGGGAACATCGCGTCCGCCGCGAAGGTCTCGCTCCTGGCCAGACAGAGGAACGACCGCCGCCGTTCCTCGAGCCCGAGGCCGGTCGCGGGCCGGAGCCGGTCGCGGCAGCCCTCGTCCGCGGCCGTGTAGGTGAGCCGGGCGTCCTCCTCGGCGCCGACGACCGCCGCCGGCAGCACGAGCACGACGGCGGCGGCGAGCAACCGCGGCGTCCGGCCGGTTCCGGGCGCCGGGACGCCCGTCCCGGGCGAGGCGAGCTCGTGCGCGGTGCGCGCCGCCCACACGACGAGCAGCCCGTCGAGCGCGTGCACCGCGAGCGCCAGGCCGTCGAACGTCACCCGTCCGATCTGGAGCAGCAAGTAGACCTGCGGGACCAGCAGGGCGGTCCAGCCGATGCCGACCGTGACGGCGCTGAACCGTCCGTCGCGTCTCTGCCCGACGATGATCATCACCTTGCAGCCGAGGGTCGCCATCGCCACCAGGAACAACGCCGTCAGCAGTGGGCCCTCGGCGAACGGCCGCAGCGCCGCGGCCAGCGCCCCGGTCAGACCGAGCCCGAGGGCGGTGATCCGGAACCGGGCCGACACCCCGGCCAGGGCCCACACCAGCAGGAACACGGTGGCGGTCCACACGGCCCAGCGCGCAACGTGCTCCGCGACGCCGGACACGTCATCGAGGAGTTCCCAGAGCAGCAGGTCGCCGGCCACGTCCGCGTAGAGCAGGCGCCGCAGCCACACCACATCACGCGGCAGCGCCCCGGAACGTGGCAAGGCCGGGCCGCGCAGGATCTGCCACAGCGCCCACGCGTTGAACACGCCGATCGCCGCGGGCAGGAGCCGCGCTCCGTCGTCCCACGGCCAGAAACTCGCCGTCGCGACGACGGCGAACCATCGCCCGCCGTCATATCCGGCGGCGACGGCGACAGCGGTCAGGTAGAGCGCGACGGCGACGGCGGCCGGACGCCCGAAGCGGTGGCGGGCGACTGCGACCCGGAGTGAGGCTACGATGCGGATGATCTTATTGGGCCGCTCGGGCCGGTCAACCTGGCTCGGTTGGAACCGGACGGCGGCCACCCGTCGGTGCGGCGACGCATCCGGGGACCGCGACGACACCACGACCCTGACGGTGGAATACGTGGCCCGAACGCGGTGCGCGGTCTTGCGGGCCGTTCCTGAGCCAGATCAGGAACGGTTGACGAGATCCCGTCTGATCGCCTGATCGGGCGGGAACTCCTCGCCGAGGCCCTGGGAACGCTCCACGGTCTCGATTATGGCGGCGGTGTGGAGGTACAGGGCAGGTAGCGTGCAAACCAGCGTATGGATGAGGCGTTCCCCCTACCGTCGCAAGGTGTGCAGACAGTGGATGTACTGGTCGTGGGTGCGGGGCTGGCCGGCCTGAGTACGGCCCGCCTGCTCGCGCGACGGGGACTGAACGTGATGGTGGTCGACCGTCGCAGGTCGCTGTCGACGGGCATCCGCACGACAGGGATCTTCGTGCGCCGTACCCTCGATGACTTCGACGTGCCGGATCACCTGCTCGGGCCGGGTGTCCGGGACGTGCTGCTGTATCCACCGTCGCGGCGGGCACCGATCCGGCTCACCAGCGACCGGGACGAGTACCGTGTGGCCGACATGGCGGCCGTCTACGAACACGCGCGCCGCGCGGCGGAGTCGGCCGGGGCACGAGTCCTTCTGGGCGTACGGTATGTCGACGCGTCGAGGGGCTTTGTGCGGTTCACGGGTGCGGAACCGGTGACGGCCCGGTTCGTCGTCGGCGCGGACGGCGCCCGCTCCCGGGTGGCCCGTGATCTCGGTCTTGATGTCAACCGCCGCTTCCTCGTCGGTGCCGAGATCGTCCACCCGATCACGCCGGGCACGACCACCCCGGCGTTCCACTGCGTGCTGGACCCTCGGATCGCCCCGGGGTACCTGGGATGGGTCATCGACGACGGCCGGTACGCACATGTCGGCGTCGCGGGATATCCGAACGCGATGCGCACCGGCGTCCGCCACTTGCTGGACGCCTTCGCCGCAGATGCGCCCGGCAGTACACCGCCGGCCGGGCCGGTTGAGCGCCGAGGTGGTCCGATCCCGGTCGGCGGTGTACTGCGACGGTTGGCGTGCCCCGCCGGGCTGCTCGTCGGAGACGCGGCGGGCGCGGTGTCGCCGCTGACCGCCGGTGGGCTGGACCCCTGCCTCCGCATGTCCGAACTGGCCGCGGCGGTCACCGCCGGGTACCTGCGTACCGGCGACCAGCGTGTGCTGAGCCGGTACGACGGGGACGCGTTGCGGACCCGGTTCCGCGGCCGGCTGCTGTTGCGCCGCGTGTTCGCCGGCATCCGATCCCCTGCCGCGGCGGAGGCGGCGGTGACCGCGCTACGCGGTCGTGCCGGCCGTGCGCTGGCGGCACGGATCCTGTTCGGCGACGGCTCGTTTCCCGAAGTCGACCCACGTCTCACGGACCTGGCGATCGGCCGCCCTCGCCGGTGACGCCGATGTCTCGCGTGTAGGACTTCGCGGCGTTGGGCGAGCGTCGTCGTGCCCTCAGGTACTCCAAGCATCTCTCGACCAGGTCAGACACCTGATGGTCAGCCCACATAAGGGGCCAGGCCAAGTAAGCCGGAAAGGGCTGACAGCCGTTCCAGCGGTTGAGACTGATCTCAGCGCTGGTCTTCCGGTAGCGGGAGCTCGGTGTCATCCCCCGATGCGGATCTCGCTGGGATGGGCGGGGAAGGCGTGGTGCACGTGTTACGTAGCGTCCGGCACGCGGGGCAGAGAACTCGCGCGCTGACCGCTACGACGCCTTGGCCCTTGACGGCCGCCCGACAAGGGCACCCGCCCCTGCACTCGACAGCGGACGACGGCACCTTCATGAGCGCCGCGTCGACATCCGGAAAGGCCTCGACGTGAAGTTGCACCTCATCGGCACCGGATCCATCTTCACCGACCGGATGAGCGCTTGCGCGCTCATCGACGACACGCTCCTCATCGACACACCCAACGGGTCGGTCAAGGCCATGCGCCGCGGCGGGACCGACCTGACGGCCATCGACATCTGCCTCATCACGCACTTTCACGCCGACCACTTCTTCGACATCATCTTCCTGCTCATGGAGCAGGGCTTGCTGCGTCGGCGTGACCGTGAACTCGTCCTGGTCGGCCCCACCGGCCTGCAGGAACGCATCCAGCACCTGTTCCAGCTCAGCTATCCGGGTACCTGGAAGACCGTAAAACCCAACGTGCGGCCGCACTTCGTCGAGTTCGGCCACGGCGGCGGTCAGTGGCAGGGCCCAGGACGGGGACACGACTACCTGGTGCAGGCCTTCGCGGTGCAGCACACCACACCGATCGCGCTCGGGTACGCCATCACCGACGCCCAGTCCACCACCCTCGGCTACACCGGCGACACCGTGTACTGCCCGGCGGCGGAGAGCCTCACCGCCACCAGCGCGGTCGTGGTGCTCGACACCTCCTTCCGCACCTCCAGGGTAGGACACATGGGCCTGGACGACGTCGAGGCCCTGTCCAGACGCTGGCCCGACCGCACCTTCATCCCCACCCACCTGGGCGACGACGTCACCGGCTCCGACCGGCCCAACATCGTCTTCCCCGACGACGGGCAGACCTTCACCCTCAACATGAGCGGTCTGACCGACCGGCCCGGCCAAGGCGACCAGTAGACGCTCACCACGCGGGAGCGCAGCTCGACCGGCTGCGGAGCCGCAAGGACGGCGGCGGGTTCTCTGACGGCATCGAGGCTTGGATCACCTGCGAACTCAGCCAGGGCCGTCACGCCTACACCGTGCTGGACCGGCTGCTGAAGAGCACCGTGGACCCGCACCTGCAGCGACTGCCCGACGACCCGATCGTGCGCAGGCTGCAGGAGCGGTTCAGCACCGCCGTACGGGACGTGGGCATCGCCCTGGAGGAGCTCGAGCACCTGCCCGTCACACCGGCAGGCGTGCCTGCGCAGCACCCCACCGGTCGATACCGCGTGTGCTGAGGGCCTTCACCGCCCGCTGGGACGGCATCTGGCGGTGAAGGGGAGACGCGGTCAAAGAGCAGTGCCGCGCCCCGTCATGCCCTAACCCCAGCGCAAATCGCCGCATCCCTGCTGCTGACCGCGCACGCCCCCGCGGCCGACGCCACCGCATCCGTCGACGAATGCTGGAACCAAAAGGCCGTCCCCGTGGACGGCTACGCGGTCATGGACGCGGCGGGGGGACCGCCGAGATACGGGAGAAACCTGCCCAGTGCTCGGGTAGTGCCTGGTACCGGCACGGTGTTGTCGCCGGCCGAGGCCAGCAGGATCATCGCCCGCCGGTACCGGACTGTGCTGGTCGTGCCGCGCGCTGCAGCTTCTGCCCTTCCTGGCCCGTGGGCCTGCGGACCTTGACCGGTTGCGTCACCTGGCCTCCCGCGCCGATCGAACGTGATCAGCACCACCCACCCGGCAGGGGCGCCTTCCCCAGCATCGTGGTTACTGGCGCCTGCGCGGCGGGGCGAGGTGGACGGCGACGGCCTGATAGCTTCGGCACCGGGTTCGACGTAACGCATGACGAACCGTTTTTCTGTTCCGGGCTTGACCTTTCCCCTAGGTCAAGGTCCGACGATGCTCCACATGGACACCAACGCACTGCACACCGTCGAAGCCCGGATCCGCGAGCAGGCCGCCGCCTACTGCGAGTCCGACAACATCCCCGGGTTCGTCGCGGGCGTCTACCACGCCGGCGAGCAGATCGTCCTCGCCCACGGCACCGCGAACCTCGCCACCGGCGCACCGATGCGCGAAGACACCGGCTTCCTGTTCGGCTCCGTCACCAAGGTCCTGACCACCACGCTGGTCCTGCGGCAGGTCGACCGTGGTCTGCTGGACCTCGACACTCCGGCGGTGAAGTACCTTCCCGATTTCGCCCTGACCGCGCCGGGCGCGGCGGACAAGATCCTGGTCCGGCACCTGATCTCCCACACCAACGGCATCGACGCGGACCTGTTCTTCCCCGACGCTAAGGGCCGTGACGCCCTGAAGGCCTACGTCCGCGGCCTCGTGAGCAACTGCGGCACCTTGTTCGAGGCCGGCGAGCAGCTCAGCTACTCCAACGGCGGCATGATCGTCGCGGGCCGGCTGCTGGAAGTGGTGACCGGCCTGCCCTTCCACGACCTGCTCGTCCGCGAGATCTACGGCCCGGTCGGCATGAAGAACTCCAGCACCTCCGCCGAGCAAGCCATCCTGCGCAGCACGGCGGTCGGCCACTTCCTGGACCCCGAGACCATGACGGCCAAGTGCACGAACATGTTCACGCTGCCCGACACCTGGGGGCCGGCCGGCGGGACGCCGATCGGCACCGTTGCCGACCTGATCGCCTTCGGACGCACCCACCTCGCGGGCGGGGTGTCGCCTTCCGGCACGCGCGTCCTGTCGGCCGAGTCGACCGCGCTGATGCAGCAGGTCTCGTACGACATGGCGACCCCGAACACCCCGCCGATGGGCCTGGGCTGGGTGCTGTACCCGTTCGGCGACACGACCGTCCTGGCCATGTCCGGCGCGTCGCCCGGCGGTGTCTCCCTCCTGTGCATCCTGCCCGAGCACGATCTGGTCTTCGCCGCCTTCGGTAACACGCCGGGGGCGGTCATGCTGCAGGACCAGATCCTGCAGTGGCTGCTGAGCGAGCACCTCGGCGTCCAGATCCCCGCTCTGATCACCGAACTGGAGCAGGACGTCGACCTGACTCCCTACGTGGGCACCTACCGCTCCAACCAGCTCCGCATCGAGGTCAGCATCGTCGATGGTCAGCTTGAGGAGCGGACGACCTACGAACCGGCGGACGAATCGCAGAAGCAGATCTTCACCGAGTTCACCGGCGGCATGATCTCCGCCCCGCCGCAGCGCTACGTGCCCATCCGGCCGGGCCTTTTCGCCCCCGCCGGATACCCACTGGAGGCGTTCGACGGCTACCTGCGACTGCTGCTCGTCTCCTACCGCGACATCCGCGACGGCCAGGCGTGCTTCCGCAACGGTGGTGGCCGCTTGACCCGACGGGCCTGACCACTCCGACTGACCCGCCGGATGGAAGGATGCCCAGCATGTTCAGGATCGGCCAGCTCGCGGACTACGCCGGAGTGACCGTCAAAGCCATCCGCCACTATCACGAGCGCGGTCTGCTCGCCGAGCCCGGGCGCGACTCCTCCGGCTACCGGCGCTACACCGCCGCGCATGCCATCAAGCTCATCAAGATCAGGACCTTGGCACACGCGGGCGTGCCACTTGCCCGCATCAAAGACCTCCTCGACACCGACCCGGACGCGCTCACGGCAGCCATCGCCGAGATCGACCACAATCTCCAAGACCGCATCGCGCAGCTGCAGCGAACCCGCGATCAACTCGCCCAGCTGCGCGGCGGCGACCGGCTTTTCGTTTCCCCGCAAGTCGCCGACTACCTCGACGACCTGCGCAAGTCCGGCGTCAGCGAGCGCCAGATACACCTGGAACGCGACGGCTGGATCCTCGTGCAAACCGCCTCACCCGAGGACGCCTCCCTGTGGATCACCGAAAAGCACGAACTCATGGACGACCCCGAGTTCCGCGCCCTCTACCTCGAACATGACGCCGCCTACGACTGGTCACCGGACGATCCCCGCCTTCCCGCCCTCGCGGACCGTATCCGGATCTGGTTCACCCATCACCACAGCCGCTCCGAGACCCGCCCCGTCCACGACCCCGCCATCGCCCGACTGGCCGCACAAACCCAGCCTGGAGCCTCATCCCCCGCTTGGGACCGCCTGGCCCTGCTCATGAACGGCTAGCGACGACCACAGGCATCGCCTCCCGCCGCATCCGCCGCTCGAAGTCGTCGTAGTGCCGTACCACCGCGGCCATCTCCCGTATCCGGGCCGGCAGACCGCGCAGCCCGCCGGACCGCTCGGGCGCTACCTTCGGCCACGACTGGGGCAGAGGCTCCCACAGCAGGCGCATCACCATGCGATCACCGTAGCCCTGGCGCCGCCGGCGCCCCGGGGGAGAAGCTCAACCGATACGCCCCTCAGCCGCAGGGGCATGATCCGGCTGGGCGCCGTGCTCGGGGGAGCGCTCACGGCCAGATCTGATCGTTTTCGGCGCTCGGGTCCCGCAGCGGGCGCAAGGCGGCCCTGGTGCGAGCGCACGATGGGATAGCGGCCGTGGAAGTTGATGTGATCACATACCAGAGGAGACAGGCGGGAGCGGATCTCGGACGAGACGGCCAGGCCCTCGGGCTCAGGCTCGGGCCCGAGTTTCTCCTGCCGGATCTTGCCGCCGACGATCTCCACCGACGCGTTGCCCGCCAAGCCGTCGGCCATGTGCCGGTAGGTCTCCTCCAGCAGCAACTCCATCTCGGCCAGGTGCTCGGCGGCGTTGCCCGGCAGCTCCAAGGCGGCCAGCACCCGCGGCCGGTTGACCTGCCAGGCCGCGCCCGACAGCAGCCGGGCACGCGGGTCGCCCCACGCATCGGCTCCGCGGGCGAACACATCACGGCGTTTGAGCGCGACGTGCAGCGCCTCCAGCACGCAAAACGTCCAGGCGTGCTCGTCGATCAGCCCGCCGGGCGCCAGATGCGGGTTGCCCAGCACCGGACGCCGCCGGCCTCCATCGGCCAGCAACACCACATCAATGTGCTCGGCGGCCGGTTTGCGCTGGGCCTGCACCCTGGGCAGCTGGCGCAGCGCCTCCGCGATCGGCGCTCCGGCTCTGGTCACTCCCCATGGCACCACCTCGGCCAGCAACGCCACAAACCCTCGCACCGTGGCGTAGCGCTCCAGCAACTGGGCCCGCCACCCGGCATCGGCGTCGGGATCGCCGCCCTCGGGCAGCATCTCGTTCAGCTCCGCCAAGGCCTTGACCAGCTGCTGGCGGGGGACGACCCGCTCGATCAACTCCCACGCCTGAGCCACGCTCAACGCCCCTGCCCGGCTCCGCCCCGCTTCTGTGGCATCGCCGTCCGGGGCGTCCGGGGCGGTGATGCCGGCCGGTGGGGTGTCCATGAGCACGCTGAGCGCACTGGCCATCGTCGCTACGGCCTTACGAAGGCGGGACAGCCGCGGAAACGTGCCCGGCATCCGTACCGTTCCCCACTGGACCGCCCAGCCCAGCCGGTTGTGCGGGCGCCGCTTGAGCATCGCCCGCTCCGGCTCGGAGGTTCGGCTGGTTCCTCCATATTTCGGCCGTACCCGCAGCAGGGCCGGACCGGTACCCCATTCCGGACTGACGGGACGGGATGGGATGATGGCCGCATCATGACCGCCTCCCTGCCGTTCCGTCTCGTCCGCGCCGCGGTGTTCGCCGTGGTGTGCCTGGGGCTGAGCGTGCTGGCGCACCGGCTGGGCGGCGGATCGGTCTCGGCTCCGGTGGCGGCGGGCGGTCTGTCGCTGGCGTTCGGCGCCGCAGTGGCGGCCTCGGGACGCGAGCGTTCGCTGGCCGTGATCCTCCCGCTGCTGGGAGGAGTGCAGGCCGTACTGCACGTGCTGTTCTCCCTCGACCACGCTCCCGCGGCCCGTGACGCCATGGGCCACGTGCACATGTCAGGACTGGCACCGAGTGTGGGCATGCTGGTCGCGCACGCCTGGGCGGCCGGGCTGACCGCGCTGTGGCTGGCCCGCGGCGAGGCCGTGCTGTGGGGGCTGCTGCGCCGGCTGACGACGCGGTTGCGTCTCGTACTGGTGGCCTACCTGCGGCCGGTGTGCGAGCCGGTCGTCGTCGTGGCGGCGCCCGAGCCGGGACGGTTGCGTTCGGTGCTGCTGGCCTCCGCGGTGCCTCGGCGCGGCCCGCCGTACGCGCAGGTTCCTCTCCTTTCCGGCTGACCGCCCCGCGGCGGTGCCGGAGGAGATCGTCACGCCCGGGTTCGTCGGCCCGGGTGCCGGTGGCCGCGACGTTCGCGTGGCCCCGAAGTGATCCTGCGTGAATCCGCCGTCGGCACGACCGGGGTTTCCGGCTGCCGAGGCATGCCATGAGAGGCCTTTCCTTACCGTGTTCTTCTCCTTTTCGCGTTCCCGCGCCCTTCCCGCCCTGGCCCTGACGGCCGTGCTCGTGAGCGGCTGCGCCGCTGAGGGCACCACCTCCGCCGCGCCCTCGACGCCCCCGTCAAGCGCGGCCGCGTCTCCTGCCGCCGCGCTGACGATCACCGACCCCTGGATCAAGACCACCGGCAAGGGCATGACCGCTGCCTTCGGCACCCTGGTCAACAACACCGACACCGAGGTGACCGTGGTGTCCGGCGTCTCCCCGCTGTCGCCGAAGGTCGAGCTGCACGAGGTCGTCGAATCCGACGGAAAGATGGTCATGCGCCCCAAGAAGGGGGGCATCGTGATTCCGGCACGTGGTACCCACGAACTCGCCCCCGGCGGTGACCACATCATGCTGATGGGCGTCACCAAGAAGGTCGAGCCGGGCGCGGAGGTCCCGTTCACCCTCACCCTCGCCGACGGCGGCACCCTGGAGTTCACCGCGATCGGGAAGGAGTTCGCCGGCGGCAAGGAGAACTACCAGGGTGACGATGAGGGCGGTATGGACATGGGCGGCTCGGATGACAAGGACAAGAACTGATGCCCGAACCGGTCACCGGGCCTGGCGGGTTCACCCGGCGCGGCCTGCTGTCCGCCGGCGCCGTCGCGACCGGCGCCCTGGCCGTACACGCCCTGGCGGTTTCCGCGCCGGCACACGCCGCCACCCCCGCCACGCCGTCCGGGACCGCGACCGAGCCGTTTCACGGGCCGCATCAGGCGGGGATCGCCACCGCCCCTCAGGCGCATGCCGTCTTCGTCGGACTGGATCTGCGCAAGGGCGTCGACCGGGAGGCGATCGGCAGGATGATGCGCCTGCTGACCGACGACGCCCGCAGGCTGACCGAAGGCCGTGCGGCGCTGGCCGACACCGAGCCGGAACTGGCGGCACTGCCCGCCCGGCTGACCGTCACCTTCGGTTTCGGCCCCGGCCTGTTCACCGCGGCAGGTGTGGAGGACCGGCGTCCAGGGCAGATCGGGCAGTTGCCCGGCTTCTCCATCGACAGGCTGCAGGAGCGGTGGAACGGCGGTGATCTGCTGGTGCAGATCTGCGCCGACGATCCGCTGACCGCCGCGCACGCGCTGCGCATGATCGTCAAGGACGCCCGCGCCTTCGCCCGGGTGCGCTGGACACAGCACGGGTTCCGGCGCGCGGCCGGAGTGCAGGTCCCAGGGCAGACACAGCGCAACGTCATGGGTCAGCTGGACGGCACCGTCAACCCCGTCCCCGGCACCCCCGACTTCGACCGCGCGGTGTGGGTGGGCGAAGGGCCGGCCTGGCTGCACGGCGGAACCACCCTGGTCCTGCGGCGCATCCAGGCCGAGATGGAGACCTGGGACGCCGCCGACCGGGCCGCCAAGGAGTTCACCGTCGGCCGCCGCCTGGACACCGGCGCCCCGCTGACCGGCACCCGAGAGCACGACGAACCGGATTTCACCAAGCTGAGCGCGTTGGGGTTTCCGGTCATCTCGGAGTACTCCCACATCCGCCGGGCGCACACCGCCGACCCCGCCCTGCGGATCTTCCGCCGGGTCTACAACTACGACGAGGCCGTGACCTCCGACGGACGCGCCGACAGCGGGCTGGTCTTCGCCTCCTACCAGGCCGACATCACCCGCCAGTTCCTGCCGGTGCAGAAACGGCTGGCCGAGGCCGACCTGCTGAACAAGTGGACCATACCGATCGGTTCGGCCGTGTTCGCCATCCCCCCGGGCTGTGACCCCGGTGGCTGGATCGGACAGGGCCTGCTGACATGACCCCGCTCCTGCTCACCCGTCACCCGGTCTCCGGCGATGCGGACCCGGGCGCACCCGCCCTGTAGGAACCGCTCACGCCCCGCGGACCCGTCGTCGGCGCTCACACCGCCGGGGCGTGTGCGCCCGGCCATCGCCTCACGCGAGCGGGGGCCCTCTGTCCGAGGGCCTCCGTCCGAAAGCCTCCGGCCGGGACGGTTCCTGTTCGCCGACGGGCGGCTCGGCGCCGCCCGTGCCGCAACCATGCTCGCGCACCGCCGCGCGGTGACCTTTCGCCGTGCCGCGTACCCCCCATACCGCGTGAAACGGACTCATTCCATGACCTCCACGATTCCCCCTTCAGCACCTTTACCGGACTCTGCCGCCGACCCAGCCACCGACTCCACCGACTCCTCCCCGAAGAGTTCCGCGTCCGGCTCCTCCTGGCGCTACCGCGTCGTGTGGCGCTGGCACTTCTACGCCGGTCTCCTCACCGCGCCCGTTCTGCTGGTGATGGCGATCACCGGCGCGATCTACCTGTTCAAGACGCCCTTCGAGAACTGGCGCTACGCCGACGTGCGCGCCCTGCCCGCCCCCGTCGCCTCCGCACTGCCGCTGAGCAGTCAGATCCAGGCGGCCCTGGCCGTCCGCCCCGGCTCGAAACTGGACAGCGTCATCCCTCCACAGACGCCCGACCGCACCACCCGGGTCATCATGGTCGGCGGCGACCCGTCCAACCCCTGGGCGCCGGGGATGTCGGTGTACGTCCATCCCGGTACGGGCAAGGTCCTCGGCCAGATCGACGACTCGGCCACGTTCATGCGGGTCGTGCGTACCATCCACGGTGAACTGATGGCCGGTGTCGCCGGCGACAGGATCGTGGAGACCGCCGCCTGCTGGGCGCTGATCCTGGTGGTCACCGGTGCGTACCTGTGGTGGCGCGGCCCCGCCCGGCGCCGGCTGCCCCGCTCTGCGTGGCGCCCGCTCAAACGAGGGCGGCTGCGCCGCATCCACGCGGTGACCGGGGCCGGGGCCGGTGTGGTGCTGGTGTTCCTGGTGCTGTCCGGCCTTCCCTGGTCCGGCTTCTGGGGCGACAACCTCTCCAAGCTCCAGGCCTCGGTCGGATCCACCGTGCCCGACTCCGCGAAGTTCGCCCGCGAGTCGGTCCCCGCGAAGAACCTGACCACCAACCCCGATGCCGCGGTTCCATGGGCCGCCGAGCAACTGCCGGTGCCCGCCACCGAGGCGGAGGGCGGCGCCGGGCATGAGGGCCACGGCGGTGGTGCGGCCGGAGACGGCTGGCCGTACCCGGGGTCGATCACCGCCGAGCGGGCACTGGCCGCCGCCGCCCCGCAAGCAGGAGGCTGCGCCCCGCCCGGGTGCGAGCTGAGCGTGCTGCCTCCCATGGGGCCCACGGGCGTCTACACCATGGTCGCCACCGACGCCGAGGACCCGGCACTGGGCCGCACCGTGCTGGTCGACCAGTACAACGGAAAAGTCCTGGTCGACTATGGCTGGGAGGAGTACGGGGTACTGGCCAAGACCGTGGAACAGGGCATCGCGCTGCACGAGGGGCGCCGTTTTGGCACGGTGAACATGCTGGTCATGCTGGGCGCCTGCCTGGCGATGATCACTTTGGTCGTCTCCGGGGCGTGGATGTGGTGGAAACGTCGCCCGCGCGGCCGTCTCGCCGCGCCGGCCAGGAGCACCGACCGGCGCACCGCCTACGGGGTGCTGACGGTCATGGCCGTGCTGGGCGTACTGTTCCCGCTGGCCGGGATCACCATGGTCGCGGTGCTGATCCTGGACTGGCTGGTGGTACGCCGCATCCCGAAACTGAACGTCCTGGTCGGCTGAACCGACGCCGCCTCACCCGGCCTGCGGCACCACCGGTGAGGTGATCGACAGCCCACCGGGCCGGCCTTTCCGGCTTACTCGGCCTGCCCCCGCATACGCTTTCCACCCGGCGGCGCCCCGCTCCGCGTACGGCGGAACGGGGCGCCGCCCCCCGGACGGCTCGGTCTCAGGGTGGTGAAGCCGGCCGGTCATCTCCGGCCGGTCTCCTCGACGGACTTCAGTACGGCGTCGGCGATCGAACGTGGGTCGACGCCGAAGTGCTCGCGTACGGACTCCCGGGTGCCGGAGAGGCCGAACCCGTCGGTGCCGAGGGAGGTCCACGGCCGGTCGATCCACGGGCTGATCTGATCCGGCACGGCGCGCATCCAGTCGCTGACCGCGATCACCGGGCCCTCGGTCCCGGCCAGGGCCTGCCGGAGGTAGGGCACTCCGGTGGAGGTCATCGCGTCGCGGCGCAGTTCGCTCCACGAGGTGACCGACCAGACGTCGACGCCCACGCCGTACTCCTCCTGGAGCAGCCGTTGCGCGGCCAGCGCCCAGTGGATCGCGGTGCCGCTGGCGAGCAGATGGGCCTGGCCGCCGCCGGAGGAGTAGCGGTAGATGCCCTTGAGAATGCCCTCGCGCACGCCTTCGGGCATCGCGGGCTGGGGGAGCGGCTCGTTGTAGAGGGTGAGGTAGTAGAAGACGTCCTCGCCGTCGGGCCCGTACATGCGCCGGAGTCCTTCGCGCACGATCTCCGCGACCTCGTAACCGAAGGCCGGGTCGTAGGCCAGACACGCGGGGTTGGCGGAGGCGAGCAACTGGGAGTGCCCGTCGGCGTGCTGCAGCCCTTCGCCGGTCATCGTGGTCCGTCCCGCGGTGGCGCCGATCAGGAATCCGCGGCCGAGTTGGTCGGCCAGCGCCCACATCTGGTCGCCGGTCCGCTGCCAGCCGAACATCGAGTAGAAGATGTAGAACGGGATCATGGCCTCGCCGTGGGTGGCGTAGCTGGAGGCGGCGGCCGTGAACGACGCCATCGATCCCGCCTCGGTGATGCCCTCGATCAGGAGCTGGCCGTCGACCGCCTCCTGGTAGGACAGCAGCAGGTCCCGGTCGACCGACTCGTAGCGCTGGCCCAGCGGCGAGTAGATCTTGGCGGTGGGGAACAGCGACTCCATGCCGAAGGTCCTGGCCTCGTCGGGCACGATGGGCACCCAGCGGCGTCCGGTCTCCGGCTCCTTCATGAGGTCCTTGACCAGGCGGACGAAGGCCATCGTGGTGGCCACCGGCTGCTTGGACCCCTTCTCCAGGGACTGGAACGGCCGCTCGGCCGGTGCCGGCAGCGGCTGGTGGGAGACGGTTCGGTTGGGGATGGGCCCGCCCAGGGCGCGGCGGCGCTCGGCCACGTAGCGGACCTCGGGCGAGTCGGGCCCGGGGTGCAGGTACGGCGGCAGGTCCGCGTCGAGCGCCTCGTCCGGCACCGGCAGTCCGAGCCGGTCGCGCAGCGCACGGAACTCGTCCTGGGTGAGTTTCTTCATCTGGTGGTTGGCGTTGCGCGCCTCCACGCCGGTCCCGAGCGTCCACCCCTTGACGGTCTGCACGAGGATCACCGTCGGCGCGCCGCGGTGGTCGAGGGCCCGGCGGTAGGCGGCGTGCACCTTACGTGGCTCGTGGCCGGCCCGTGAGCCGCCGACGATGCGCCGCAGGTCCTCGTCGGAGTACGGCATGTCCAGCCCGTGGAACAGGTGCTGCCTGATGTAGGCCCCGGTCGAGGTGGCGAAGGTCTGGAACTGCCCGTCCGGCATCTCGCCCAGGCGGGACACCAGTTCGTCGGAACCGAGCAGCCCGTCCCATTCGGCGCCCCACAGCGCCTTGACGACGTGCCAGCCCGCGCCCCTGAAGACGCCTTCGAGTTCCTGCACGATGCGGGTGTTGCCGCGCACCGGCCCGTCGAGCCGCTGCAGGTTGCAGTTGATCACGAAGGTCAGGTTGTCCAGCCCTTCGCGGGCGGCCAGGGTGATGGCCGCCGTGGACTCCGGTTCGTCCATCTCGCCGTCGCCGAGGAAGGCCCATACGTGACTGAGCGAGGTGTCCTTGATGCCGCGGTTGTGCAGGTAGCGATTGAACCTGGCCTGGTAGATCGCGTTGAGCGGCCCCAGGCCCATGGACACCGTGGGGAACTGCCAGAACCCGCGCATGCTCCGCGGGTGCGGGTACGACGGCAGCCCGCCCTCGGGCTCGCGCCGGAACAGGTCGAGCTGGCCCTCGGTCAGCCGCCCCTCCAGGAACGCGCGGGCGTAGACGCCCGGGGACGCGTGGCCCTGGAAGTAGACCTGGTCATGACCGCCGTGGAAGAAATGGTTGAACCCGACCTCGTACAGCCAGGCGGCCGAGGCATAGGTGGCCAGGTGACCCCCGAGACCGAGCCGGCTGCCCCTGGTGATCATCGCCGCCGCGTTCCACCGGTCGTAGGCCGCGACCCGCTCCTCCAGTTCGAGGTCCCCGGGATAGCCGGGTTCCTCCGACGTCGGCACGGTGTTGATGTACCGGCTGCTCGTGGCCAGCCGCTTCAGCAGGTATTCGGCCCGTTCAGGGCCTGCCGCCCGGCGCACCGCCTCCAGCGACTCCAGCCACTCCGCGGTCTCCTGCGGGTCAATGTCCTTCTCCATGCCACCATTAAACACCCTATGATCGATCATAGGATGTTTCCATCCGTCATTATGGGACTGTGAAACCTGTCATGCGACTCCCGCTTCGTGATCAGATCCGGCAGGCCGTACTCGACGGCCTGATCAGCGGCCGATGGGGGCCCGGTGACCGCGTCGTGGAACGGCACATGGCGGCGGAACTGGGTGTCAGCCAGGCTCCGGTGCGCGAGGCACTGCGCGAGCTGGAGGCGCTCCGGCTCATCGAGTCGTCGCCGCACAAGGGCGCACGGGTCCGCCGGATCACCGCGACCGACCTGCGCGAGATCTACGAGGTGCGGGCGGGCCTGGAGGAGACGGCCGTGCGGCTGCGGCACCCGTCCGTCGAGGCGCTGCGGGTCCACCACGCCGGCCTGCGACAGGCCGCGGCCGCCTCCTCCGTGGCCGACCAGGTACACCACGGCGTCGCGTTCCACCGCGAGATCGTCAAGGCCTCGGGCAACGACGTGCTCCTGGCGGTGTGGGAGTCACTCGGCATCGAGGTGTGGACGCACCTGTCGATACGGCTGTTCCGGATGCGGCTCTGCGAGAACACCGCCGACCACGAGCCGCTCATGGCGGCGTTCGAGCGCGGGGACCCCGACGCGGGAGCTCTGCTTCGCGACCACATCCTCGGCTACGCCCCGCTCAACTGAGCACACCGGCTCCCCGCGAAGGCCGGCCTCGTCGGCGGCTTCGTCAGGTCCGGAAGCGGACCGGGGACCTTCTCAGGGGCGAGGGCGTCGCGCAGCGGAACGTTGTCTCCCGCCGCGCCCTCCCGAGGCTCACCGGACGGTTACGACCTCAGGTGATCGGCGGGACTTCGCGCTCGGACGCTCATCATGCCCCGTCACCGAGGCAGCAGGACCTCTACCCCTGATCGGTGAGCAGCCCTATCGTCAACCACCAGGGCGACTAAGATCATCGAAGGCATGGACGCATCACTGGAAATCGTGAAGGTCAACCGGCGACTTCGGCGGATGTGGGTTCGCCTGATCACCGCAGTGGCCGTCGCGGTGAGGCCGAGCCGGGTTTCCATGGCCGATCCGCACCGGCCGTAGGGGTTCACATGAGCTCAGAACGGCGGGCCGGGCGCGCGCCGGGTTCTGCGTTCCCGGCCTGAGCCACGGTCACCGCCCGGCCGTGTGCGCGAGGACGGCGGCGGCCAGTTCCTCGTGCACCTCCGGCGGCAGCGTGTGCCCCATGCCCTCGATGATCATCAGCCGCGCCCCGGGGACGCGTTCGGCGATGATCGCGCTGTGGCCCGGCTTGGCCGGCTCGCAGCTGCCCTCGATGACCAGGGTGGGCGCCTTCACCCGGTGCAGCACGCCCTCCGGCTCGAAGTCCGGCTTGGCCATGGCGGCCAGCCGGTGGTTGGCCACGGCCGACAGGTCGCGGGCACGGTCGTAGATCCGCTCCTGCAGCCGGCGCGCCGCGTCCTCGTCGAACGGCAGCTCGTCGCCGTGCAGGAGACGCTGTTCGGCGATCATGCCGTCGATCGTCGCGCGCCTGCCCTCCGGCGGCGGGCCGGCGATCAGCGCGCGGTAGAAGTCCACGAACGCCGGCTCAGGCTCCGGCAGACTGTCCTCGGGCTGCGGCTGTCCCATCAGGGCCCGCATGATCACCTCGCCCTCCCTGCCACCGAGCGGCGAGGAGCCGATGACGGTCAGCGAACGCACCCGCTCCGGGCGTTCCACGGCGACGTACTGGCCGAGCAGGCCGCCCGCCGAGTGGCACACCAGGTGGGCGCTGTCCAGCCCGTGGGCGTCCATCACGCGGTAGACATCGTCCTTGATGTCGTTCCACGTGTACGGGTGGGCCGCGAAGTCGACGGTGCCCGACATGCCGGTGTCCCGGTGGTCGTACCGGATCACCCGGCGGCCTCCGGCGGTCAGCCGGCCGACGAACTCGTCCGGCCACAGGATGGCCTGCGACATCGAACCCATGATCAACAGGATCGGCGCGTCCGTCTCGGCGCCGAACTCCTCACTCCAGATGGTGACGTTTTGCATGTCTCAAAGCATGCCGTCGCCGGCTACGGGCGCCTTCTGTAGAACTACTAGCCGCGCCAGATCCGTACGGGAGCCGATGCCCAGTTTGGGATAGATCTTGTACAGGTGGTACTCGACCGTACGCGGGCTCAGGAACAGTTGGGCGGCGATCTGCTTGCTCGACAGACCGTCGGCCACCAGGCCCGCGATGCGCAGCTCCTGCGGGGTCAGCGCGTCCAGCAGAGGCGCCGGGGCCGCGTGCGACTCACCCGCCGCGCGCAGCTCCTCCTGCGCGCGCCGCGCCCACGGCCTGGCCCCCGCCCGCTCGAACGTCTCCCACGCCGTACGCAGGTGCGCCCGCGCCTCGCCCGGCCGTTGCGCGCGGCGCAGCCGTTCGCCGAGCAGCAGGGACGTCCTCGCCGCCTCGAAGGGGTTGGTGTGCAGCTTCAGCGCTTCGCGGAAGGCGTCCTCGGAGGAGTAGGCGAGACCGCGGCAGCGGGCCAGCAGCGCGTGCGACTCGGGCGTCGCCGCGTTCGCCGACCACCGCTCGTACGCCTCCAACGCCGCCCGCGCGCCCGCCTCGTCACCCACGCCCACGGCCGCCTCCACCCGGTCGGGGGTCGTGCGCCACACCACGGTCGGATGTCCGCCGCCCGGCCCCGCGGACGCGATGGCCGTGAAACGGTCGTGCGCGGAGGCGTACCGGCCGAGGCACAGGTCGAGCAGCGCCCGCGCGTACGCGGCCACCCCCACCCGCAGCCCCACCCGATGCGGGACGGCGATCGCCAGCGCCTCCCGCGCCTGCCGCTCGCAGGCCTCCTCCTCGCCGCGCAGCGCGGCCAGCACCGCCAGATTGGCGAGATGGGCGGCCACCGTGTTGGCGTACCCGGCCTCGCGGGCCAGCTCCAAGCCCTCCTCCGAGACGGCCTGGCTGCGCGCGAGCTGCCCGGCGATGCGCTCGGCGGTCGCCACGAACTCCAGCACCACCGGCAACTGCCCGGCCATCCCCGACACCCTGGCCACCCGCCCCGCGCGGCCCGCCAGCTCGTTGGCCAGATCCGGTTCGCCCAGGTAGCTGGCCGCGGCCGACGCCCACAGCCATCCCGCCGCGTCCTCCGGCTCGCCCATCCTGGTCAGCGCCCGCCGCAGCAGGACCGGTCCGGAGGCGTCGCCGTCCACGGTCAGGCCGATCCCGGCCACGACGTCCCGCAGGAACCCCTCCGGGTGCGCCGCCGCCCGCCTGCCGAGCTCGACGACCGCGCCCATGTCGCCGACGTACGAGGCCGCCTCCGAGGCGTCGGCCAGCATGTCCAGGCCGTCGCCCGCCGCGAGGATCCGTACGGCTTCGGCGGCGTTGCCCGAGTTGAGTTCGAACCTGCCCCTGAGCCGGGCGATCTCCATGGCCAGGGCGGCGTCTGCGCCCGCGCGTTCGCGGGCCTCGGCCAGCAGGGACTCCGCCTGTCCCGGACGACCGCCGAGCCAGGCCGCGACAGCGGCGTCCTTCAGCCGTACGGCTCGGGCACGCCGTCCGGGCGTCAGCTCGGCCGCCCTGGCCAGGGCGGTGGCGGCGGCGGCGTATCCACCCCGGTCGCGTGCCCGTTCGGCGGCCTGCTCCAATGCGGCGGCGACCCTCTCGTCCTGGCCCAGCGCGGCCCCCGCCAGATGCCAGGCCCGCCGGTCGCCCGTGGCCGACTCCGCGAGGACGGCATGCACCCGCCGTACATCAGCCGGCTGGGCTCCCTCGTGGACCGCCGAGCGTATGAGCGGATGCCTGAACCGCACCCCGTCGCCCGCCATCTCGACCAGACCCGCCGCCTCCAGCTCGCCCACCACGACCTGCCCGGGTTCGGCGCCGGGCCGGGGGAGCAGGTCGGCGGCGGCGCGCAGGACGAGGGACAGGTCGGTCTCGACGGCGGCGACCAGCGCGACCAGCCGGGCATCGGAGGACAAGCCGGCCACGAGGTCGCCGAACAGCCGGGCGCCGCCCGGCAGCGGGTCGGGCAGCGGCTCACGGCCGACGAGCTGCGCGGGCGTCAGCCGGGCGGCGATCTCACCCAGTGCGAGCGGGTTCGCGCCGGTCAGCGTGACGAGCTCGCGCCTCACCGGCGCGGGCATCTCCCCGTGGCGCGCCTCCAGCAACTCGTCCGCCGCCGCCTCCGGCAACCCCCGTACGTCCAACGCCGCCGTCACGCCCTTGACCGGCGCGTCACCGCGTACGGCGAACAGCATGGCGACGCGTTCGGTCCCGAGCCGCCGGGCGGCGAACAGCAGCGCGTCGGCCGAGGCACGGTCGACCCACTGGAAGTCGTCCACCACGCAGATGAGCCCGTCAGGCGCGGCGGCCTCGGCCAGCAGCGACAACGCCCCGGCCCCCACCAGGAACCGGTCACCCGCGCCCCCCGCCGCCATGCCCAGCGCGGCGCGTACGGCGTCGCGCTGCGGCTCGGGCAACGCGTCGAGCGACCCGGTCACCGGCCACAACACCTGGTGCAACGCCGCGAACGCCAGATCGGACTCCGACTCGACGCCCGCAGTGCGCAACACCCGCATCGGCCCGCCCCGCGCCGCCGCCACGTCGAGCAGCGCGGTCTTCCCCGCCCCCGCCTCCCCCCGCAACACCACGGCGCCGCCGCGTCCCTCACGCGCCCCCGCGATCACCCCGTCAAGCGCAGCGATCTCCATCGATCTCCCAAAAAGCACACCCCCACCCTAGGAGCCCCTCCTCCGGGAGAAGTCGACCGCGCCCGTTAGGCGCCCTAAGGAGGCGGCAAGACTGTGAGCGAGATCTCCTTGGCTGGGAAGGCCGCGAAGAACGACCGGCGACGCGAGCACGTTCGCCCGTCACCAAGCACGGGTGAGAACGGGCTGTCCCGAAGGAAAGATGGGCGTGGTGAGTGACCAGGTGTCCGGCGAGCTGCTGGAGATAGCCGAGGCCCTTCTCCCCGGAACCTCGCTGAAAGCGGCGCGGCTCTTCCGCGGCGGGATCCACGACGTCGTCCTGCTCCCGGGGGTCGCGGCGGTGCGGGTCAGCAGGCTGCCGTCCGGGGCGCAGGCCCTGCCACGGCGGACCGAGGCGCTGCGGGCGATCGCGGCGGCCGGACTGCCGTTCGCGGTGCCCGAGCCGCTGACGCCGGTGACGATGTTCGGAGCGCGCGCCGCGGTCGCCGTCTCCTGGATCGACGGTTCCGGACTGCCCGAGGGAGTGGGTGATCCGGTGAGGATCGGCGAGCTTCTCCGGGCTCTACGGGAGTCCGCCGTCACCCCGGGGCTGCGAGCCGTACTGGGTGCGCCGCGCACCTTCACCGGCGGCCATCACTGGGCCGACGTCCTGGCCGAAGAGGTGATACCGCGCCTGCCCGGCAGGTGGCGTGAGGAAGGCCGGCGGCGCCTGGAGGACGCGCTGGCCCTGGAGGAGGTCCCGGACTGTCTTGTCCACGGCGATCTCGGCGCGGACAACGTCCACTGGAGCGGCGACGGTACGCTGATCGGCGTTCTGGACTGGGACAGGGCTCATCTGTTCGACCCGGCGGTCGACGCCGCCACCATGGGATGGCTGCACGGCTGGGACAATCTCCGCGAGGCCGTCGACGGTGCCACCTACCGGCGTGCCCGGGTCTGGGACCGGACGTTCGGGGTGACCCATCTTGTCGCGGCGCTGGACGGCAGGCCGCCGGCGAACGCCGACAGCTACGCGCGGCACGTCGTCGCGTGGTTGGAAGCAGATGCCTCGACCGGGTGACCTCCTCGACGGGGCGGCCCGGCCCGGGAGGGTTCCGCGGGTCGCGTCCACGGAGGACGTACGGGTTTTCGCCGGTGACAGGCATGGCTCCGGGAAGCGGTGACGGCCCTCGCGTGATCCTTCGGGTAGCGAAGATCGAGTTCGGAGGAGAGCCAGGTGATGGCCGCGCGGTGGCCGGTGCGGCACCGGCGGGACCGCCGCACGGACTCGTCCGGAGTCGTGATCACGCGGCGGAAAAAGGAGTGGGCGGGATCGCGTCGAGCTGGTAGCTTGCAGCTGACCGTGACACCGCCGAGGAGGTGAGACCCATGAACGCTGTATCGATGTGGGTGCTCCCCCTCCCCGTCACGGCCGGGCGATCGACGTAGGTGTCGCCGGGAGCGCCTCGCCAACAAGGCACTCCCGAAAGGCAACACCATGGACTTTTCGCAGGTCACCGCTGGGCTGTCGTCGAACGACACGGTCGAGCGCGACTTCACCCCGGCAACCGCCGACGCCGATCACGCGCCTCTCGTGTTCGACGTGATCATCGCCGGATGCGGGCCGACCGGCGCGACGCTGGCCGCGGAACTGCGGCTGCACGACGTGCGGGTGCTCGTTCTTGAGAAGGAGACCGAGCCCAAGTCGTTCGTCCGCATCGTCGGTCTGCACGCCCGCAGTCTTGAGCTGATGGCGATGCGAGGACTGCTGGATCGCGTCCTCGAACACGGAAGGCGGCGTCCGGCCGGTGGTTTCTTCGCCGCCATCCCCAAACCCGCGCCCGAGAACCTGGACTCCGCGCACGCCTATCTGCTGGGCATCCCGCAGCCGGTCATCGAACGTCTCCTCGAAGAGCACGCGATCGAGCTGGGCGCGCAGGTCCGGCGCGGCTGGACGGTGGCCGGTTTCGAGCAGGACGACGAGGGCGTGACCGTCGAGCTGGCCGACGGGCGACGGCTGCGTTCGCGCTATCTCGTCGGCTGCGACGGCGGGCGCAGTACGGTGCGCAAACTGCTCGGTGTCGGCTTCCCCGGCGAGCCCTCGCGGACCGAGACGCTGATGGGCGAGATGGAAGTGGGTGTGCCGCAGGAGGAGATCGCCGCCAGGACGGCCGAGGTCCGCGAGAGCCATCAGCGATTCTGGCTCCGGCCCTTCGGGGGAGGGGTCTACAGCGTTCTGGTCCCCGCCGCGGGAGTCGGCGATCGGGCGGAGCCGCCCACCCTCGAAGATTTCAAACAGCGGTTGCACGCCGTCGTCGGAACCGATTTCGGCGTGCACTCCCCGCGCTGGTTGTCCCGCTTCGGGGATGCCACCCGGCTGGCCGAGCGTTATCGGGTCGGACGGGTGCTGCTGGCCGGTGATGCGGCGCACATCCATCCGCCCATCGGCGGACAGGGCCTGAACCTGGGCGTTCAGGACGCGTTCAACCTCGGCTGGAAGCTGGCCGCGCAGATCCGCGGCTGGGCCCCGGAAACGCTGCTGGACACCTACCAGGCCGAACGTCACCCGGTCGCCGAGGACGTGCTGGACAACACCCGCGCGCAGACGGAACTGCTGTCCACCGAACCGGGCGCGCAAGCCGTGCGCAGGCTGCTCACCGAACTGATGGACTTCGACGAGGTGAACCGCCACCTGATCGAGAAGATCACCGCGATCGGCGTCCGCTACGACTTCGGCGCAGGCCCCGACCTGCTTGGCCGCCGTCTGCGCGACATCGAGGTGAAGCAGGGCCGCCTCTACGATCTGCTGCGTCATGGCCGGGGCCTGCTGCTGGACCGCACCGAACGCCTGGCCGTCGGCGGCTGGTCGGACCGGGTCGACCACCTCGCGGATCCCACCGCGGCGCTGGATGCTCCATGCGTCCTGCTACGCCCCGACGGCCACGTCGCCTGGGTCGGCGACGACCAGCAGGCCCTGGACGACCACCTCTCCCGCTGGTTCGGCGAGCCCGCTCACTGATTTCGTCTGAGCGGTCGCCTTCGGGTCGAGCCGCCAGGTCGCAACGATGTTCGGCGGCGGCGCCGACCTGGCGGCTCATAGGAGACGGCGTGGTGAGCGGTGCTCACCACGCCGTCTCCTGTCGTCCGGTAAGGCAGTGTTGTACGACCGGACCGAACCGGGCCACCAGCTCATCGGTGGACGCGGAGGCGATCGGCTCGATTCGCATGATGTAACGCGCCACCGCGAGGCCCAGGACCTGGACGTTCACCATCCCCGCCCGCAGCGCGGCGTCCGGTGTGCCGAGCGTCGCCACGAGCCGGCCGGTGATCTCCCGGTCGATGAATTCGCGGAGCAGCGCTTCCGACGCCTCGTGGGTGGGGGCCGACCGGGTGAGCATCACGAGCGGTGTGCGGTCAGATTTATCCAGGTTCTCCAGGAGCGTCCGGACGATGCGCTCACCGATGCCGTCGAGGCCACCGGCGAACATCGACTCGATGGCCGACGTCAGGTGGGCGGGCATCTCGGTGGCCGCGGCGAACAGGCCCTGCTTGGTGCCGAAGAAGTAGAACACCATGGCCGGGTCCACCCCCGCCTCGGCCGCGACCGCGCGCACCGTCGTGCCGCCGTAGCCGTTCTCGCGGAACAGCGTACGGCCGGCCTCCAGGATCTGCTGCCTGCTCTGCTCGCCGGATCGCCAGCGTCCGGGACGAGTGGGGCGACTGTGTTCTGTCATGGCGGGAAGAGCCTATCGGACCTTTCTTCATCAGTCGATGATGTTTCTTCCCCGGCGCGGGGTACGCTGAACTTCATCAACCGATGAAGAAAGGTGGGCGGGATGCGGGTGATCGTTGTCGGTGCCGGGCTTGGCGGGTTGACGCTGGCCCACGGGTTACGCCAAGCGGGCGTCGACGTCGCGGTGTACGAGCGGGACGGGCCACAGGGGCGCCCGCAGGGCGTCAGCCTGCATTTCGACGACAGGGGAACCGCCGCGCTGCGCGCGTGCCTGCCGCCGCGGCACGTCGCGATGGCGGAGGCGACCATGGGCGGCCCGCGCGAACGGAGGCTGTTCCTGTCCGAAGCGGACGGGGAGCTCAAGGTCGCGCGCGCCCAACCGCTCGCCGGTACCGAGGGACCGGTGCGGCCCGGCCGGCAGGCGCACCGGCCGCTGCTACGGGCGGTGTTGCTGACCGGACTGGAGGAAACGGTGCGGTTCGGGGCGCGGTTCACACGGTTCGAGCAGCGGGCCGACGGCACCGTCAGGGCGTGGTTCGCCGATGGCGGCACCGACACGGCGGACGTGCTGGTCGGCGCGGACGGCATCGGTTCCGCGGTCCGGCGCCAGTACCTACCGCACGTGCGGGTGGCCGACACGGGAAAGCGCATGGTGATGGGGGCGACACCGCTGCGGGCAGTGGCCGGCACCGGGCTGCCCGAGCTGATCGGCCACAGCGCCACCAGCGCGCGGTCGCACGGCACGATGATGGCGATGGGCGCGCTGCGGTTCACCCGGCCACCGGCCGCCGCGCGGGAGGAGTGGCTGCCCACCCTGGACCACCGCGCCGTCGCCGAAGCCGAGGACTACGTGATGTGGACGCTGTCCGTCACGCGGGAACGACTCGGTTCCGCCGGATCACCGGCCGACGCGTGGCACCGGGCCAGGGGACTGGCCGCAGGCATGCACCAGACGTTGCGGCTGGTCGTCGACCGGGCATGGCCGGACCTCACCGTCGCGCTGCGGATCGGGCTGATCCCGCCGACGCCGGCATGGCCGGCCACTCCGGTGACGCTCATCGGCGACGCCGTCCACGCGGCACCGGGTTTCGGCGGCAACCTGGCGATGCGGGACGCCCGCCGCCTCCGTGACGAACTGGTCCGAGCCGCCCGGGGAAAGCGGGACCTGCACGCCGCGATCGGCGCTTACGAGGACGCGACGCGCCGCGACAACCTCTCCGCCACCAGCCCGGGAGCCCGGCGGCGGACCGGTGCCGAGGAGCCGGGCGCATGAACCTCACCATGCTGACGCGGAAGTCGCTGTCCCTGTTCGCCGCGGTGGGTGGCTGGCGCACGCTCGCGGAGGCCGTCGCGTCTCGTGCGCTGTTCCTGGTCGCCTATCTGACGAGCGGTCGTGTACCGGCCTCCGCGCTGGTCGCGGTCGTCGGCGTGTTCGTCTTCGCGGTGGCCCGGGTGTGGACCGACAGGAAGTACTGGCAGGCGGCCGGTGGGCTGCTCGTGGTGGGGGTCTCCGCGTCGCTGGCGGGGAGTACCGGGCGCGGGGTCGACTTCTACCTTGTGGGTGTGCTGACCAGCGCGGCTGGCGGGGCCGTGTTCCTGGTGTCCGTGCTGGTGCGGTGGCCGGTGGTCGGGTTGGTGCTGGGGGCGGCGCGCGGCGATCGGTTCGGCTGGCGGCGAGATCGCGCGAGGCGGCGGCGCTACCAGAGGTGCACGGCGATCTTCCTGGCGAAGTTCGCCCTCGGCACGGCGTTGATGGTGCCTCTGTACCTGGACGGGCAGGTGGTCGCGCTCGGGATCGCCAGCACACTGCTGACCGCGCCCGCGACGGTCTTCTGCGCCTATCTGAGCTGGCGCATCCTCCGCGTCGAGGGGGACCCCACGGGGCCGGCGCCCGCCGCGACGACACCGAGCCCCGGCTGACGGCCGCATCCGGTCCGGCCGGTGTACCGGCTCTGTGCCCGCCGTGTTTCGAATGGTGCGTGGCGACGCGGCACCACCGGGAGGCCCGGCGCTCGGGTCGGTGTCACCAGCCGCAAAGTAGAGCGTCCGCGCTGGTCAGAAGGCCCGGACGGCGGGTGGCCGTCGGAGCGGTTACGGCTGTGGACAACCGGGTCGGGGCAGTGGCCGAATCACGGCGTTCGGATGTTCTAGGGCATTGATCCGGGCGAATGTGATTCGAAAGACCGGACAGAGTTAACGTTCTGTCCGGTCAGATCTCACGCGGAGCTACTTGCTGGGTCGGATCGGGGCGCGATGCTGGCCTTGCGGTCAGTCCGTTTCCCCGATCCGCCCGCCGAACCCGGCGTGCCTCTCTCAAGGCACCGGGCTCTCTACGTGTCTTGTCTCTTTGGTCAGCCGTCGGTTGTGACGGCTGCCGGTTCCGGGACGGTCCACGCGTTCGGAATCGTGTGACCGCGGTAGCGGTAGCGGACCACTTTGACGCTGGCAGCGCCGGTGAGCTCGCGACCGTCACAGGCGATCTTCCATGTGCCCGGCAGGCAGAATCTGCGTCGCATCTCCTGTCTGCTGAGCCGAGAGTGTTTTCGGAAGATCCAGTTCGCGACACAGCGCCATGTGAAGCCGTCGATCGCGTTGAACACGTCCTTGGACGCTCCGTGCCGGAAGTAGTTCGCCCGCCCCCGCAGCATCCGGTTGAGGCTGAGAACCAGCTCGTCCAGGTCCTGATAGAGGGTTGACCTGTGGGTCTTCGCCTTCACCTTGTCCTTGATCGACTGAACGGCCTCCTTCAGTGCTTGATGGACCGGTGAGGTGCCGGATCGGCGTAGTCGTCGAGCGCGACGGTGTCGGCCACCGACTCCAGACCTCGGCTGACCAGGCGTTTGGGCAGGTAGCGCACGAGTCGTACGGACTGGTTCCGCAGCCACATCTGTGCCCGCGTGTCCGGCATCAGGCCACCGTCGCCGGCGGTCCGGGCGAAGTGCTGGGCCCGGTCGACGAACTCGCGCATGCCCCTCTCGTACGCGGCATAGGCCACCCGCTGGTTGCCCCCGGCCTTGAACAGTTCACCGGCGAGCACGTAGGCGCCGACCAGGGCGAGGCTGGTGCCGATCCCGGACATGGGAGAGGCGCAGAAGGCGGAGTCTCCCACCAGCACGGTCCGGCGGGTCGACCAGGTGCCGACCTGCACCTGCTCGACCCGGTCGAAGTAGAAGTCGGACGCGTCCCAGATCTGCGGCAGGAAAGCGGGGACCTCCCATCCCGCGTGCTCGAAGGTGCGCGCGACGACTTGCTTCTGCGCGGCGACGTCTCGCCGGTCGAACTCGAGCCCGGGGGCACGGAAGAAGAACCCCGCGAGGGCCCTGCCCGGTTCGGTCAGCGGACGCAGGCCCGCTGTTCTGCCGGCACGGCCGTCACCACCGGGCATGGTGTACATGAGTTGCCAGCCGTCCAGATCCACCTCGGACGTGACGGAGAAGAGCGCGATGAAGGAGCCGAGGTCGCGGACGTAACGGTCCTCGGGGCCGAACGTCAGCCAGCGCACGCTGGAATGGACGCCGTCCGCACCGACGAGCAGATCGAACCGCCTGGAGACCCCCTTCTCGAATGCCACTGTGATGCCGTCCTCGTCCTGCAGCACGTCGGTGATCGCGTCGTCGAAGACGTACTCGACGTCGTCGCGGATCGCGTCGTGGAGGATCCGGGCCAGGTCGGTGCGCAGGAGCGCCCACTCGGCGACCGGCCCGCCGGACGGCCCGAACACGTCGGTGCCCAGGCTCGCCACCCGCTTGCCGCTTTCGTCGATGAAGGCCATGCCGCGGGCTCCGATGCGAGCGTGGCGGATCTGCGGAACGAGGCCCATGCGTTCGATCACCTGCCGCGCGGTGCCCCGGATGTCGACGGCGTGACCGCCCGTGCGAGGCGCCGGCGCACGCTCCACCACCGTCGGCCGGAATCCGTACCGGCGTAGCCAGTACGCCAGAGCCGCCCCGGCGATGCCGCCCCCTGACACGAGGATGTCCCTGTTCTTCATTCGCCCTTCCCCCACGTTCGTGACTACGGCGTATCTTCGCCTTGTGCGTACACCGTATGGGCGCTGTGAGGGCGTGTAATCACGTTCGTGAGCAAAAGTGAACTAGTGCAAGTGACAAAGTGAACTAGTACGCTATACCTGTCATGTCCCCGTCGGACCGGAGGACCACGTGCCATCGACGCAGCGCCCGGAGCCGCCCTACCGGGCGATCGTCGCGGAGATCCGCTCCTGGATCGACGGCGGCGATCTCCGCCCCGGCGACCGAGTGCCGTCCATCCGGGCCATCGCACAGCGGTGGGGCGTCGCGATCGCGACCGCGACCAAGGTGACGGCCGCTCTGCGCGAGGAGGGCCTCGTCGAGACGAAGGGCGGTTCGGGCACAGTGGTCAGCCCCCGGGCCGGCCGTCGGCCCGCTCGCCCGCAGCACCGCGACACCACGGCCGCGCGACAGGCCGAATCGGCCGACCAGGAGATGCTCCGGACGCGCATCCTCCGCGCCGCCGTCGACCTCGCCGACACCGAGGGGCTGCACGCGCTGTCGATGCGCCGGCTCGCGGCCAAGCTGGAACTCGGGCCGATGTCCCTGTACCGGCATGTCACCGGGAAGGAGGAACTGCTGGTCCAGATGGCCGACATCGTGTTCGGCGACCTCGATCTGCCCGAGCGCGGACCGCAGGGGTGGCGCGCCAAGCTCGAACTAGTCGCCCGTCAGCAATGGCGGCTCTGTCAGCGGCACGTGTGGCTGCCCCATGTCGTCTCGTTCACCCGGCCCGTTCTGGCCCCCAACATGATGGCCCACACCGAGTGGACCCTGCGGGCGCTCGAGGAGCTCCATCTCCCCATGGACGTCCGGTTCCAGGAGACGCTCACCCTGCACGCGCTCGTCGTCACCGTCGGGCTGTCCAAGGCAGCCGAGGCCGAGGCCGAGCGGAACACGGGCATGACCTTGCAGCACTGGTCGGAAGCCGAGCGCTCGCGCCGGCAGGAACTCCTCGCTGACGGAAGGTTCCCCCTCCTGGCGACGATCTCGGGCGATGCGGCGCCCGATCTGGACGTCTTGTTCGAGTACGGCCTGGCCCGCCATCTGGACGGATTCGCGGCCCTGGTCGGCGACCAGGGCTCCTAGGCACGAGCCATCTGTGAACGTGTTCAGCCGCCGAGGCGATCGCGGCCGCCGTACGGAGTTTCAGGGGTCCCGAGTGACTGCCCGCCTTGCGTTCAGGCGAAGTCAGGCGCTTGGTCGCATGCCCCTTTGGCGAACGCGCGCGATGCCTGCGCCCTGGGTTTGACCTTGACCCTAGGTCAGGGTGCACGCTGAACGGGTGAGCAATTTCAACTCCGCGTGGACAGGCATGGTGCCGATCGACGACACCGCGCTGGCCGTGACCGACACCGGTGGGCCCGGCCGCCCCGTGATCTACCTCAACGGCCAGTTCGCCAGTCAGGCGTACTGGCGGCAGGTCATCGCCGAACTCGGCAGCGACTACCGGCACATCACCTACGACATGCGGGCCCGCGGCCGATCGAAGCGTTCGGCCGCGGCCGCTTCGTTCGAGACGCACGTCCGTGACATCGACGCCGTCCTTGCGGCCAGAGGCGTGGACCAGCCGCTGCTGGTCGGCTGGTCCTACGGCGCGCCGGTCGCGGTGCACTGGGTCAGCCGGCATCCGGACCGCGCCCTCGGGGTGGTGTCCGTGGATGGCGCCTACCCGCACGACTACCCCGACGCACCCCCGGAACGGATCCGGCGGCTGTGGCGCCGGTCGCGATGGCTGCTGCCGATGCTCTCCACTCTGGGCATGGCCGCGAAGATGTCCGCCGAGCAGCATGCCCAGAGCAACATCGAGCTCATCGAGATCTCCGCCGCCCTCGGCCCGATCCTGGACGGTGCGACCTTCCCGGTCCGGTACGTGGTAGCCACGGGCGCCAACCTCGGAGGCGGCCATGATGAAATGGAGAGCGCGCGCGCCACCCTCGCCCCGGTGCTTGCCCGCAACCCCAACATCAAGGTGAGCGCGAAGGTCGTCAGCAACCACAGCAAGATCCTGAGGAAGGACTTCCGCGCGGTCGCGGACGCGGTTCGTGAGCTCGCCGACGCCCCACGATCACGGGGCCGGCGGAGCAGATGACGGACGGCGTCACGATCGGCCAGGCGGCGGCCTTCGCCGGCGTCACGGTGAAGGCCATCCGGCACTACCACCAGCACAGGTTGATCGACGAACCCCGGCGCGACAGCTCCGGATATCGACGCTACGGATCGGCCGACCTGCTGCGGCTGGTCCAGATCCGGACACTGGCCGGCGCCGGCGTGCCGCTGGCCGAAATCGGGGCGATCCTCGACGCCGATCCCGACCGGTTCGCCACCGCACTCGTCGACGCCGAACGGCACCTCACCGACCGGATCGACGATCTGATCGCGCGGCGTGAGACGCTGCGCCGGCTCGCCACCGGCGACCGGGCCCTGCTGCCCGAACGCGCTCTCGCTCTCCTGGACCGGGCACCCGATCTCGGCTTCACCGTGGACGATGTGACGATGGCCCGGGAGGGCCTGGTGTTGATCAAAGCCCTGGTGCCGGAGGGCTTCAACGACTACATCTCCCGGATCGAGCGCGCCCTCGACGACCCTCAGTACATGTCCTTGATCAAGCGCATGTGGCATGCCGCCGAGTGGGAGCCGGACGACCCTCGCATCGACGAGCTTGCCACGGCCATCGCCGACCACTTCATCGCTCATCCCGCACTGCTGCCCATCCCGGCCGGCCTCCAGGACCGCACCGACAGGGCGATCCGGTACAGCCTGCTCACCTACCACGGACAAGAGCGGAAGCCGGGCTGGACCCGGCTGACCGCGTTGATCGAAGCGCGTCTGCGTTCGGCCGGCATCGACATCGCGGACCAGACTCCCCTTGACTGAGACCTGCCATTGGCGCCAAGGTCGTTCGTCACTCAGAGAGGATCACCTGACTGTTGACCCGCTGGCCCCGGCCCGAGGTCGAGCTGTTTGCTCATGCCGAGCTCGAACTTGCCGTACAGGTTCAGATGGCTCCAGAACAGAGCCGACACGGACCCGAGCGGGGGCCCGGGAGGCGCGTCAGGGGATCGCGGTCTCGATCCGGGCGAGGTGGGCGGTGAGGATCTCATCGAACGCGGCACGGCGGTCGGCCCCGAGGGGGCGGATCTCGCGGGCGAAGTGGGCCAGGGCGGGGAAGCGGTCGGGGTCGGCCCCGAGGACCGCGACGCGGAACTGCTCCATGCCCTGTTCGTACTCGTCCGGGGTGAGGGTGCCGACGCCGGCCTCGGAGACGATCAGCGCGGAGAGAAGGATCACGAGCCGGTGGTAGCGGGACGGAATCTCCTCATCGGGCAGGCCGGAGGCTCGCAAGGCCTGTAGCGCCTCCTCCATGACCAGCCGGGAACCGGTACCGCCGGATCCGTAGCGTCCCCAGATCGCGGCGAGCTGGGGGTGCTGGCCGAAGGCCTCTCTCAGGCGCAGGGCTGTTGCGATGATGCGCTGCTTCCAGTCACCCTCGGGGCGGTAGCCGTCCATCGCGGCCACCAGGATCCGGTCGGCGACCGCGCGCAGAAGCTCGGTCTTGTTGCGGAAGTGCCGGTAGAGGCTGGAGGAGTCGGTCCCGAGCGTCGCGGCGAGCCTGCGGACGCTGAACGACTCGGCGTCGCCCGTGCGCAGTAGATCCGCCGCCGTGTCCAGGATTTCCTCCGTCGACCAACGCCTTCGGCCTGCCATCTCGCCCCTCTCGTCCACGCCCGGCCCAGCCTATCTTATGCACTTGCTGATGCACGCACCGCGTGCATAATGGAGGCGTCTGCTGACTGAAAAGAGAGAAGGAGAGATGAGCGAGACCACTACCGTCGAACGGCCGCTGGAGCCGGACTTCTCCACGATGACGGTCAAGCAACTGATCGCCTACCGCGCCGCGGAGAACCGCTGGCGGGCGTCCGGCGCGGCGCGGGCGATCCTCGGGGAGCCGGACCCCGAGGCCGCCGTCGAATGGCGGAACGTCGCGCTGCCGGGCCGCGACCTTCCGGTCCGGGTGTACCGGCCGGTGTCTCCTGCCGGTGGCGAAACCACCGCCAGGACCGGTCTGCCACTCGTGGTCCATGTGCACGGAGGCGGTTTTGTGGGCACAGCGGCACAGTGCGACTGGACCAACAGCCGCCTCGCCGCCCGGTTGCCCGCGCTCGTCGTCTCCGTCGAGCACCGCCTCGTCTCCCCGGACAGCCCGCTCGCGAACGCCGCCGACGACGGCTGGGACGTGCTCCGGCACATGGTGGAAAACGCCGCACGGTGGGGCGTCGATCCAACGCGTACGGCCGTCGCCGGCGAGAGCTTCGGCGCGCTGGTCAGTGCCCTGACGGCCGTCCGGGCCCGGGACACAGGCCTGCGGCTCCGGGCGCAGGTGCTGGTCAACCCCGTGGTCGAGGTGACCGAGACGATGTGCGACTACCCCTCCATGGCCGAGTACGCCTACAGCCCGACCCCTGCCCTGTCGCTCCTGCGGTTCCTGCGACGGCTCGCCGTCCCGCCGGGAACCGACGCCCGCGCGTTCTCGCCGCTGTACGCCGATGATCTGAGCGGGCTCGCCCCCGCGCTGCTCGTGGTGCCGACCAAGGACGCGGTCGCCGATCACGGCCGCCGCTACGCCGAGCGACTGCGGGCGGCCGGGACGTCCGTACGGCTCACCGAGTATCCGGGGGCGCGGCACGCGTTCCTCACCCTGCCAGGGGTGGAACCGCAGGCCGAGGTCGCCCAAGCGGAGATCCTCGAGTTCCTCCGCGCGGCCCTGGCGGGGTGACGGGGCAACGATGCGCACCACCTCAGCGGCGTCTCCGGTCCTTCATGCCCCTGGCGACCAGTGCGGCGTCTTCGCCCACCCAGCCCAGCAGGGCCGAGCCGCGGCAGCGCTGGAAGGGCAGGCCCAGGTAGGCCAGGCCGGGTACCGGGCTGATTCCCCCACTGTGGCGGGGCAGCCCGTCGGCCAGGGCGCCGGAACCCGCAGCCAGCGGTAGTCGGGACGGTAGCCGGTCGCCCAGATCACGCTCCGCGGGGCGACGGTCCGGCCGTCGGCGGTGCGCAGCAGCGGGCCGTCGGCGGCGGTGACGCGGTCGACGACGCGCACTCCCATCCGGCGCAGGCCCCGGGGACCGAGCCCGATGAGGGGATCGCGGTCGCGGACACGGCGGCCGAGCCGGCTGGTGACGGGCGCGCGGACCACGCCGAGTGCCTGTAGCCAGGTGAAGACGTCGGTGCCGAGGACCCGCTGGGGCAGGACCGGTTGCCGTGCGCCGAGGGAGAGGGTGACCGCCTCGAAGCCCGCCCCGGGGGCGGGGCGCAGCAGGGAAACGGTGGTGCCGAGCCGGACCGGCAGCTCGAAGTGGGCCGCGTAAGCCCGCAGATAGTCGGCCACCTCGTCCTTGCCCGGATAGCGGTCGGCGCCGGGCATGGGCAGGCCGGGTAGCGCGCTCAAGGAGGCGGGGGTGAACAGGCGCAAAGAGTCCCAGCGGCGCCGCCAGGACTCGCCCAGCCGCGGGTGGGCCTCCAGCAGCAGTACGTCATGTCCGGCCAGGCGCAGTTCACGGCCTGCCGCGAGCCCCGCCTGTCCGGCGCCGATCACGAGAATCACGCAATCAAGCCTGGCCGAGAGAGTGGCGGCGGGGCTTGAACGATCCTGCTATCGGGTTCGTCCGTGACGCCCCGGCCTTCAGCCCGGAGAGCGCGTCAAGAAAGCCAGCGCACCCCGGCCGTCAGGGTGGAGGGGGCCTGACCCATCATCCGGCGGACCACCCTGGTCAGGTGGGCGGAGTCGGCGAACCCGGCCGTGTGCGCGGCCTCGGTGAGCAGGGCGCCGTCCGCCAGCGACGACATCGCCACCCGTGGCCGCGTCCACAGCACGTAGGGCCGGAACGGCAGCCCCAGCTCGCTGGCGAACAGATGGGACAGCCCGCTGTCGGACAGGTGTCAGGCCGTGCCGGGTGCGGGCCACCGCATGGCCTTCCAGCCCTTCGGCGACGGCGAACAGGAAGGCCAGCGTGGCGGCCTCGCCGTACTCGCCCAAAGCCACCGCGCCGGCGGCGGCGACGGTCATCAGCAGGCCGACACCGAGCCGGCCGTGTGACAGGGCGCGCAGCGTACCGGGTACGAACGTGGCCGCGCCGGTCGCCAGCGCCGCGAGCTGCAGCACCGCCCGCCAGATGCCGGATGCGGGGAGGGAGGCCAGCAGCAGCGCTCCGGAGACCGTGGCCGCCTGCAGCTCTCGCACCCGCCATATCGCCGAGGGCGCCGCCGCGGGCGTGTCGTCCCGGTGCGTGTCGGGGGCACAGCACGCGTCAGACATGATCCGTCTCCTCCTGGGCGACGTCGGCCGTGCAGGCGTAGTCGCCGGGAGCGCAGGCCTCTCCGGCGGAGGAGTTCCCGCCCTGGTCGACCAGCAGCACCAGGGAGGCCAATTCGGCCAGGGCGTGCGCGAGCTTGGCGTCGGCCAGCTCGTAGCGCACCCGGCGGCCGACCGGGACGGTGCGCACCAGCCCGCAGCCGCGCAGGCAGGCCAGGTGGTTGGAGACGTTGCCGCGTGTCATGCCGAGGCGTTCGGCCAGGTCGGCGGGGTAGGCGGGTTCGTTCAGCAACTCCAGTAGCAGCCTGCGCCGGTTCTCGTCGGCCAGCGCGGTGCCGACGCGGGCCAGTGCTTCGGCGTTGACGGCCACGGCGAGGGCAGGGCGGTCGGAGCTCTCCATGCCTTGGGCGATACAGCGGATCCTGAATCAAGCCAAGAGTTGATTCAGTTAGGACTGAACAGTGGGGGATCCGGGCCACGGCGGTCCGCCGCCGCGGTCGGGGATCGGATTCCGGTGTCATGCCGAAGGAGGCTTGCATCCGGTGCCTAGGTACAGGTTTACCGTCGAGACATGACACAGGACATCGCCGTTGACCTGGGATGGGTCCCTTCCTCCTGCGCCCTTACCATCGCCGGGCGCCCTCTGCGCGTGGCCGAGTTCGACGCCCTGTTCGCCGACGCGGTGCGGGGCGTGGCGCGGCCGGAGCACACCCGGCTGCGCCTGGACCTCGCCTTCAGCCCGGACAACGCCGCCCGGGCCGCCGAACTGACGGCCGGGGAGAACGGCTGCTGCTCCTTCTTCGCCTTCACCCTGACCGTCACCGGCGGCGGCCTCACGCTGGAGGTGACGGTGCCGCCCGAGCACGTCGACGTACTGGACGCGTTGCAGTCCCGCGCGAGCACCGCAGCCGCGCTCTGAGCCGGGGAGACGACGGTGACGGACCGCGTGCCCGCACTCCTGGAAACCGGGCCGGTCACCGGAGCGGAGCGGCGGACATGAGACAGGACATCGTGCCGCAGGGGCCGTACCTGCGCAGCGGGCAGGTGGCCGAACGCGCCGGGGTCAACCCGCAGACCCTGCGCTACTACGAGCGGCGCGGCCTGATCGCCGAGCCGGTGCGCGGCCCCGGCGGCCACCGCGCCTACCCTCCCGAGACGGTCACCCTGCTGACCGTGATCAAGGCCGCGCAGCGGCTCGGCTTCACGCTGGAGGAGGTCACCGAACTGCTCGACACCGGACGGAGCGGCCCCTCACGCGGGCGATCCCGGCCGCCAGCGGGGGCTCGCGCCGGTGTCGAGCAGGGACCACCGCCCGTCGGGGTGCAGTTCGTCGTCGTAGTAGAAGACGGTGGAGGGCAGGCCGAGAGTCGGGCCTTCGTGCGCGACGAAGGCCTCGCAGGCCGCCTGCCGCAGCCGGTGGGGGTCCACGGCGAGGGTGTCGGCGGCGACCTGGACCAGGCGCTCCAGCGCGTGGTGGGCCATGAAGCTGTCGTAGGCGAGGCTGAAGACGTGCGCGGCGGGGTGCCGTACGTCGCGGGAGATGATGTTGACCGGTGGCAGTGGACGCGTCAGGCCCTGCCGCAGGCGGATGGCCGGGTCGACGTTGATGGCGCAGTCCCGGTAGAAGACGGCCGTGCGACGCCCGTCGAGGTCGTAGCCGAACAGGGTGTTCTGGCCGTGCATCTCCAGGGCACATCCGGTGCGCGTGGCGGCGCGGGTCCACAGGGCGACCATGGGTGCCACCACGCGGCGGACCAGCCACTGCGTCGGGTCTTCGCCGCTACGGGAGATGAGCTGCGTCAGCACGGCGGGGTGCCGAGGCTGGAGGATGTCACGGCCGTACAGGGCGAACAGCGGCACCGTGTACCGCAGGGGCGAGGCGAGGATGTCAGTGGTGGCGGAGTTCCCGCCGGGCGGTCCGACGGCGGTGCCCGTGCGCGGGCCCGCCTCGCGGACGAGGAAGCCCCAGGCGTCGTGCGGCCGGTGTCCCAGAACTCCGCCCGCCACCTCGCAGAGCACGGGGAGCTCGTTGCGGGTCAGTTCCGCGGCCGTCCACAGCTCAAGGGTGATGATCGGTTGCCGCAGGCGGCGGGTGAAGCGTGACAGCCGTTTTGGGTAGTGCAGTTTGACGAAGTGCGGCTCGGTGGACGCGCCGCCGACGCGTTCGACGAACACGGTGCGGGCGTTGGCGGAGGGTACGACGGTCAGCTCGGGACCGCGTCGCAGGCGGCGCAGCGTCTGACGTTCCGTAAGGTCCGGGTAGGCGAGCGTCTCCGGATGGACGGGCAGCAGGAATTCGTCCGCGCCGCCGTACAGGCCGCTCACCTTGCTCGGCAGGTCTCCGGCCAGGAACGTGCCCACCTCGGGCGGCACCCGGAAGGTGGGCACCTGGAAGCGTGGCAGTCCCCGTTGCGGGTGGTAACGGTCGCCGATGTCCAGGTGCGCCGAGTAGGCGCTGTAGTCACGGGTGCCGCCGCCCAGGTATCGCTCCGCGTACTGCCAGGTCTGCTGCGGGTCTCCGGACTCGTCGATGATCACGATGCGCCCTCCCGGTCGAGGTAGTGAAAGGTGGGTTCGGGATGCATGAGGAACTGGTGGTGGGACAGGTTCCAGGCGTAGGCGCCGGCCAGACCGAAGACGATCAGATCGCCGGGGCTCAGCCCGGTGACGGACACATTTCGGGCGAAGACGTCCTTGGGGGTGCAGAGCTGGCCGACCAGGGTGATCGTGCCGCTGTACGCGGGTGTCCGGCCGGTGGGGCGGATGACGGTGAACGGCTGGTCGTGTCCCCTGGCGACCGGGGTGCGCAGATGCTGGGTACCGCCGCGCAGCACCGCGAAACATTGTCCGTGGCTGGTCTTGATATCCAGGACGTCGGTGACGTACCAGCCTTGGTAGGCGCACAGCGAGCGTCCAGGCTCGACGCGCAGCGGCCCGGGGGAGCGCAGGGCCACCAGGGCGGCACCGTAGGCCGTCCAGTCGAAACGACTGTCCGGATCCGTGTAGTCGACCAGCATCCCTCCGCCGAGATCGATCTCGGGATGCTCGACGTCCGGCAGGTGCCGGTTCAGCCAGGACGAGGCCCAGGTGACGACGTGGGCGGCCACCTCGGCCATCTCGGGGGCGGGCAGGCCCCACGCCAGGTGGGTGTGGATGCCGCGCATGCGGATCCGGGGAGTCGCGCGCAGGATCGGCAGGCACGCCTCCAACGTGGGTTCGTCCATGCCGAACGGCGTGACGGTTGTGGCCTGTCCGTTTACGGCGGGCGGACGCAGATTGGCCCGCAACAGGATGTCCACCGGCCGCCCTCGGGTGATCCGGGCGATTCTGGCGAGTTCGCCGGGGCTCTCCACGTGCACCCGTTCGACGCCGAGTTCGAGCGCGAGGTTCAAATCGGCGCCGGTCTTGCCGGGGCCGCTGAAGGCGACCCATGCCTGCGGCAAGAGCTTTCGTACGAAGGCCAGTTCACCGCCCGAGGCCACCTCGAACCCGTCAACGAAGGGCGCCAGGGCGCGCAGAACCCGTGCGTCGGGGTTGGCCTTGACGGCGTACAACACCTGAGCGGCGCCGTTCATCGCACCGGTGACCACACCGGCGTGGCGGCGAAGGTCGTCCAGATCGTAGATGTACGCGGGCAGCATGTCTGCCGCCGCGAGTCGCAGAGCCTTCGCCTGCGGGAGCATCGCACCTCCAAGGTCGGGTTTCGCGCATGGCTGTGACACGACGCCTCAGGGCGGGTCACGTCGGGGGACGTCGTTTTCCGTGACAACCGAAGTCCCCGGTGAGGGGGTTCAGCCCATCCCGTTCCGGCAGGCCGGGACGGGCTTGGCGCGAGCGGGCGCACGGACGAGACCGTGCTCAGGGCTTCGGCCTTGTGACCCCGGGCCGGGGGAGCGGGTCAGGGCGAGGGGCGGGGTCGTGGCGGTGACCGGCAGAGCGCGTCGTGAGGGCATGGAACTCCAACCATGGTCACGCAAGGTGTGAGGATAGATACGAAAGGTAGTTGTTTGTGATCAGAGGTGTAGTACCGGCGCGGTGACATTCGGATCACAGGTCACGGGCGGACTCGATGAGCTCGGGCAGGGAACGGGGGAGCGCCGAGGTGACGGCGTCCGCGCCGAGCGCGGCCTCGATCAGGTCGAGCGTCCGCAGCGCCCGCGCGGTGCCGAAGGTGTCCTCCAGCGTTCTGTACAGCTCGACCGCCTCGGTGGCGTTCGCGTCCCCACGCGCGTACTCGCCGGTGTGCAACGCGAGAAAGGCCGACAGCAGCAGCGCGTCGCCGAGGCCACGCCGGTCTCCGGCCTCACGAGCGGCGGCGAGTCCCTGTTCCGTCAGGGCGTAGGCACGCGCCGAGTCACCGACGAGGAGCAGGACGTAGGACAGGCCGATCAACGCTGCGGCGCTTCCGCCGGCGTCCCCGCTCCGTTCGGCGAGGACGCGGGCCGCCTCGTAGTCCCTGAGCGCCTCCTCGTACCGATTCTCCTGCCTGGCGAGCTGCCCACGGGTGGTGAGCGCGGTGACCAGATGGTGTTCGGCGCCGTCGTGCCCGGCCAGGGCGACAAGCCGCTCGCATCGGCGCCGGGCGGTGTCGAACAGTGAGCGGTCGATGGCCAGCTGGGCGGCTCCGGTCAGCGCCAGAAGACGGACGGACAGGGGAACCCGGTCGGCTCCGGGGAGTGAGAGCGCGCTCTCCAGCCGTCCCAGCCCCTCGGCGGCCTGCCCCTGCTCGAACCAGAACCGCCACAGCGCGGCGCACAGTCGCATGGCGACGTCCGGATCCGGATTCCGCAGCGCCCGATCAAGCACGGTGCGCAGGTTGTCCTGCTCCTGGGCGAGTACCGGTGACGTCACCGTGGCCTGCTCGGCCACCGCCAGGAAGTACGCGCTGTGACGCTGAGCCATCGTGTCGTGTTCACCCGCGCCGTGAAGCCGCGCGAGCCCGTATTCGCGGATGGTCGCCAGGAGCGTCACTCTGGGGACGGCCTGCACGAGACCGGCGTCGACCAGTTCTGTGAGGTTGCCGAGGAAGTCGGCGTCCCCGCTGACCGCCTGCGCCGCGGCGTGCGTGGCGCCGCCCGCGAACACGCTCAGGGCCCTGAACAACGCCTTGGCGGGTTCGGACAGCAACTGGTAACTCCACGCGATGGCGTCGCTCATCGTCTTCTGCCGGTCGGGAAGGTCATGGGGCCCGTCGGTCAGCAGCGGCAACCGTTGGTCCAGCCGGTCGAGCAGCTGCTCGGGGGACAGCAGCCGGACCCGGGCGGCGGCCAGTTCGATCGCCAGCGGCAGGCCGTCCAGACGGCGGCAGATCTCGGCGACCGTCACGTTTCCGGCCACGTCGACGCCACTCGCGCGGGCCCGCTCCACGAACAGTTCGCTTGCGGGTGAGGACACCGCGCATGAGGACGCGACCTCCAGCGGCGCGATCCGGTACTCCCGTTCGCCGCGCACCCGCAACGGGACACGGCTGGTGACGAGCGCGGTCACGCCCGGGCACGCGGTCAGCAGTCTGAGGACGTCGGTGCGCGCCCGCGCCACGTGTTCGAAGTTGTCGAGCACCAGCAGCGCCGCCTTCTCGCGCAACACGACGGCCAGCCGCTCGCCCACCGGGGTGGCGTCCCGATCGTCCAGACCGAATCCTCGCGCGACGGCGGCGATCACCAGATCCGGGTCACGCAACGGTGCCAGGTCGGCGAAGACGACACCGTCGGTGTAGTCCCCGGCGACCCGGAAGGCGACCTCCAGCCCCACCCGGGTCTTGCCCACTCCGCCGGGCCCGGTGAGAGTGAGAAGCCGGACCTCGCCTCCACCGAGCAATTCGGCCAACGCGGCCACCACGTCGTCCCGGCCGATCAACGGAGTCAGCGGCCGGGGGATCGGCGGATGGCCGGCCCGTGGGCGCACCGCGGCCAGCAACCGGGCTCGCTGCTCCGGCCTCAGCCCCAGTGCGTCCGCGAGCAGCGTCACGGTGTCCGGCCGCGGGGACCGATCCGGATCACGCTCCAGATCGCTGACCGCCCTGGCGCTGATTCCCGCTTTTCCGGCCAGCGCCTCCTGGGTCAGCCCCGCGGCGAGCCGTAATCGTCTGAGCACGGCCCCGAAATCGCTCATCGCATTTCATCCGGTGCTCGGTGAGCATTCGGTGGGTGAACGTCATCGCCGTCCGCGGCACGCCTGTTTAACATTGGCGTCGGCGAAAAGCGAAGACGGCACCTGAGAAATCCGAGGCGTGCCGAGTGGTGCGACGCCGTGAGCCGCGGATCACCGATCACCCCTACCCCGGGTTCATCCTCCTGATCATCAGAGTCAACCACGCTCAACCGTCGAAGGGAGAGGCCCATTTTTCCGGCATGGCCATTATCGGTGCCGGAGACCACCGAAATCGTGCCACGACAGGACCACGGTGAACCCGCCCGCACGCGGCCTTCATTGTTCAGACCAGACGAGGAGAAATCATGAGATTTTCCCGTGCCAAGGTCGACTGTTTGATGCGAAAAGGCAGAACCCCGACCTCCTCGCGTCCCGGGGAGAAGCGGTTGACGTTCAGCGCCCTGATCATGGCGCTGGTCCTGGTGGCCGTGTCCTTCGCGGCCGGCACGTCCACGCCGGCGTACGCGGACACGCGTTACGCGGAGATCGTGAATCGGATCAGCGGGTTGCGCGCCGACGTGATGTGGGCGTCCACCAATCCGAGGCAGGGCGTCTTCCTGTGGCCGGACAATGCCAACTACTCACAGGAGTTCGAGTTCCTCGACAGCGGAAATGGATACTTCCGCATAAAGGCGCGTCACTCCGGTCAGTGCCTGCAGCTCCTGGACGGTGACCCCCGCGAGGGCGTGTCCATCGTTCAGGACACCTACTGCGAGTCCGGGTACGCGCCGGCCGAGTGGCGCACCGATTACATCATCCCGCCGCACGAGCCCTGCGTGTGCTTCCCCGAGACCTACATGATCATCAGGAACCGCGCGAACGGCAGGTGCCTGGACGCCTCCTCCAGCGGTATACCCGGCCAGCAGGCACGCCTGCAGGCATGGAACTGCATCAGGACAGGTACGGAAGGGAACCGTTGGAACCAGGTGTGGGGCTTCCAGTACCCCTGGGGCAACCCTCCGGTCCACTGAGGTCATGACGCCGGGGAGTGAGGAACACTCCGTCCGCCGTCGTCCGGGCGACTCTTCGGGCGGCGGCGGGCAAAGCGGAGCATCCCCCAGGGCCGCGGGCGGGCGTGCGGCACCGTGAAACCCACCGGGAACGTCGGCGTTGCCTCACGCTGCGGACGGTGTGACGACGTATGCGATTCATTCGGCATTCATGCCGAATGATCAGAATTTTGTCGTTTATGCCTGTTCCGGCTGCTCCTGGCGGCCGACGCGGGCAGCCGTTCGCTCATTGAAAGGCAGTTCGCCTGTGAATGGCAGTATCTCTCGGACCACCCGCCCGTTATCCGGCCGACCGGCCCGCGGAATCCTGATCGCCGGCGCGATGGCGCTCGGCATGATGGCCACACCGACGATCGCCAACGCGGCATCCGTCGCGCCCGTCACAAAAATCACAAAAGCCACAGAAAACGTGGTCGCCCCGGCGAGCTCCCTGGCATCGGTCGCCTGGCCGGGCGGTGCCTCGGTGTCCACCGCCGACGGATCGAACGTCTTCGGTGAGGACCTCAGCGGTCTCCACCAGACCGGCGGGGTGCTGTGGGGCGCGCAGAACAGCGGCAGGCTGTGGCGCCTGGTCCCGAACGGCTCCGGCGGCTGGAAGCCCGACACCACCGGCGGCTGGACCTCCGGCAAGACGCTTCGCTTCCCCGGCGGCTCCGGCGCCCCCGACAGTGAGGGCGTCACCGTCACCGGCTCCGGCGCGGCCGGAGGGGTGTTCGTCTCCAGCGAGCGCAACGGTTCCGGCAGCAGTCGGCTCTCCGTCCTGCGCTACGACGTCTCCGGCAGCGGCACGACGCTGACCGCGACCAAGGAGTGGAATCTCACCGCGAGCCTGCCGTCCGTGGGCTCCAACCTCGGCTTCGAGGGCATCACCTGGATTCCCGACGGCTACCTCACCGGCGCCGGGTTCAAGGACGCCTCGACCGGTACGGCCTACGACCCCGGTGGCTACGGCGCTCACACCGGAGGTGTTTTCTTCGTCGGCGTCGAAGGCACCGGCGTGATCCACGGCTATGTCCTTGAGGACTCCGGGGCCTTCACCCGGGTCTCCTCGACCAGCAGCGGCATGGCCGGTGTCATGGAACTGCAGTGGGAACCGCAGGCCTTCCGTCTGTGGGCCGTCTGCGACGACAACTGCGGCGGGCAGCACCGCACCCTGAAGGTCGACGCCTCAGGGGTCTTCGCCGTCACCGCGGTCTACGACCGGCCCACCGGCATGCCCGACTACAACAACGAGGGCTTCTCCCTCGCCGGAGCCGACGAATGCGTCAACGGGTCCAAGCCCGTCTACTGGGCCGACGACGACAACGACGGAGGCCACGCCATCCGTAAGGGCACCGTCACCTGCTGACCGGCCGTCGAGAACACGTGCCCGGGCGACCCGGCGGCACCGGACGGCGCCAAAGCGTCCCTGCCGGTCGTGTCGCCCGGGGCGGTACCGTCCGCCTCGGTCAAAAGCGGCACCCTCAAAGCGGCACCGTCAAAGCGGCACGGTGTCGAGGGGGATCGGCTGGAACATCTCCGGTTCGTCCTCGGGGACCAGTGCCGTGGGGCCGTAGATCCAGTCGACGAACGAGTAGTCGTAGACGTCGCGGCCACGCAGGAGGGCGTTGCGCCGCAGCCTCAGGACGCCTTCGAGGTGCCACAGCTCGCCCCATGTCCGGGCGGTGGTGACGACGCGGCGGCAGTGCTCGGGCCGTACGGCCTCGTAGGCGGCCAGTGCCGCGTCCCAGTCGACGCCGGAGCCGTCACCGGTCCGTCGCGCGCGCTGGGCGGCGACGTGCTCCCCGAGTACCCAGCCGTCCTCGATCGCCATGATCGCGCCCTGCGCCATGTACTGCAGGGGCGGGTGAGCCGCGTCGCCGAGCAGCGCGATCCGGCCGGTCACCCAGGTCATGATCGGGTCGCGGTCGTACATCCGCCACCACCGGTCGCGCCACATCAGCGGCAGCCCCTTCTGGACCCGCTCGCAGGTTCCCGCGAACGCCGCGTCCAGTTCGTCCGGTGTTCCCCAGTCGTCCTCGCCGGCCAGCGCCTTCGGTGACTCGAACACGGCGACCTGGTTGAACATCTCACCGCCCCGCAGCGGGTACTGGACGAAGTGACAGCGAGGGCCGACGTACACGACGACGTCCCTGTCGTGGATGCCGTTGTCGGCGACCTTCTCGAACGGCACGGCGCCACGGTAGGCGACGTACGCCGAACTCACCGGCTCGTCCTTGACCAGCAGCTCGCGGGCGACCGAGTGCAGCCCGTCCGCGGCGATCACCACCTCCGCCTCGTCGGCGCCGCCGTCGGCGAAACGGACCCTGGCGCCACCGGCGACGTTCTCGTACGACGTGCAGTGGGCGTCGGTCAGGAGCTCGACACCCGCCCGCTCGCAGGCGCGGAGCAGGATCCCGTGCAGGTCGCTGCGGTGGATCACCAGGTAGGGGTAGCCGTAACGGCGTTCCAGGTCGCGCAGGTCCAGCCGGGTCAGGTCGTCGTCGTCCACGGCGTCCTTCATGACCATGGCCTCGGGCAACACGCCGAGGGAGGCCGCTTCCTCCAGCAGTCCGTAGCGGTCCAGGATGCGGGTGCAGTTCGGCGCCAGCTGGAGGCCCGCGCCGACCTCGCCGAACACCGACGCCCGCTCGTGCACCCTGACCCGCAGCCCCTGGCGGGTCAGGGCGAGCGCCGCGGACAGGCCGCCGATGCCGCCCCCGACGATGATCACGTCAGCGCGGGTTGAGGGGAAGACGCCCATGGGATCGGTCCTTCTCGTCACAGCCACGGAGGCAGAGTCGGTGGGAGGCCGCCGCCGACGGCGGTCACCCCGGTCGCGGGACGTCCGGCCAGGTAGGCGGTGACGTCGGCCAGGGACCCTTCTACGCCGGGTACCGCGTCGAGGCCCCGCTTGGCGAGGACGTCCTCCCGCAGGGCCAGCAGGAAGCCGTCGGGAAGGTCGGCGAAGGTGAGCCCGGTGGCGAGGTCCACGGCGTGCACCATGACCTCCCGGCTGCGCATCCACGGAACCTCGCTCGCCGGCACGGTACGGCCTTGCGCGGTCACCACCTGGACCCGCCACGCCTCGTCGGGCAGCGCCGCCATCGCGGTGGACAGGGCCGCGGCGGACTCGGCGAACCACCGCGACAGTTCGTCGGCGCCCAGCCGGGCACCCCGCTCGATCCCCTCGGCGCGTTCCTGCGGAGAGTCGTACATCGGGGTCCTCTCACCGGTGCGCGCCCAGTGGATCAGGTTGCCGACCGCCTCGGCGTTCGCGGCCAGATGCGCCACGAGGTGCTTGCGCGTCCAGCCGGGCAGGGCCGAGGCGGCGCCGTACTCCTTCTCGGACAGGCCGGTGATCGCCGACACGCACAGCCGGGTCCCTGTTTCGACCCACGCGAGTGTGGTGGCGAGGTCGCGTGCCATCACGGGCCTTCGGGGACGACGCGGTTCTCAAGGCGGCCGAGACCCTCGATCTCGGTCACGACCAGCTCGCCGCCCTTCAGGAAGACCGGTGGCCTGCGGGCGTGACCGACCCCGCCGGGGGTGCCGGTCGCGATCACGTCGCCCGGGTTGAGACGCACCATCGTCGAGACGTAGCGGATCAGGTGGACCGGGTCGAAGAGCAGGTCGCCGGTGTTGTCGGACTGCGTCACCTGACCGTCGATCTCGCAGCGGATGCCGAGCGCCGGCCGCGGACCGGTCTCGTCGGCGGTGACGAGGAACGGGCCGATCGGGGTGGTCGAGTCCCAGTTCTTGCCCTGCAGCCATTCCCGGGTCCGGAACTGCCAGTCGCGGCACGTGATGTCGTTGAGCACGGTGAACCCCGCGATCGCGGCGACCGCCTGCTCCTCGTCCGCCCGGCGTATCTGCTGGCCGACGACGACGGCGAGTTCGGCCTCCCAGTCGAACTGCTCGGTCTCCTCGGGGCGCCGGATGTCGTCGGTGGCGCCGATGAGGGTGTCGGTGAACTTGGAGAAGAGGGTCGGGTACTCCGGGAGGTCGCGGCCCATCTCCTTGATGTGGTTCTGGTAGTTCAGCCCGACGCAGATGACCTTGCCGGGCCGGGGCACGACCGGGGCCAGGTCGGCTCCGGCGAGCGGGTGCCGGGGGCCGTCGGCCGTCGCGGCGGCCGCGAGACCGCCGGGCGCGGCCAGCACGGCGCCGACGTCGGGCAGGCCCACCTCGACGAGTTGGTCGCCGTCGACGCGGACGGCGGCGGTGCGCTGGTCACCCAGGCGGATGGTGGCGAGCTTCATCGGCTGTCCCTCTCGGTGTGGCTGCGAAACAGGTTGAGCTTGGTGAAGATCGGGGCGTCGCCGAACTGGAACAGGTCGAGCGCGCCCGAGTCGGAGTCGGACGCCGACGCCTCCGAGCGGATGGAAAGCGGCTGCCAGGACGGAACGACGAAGAGATCTCCGCGGGTCACCGTCCAGGACCGGTCGCCGACGGTGACCCGGCCGGACCCGTCGAAGACCTGGTAGACCGACGAGCCGGTCTCCCGGTACGGCGCGGTCTCCGTGCCCGTGGTGATCCGGTGGAACTGCGCCCGGATCGTCGGCAGCACGTCGTCGGAGGTGGTCGGGTTGGTGTAGCGGACCAGGGCGTGGCCCAGCTCGACCGTGGCCGGGTGGCCCTCCCGCTCCAGCGTGAGCTGGCCGGTCAGCGCGGCGTCGGTGTCCGCCCAGCGGTAACGCAGAAGGGGTGTGCCCTCGCGGCGGCCGAGCTGTGAGACCGGTGCCAGGCCGGGGTGTCCCCAGAGCCGCTCGGCGCGGGAACGATCGGGGGTGGCGTGCTCCTCCTCGGTGAGGGTGTCCCGGCCGAAGTCGAAGAACTGCCCCTCGATGCCGTACTGGAACGGGATGTCGAGCCCGTCGATCCAGGCCATCGGCGTGCTCGCCGAGTTGTGGTGGGCGTGCCAGTGCAGGCCGGGCTGGGGAAGGAAGTCGCCCCGGCGCATCGGCACCGGGTCGCGCTCGACCACGGTCCACACGCCCTCACCCTCGACGACGAAGCGGAAGGCGTTCTGGGTGTGCCGGTGCTCGGGCGCGTCCTCGCCCGGCATCAGGTACTGGATCGCGGCCCACAGGGTCGGGGTCGCGTAGGGCTTGCCGCCCAGGCCCGGATTGGCCAGCGCGATCGCGCGGCGCTCGCCGCCGCGGCCGACCGGGACCAGATTCCCGGAACGGCCGGCGAGTTCGAGCAGCTCGCTCCAGTTCCAGCGGTGCGGCCGGGCCTTGGAGCGCGGGTGCCGCGGCATCAGGTCGCCGATCTCCGTCCACAGCGGGACGAGCAGCGCCTTCTCGAACCCGCGGTAGAGGTCCTCGAGCTCGGGGCTGACGGGAGGCTGGTCGGGCCGGTCCTCAGCGGTGACGCTGACCGGCGACGTGATGGCGTGCGCGTCGGACATGGTCCTGACTATCCGCTGACGCGACGGATCAGGAACAGAGGATTCTGCACAGCAGAACAGGTTGTGTCAGGATCGGACCATGGTGAAGCCGATGAAGACTCCGCCGGCCTACGCCTCGAACAGCGTCGACCACGCCCTCAGGCTCGCGCAGATCCTCCAGCTCGACGGGGCGATCACGGTCTCCGCGGCGGCCGAACGGCTGGGCGTCGCCCGTTCCACGGCCCACCGGCTGCTGACCGCGCTGGTCTACCGCGACTTCGCGGTGCAGGACGAGGACCGGACCTACCGGGTGGGACCCATCCTCGCCCTCGCCGAGCGGGCCCAGTCCGACGTCGGCACGCTCCGGGCGGCGGCCCTCGGGCCGATGCGGGCCCTGGTCGACCGGATCGACGAGACCGTCAACCTCAGCATCCGCACCGGCAGGAACGTCCGGTTCATCGCCTCGGTCGAGTGCGCCCAGGCCCTGCGGGTGGGCAGCCGCGAGGGCATGGTCTTCCCGGCCCACCAGGCGACCGGCGGCCTGGTGGCGTTGGCGGCGCTCCCGGACGAGGAACTCGTGACCCTGTACGCCGCCGACGACCGGCACGACCCCGCCGAGGAACTGCCCGACCTGACGAGGCTTCGCCGTGAGCTCCGCTCTGTACGGCTCAGCGGCGTCGTGCTCAACCTTGAGCGCACCGAGCGAGGCGTGACCGCGATGGGGTGCGCGGTGAGAGATCGCTCCGGCGCGACCGTCGCGGCGCTGTCGATCTCGATGCCCAGCGTCCGCTACTCGCCGGAGCAGGTCAAGCCGCTCACCGCGGCGCTCACGGCCGCCGCCGACGCGATCACGCGCGCCCTCTGAGGCTCAGCGGCGGGCGATCAGCGCCTCGCCGATCGCCGTCATGGCGTCGGCGAGCTGCTCCATGAACTCCGAGATCGGCTTGCCGTCCTCCGACTGGAGTGAGACGAACGCGCCGTCGAACCCGGCCATGCCGAAGTGGGCGAGGGCGTCCGCGACCGCGTTCGCGGCCTCCTCGCCCTCGCTCAGGAACGAGGAGCGGACCATGTGCCGCATGTAGTCGCGGCCCTCGTCGCGGACCGCGATCACGGTTCGCAGCGCCTCCGGCGCCTCGGCCGCCTCGTTGCTCATGACCAGCACCAGCAGCAGGCGCAGGAACTCCTCCCGGTGCTCGAAGACCTCGCCGGTCCTGCGCAGGTACCACCCGAGACGCTCGCGCGGGGTGCCGCCCTCCGGCGGGTTCCGGTGGGCTTCGCGCATGGCGTCGAAGTAGTCGCTCGCCCCCTGGGACATGACGGCCGACAGCAGCCCCGCCTTGGACTCGAAGTGGTGGTAGAAGGCGCTCCTCGGCAGGCCCGTCTCCTTGATGAGCGTCGACATCGACGTGCCGGCGTAGCCACGCACGGACATCACCCGGGCGGTCGCGTCGAGGATCTCCTGGCGTGACCGACGGCCTCGGCGGTTCCCGGTCTGCGCCTTCGGCGCGGGCTTGTCCACCCGCCGAATTCTAGGGACCCGGAGGGCGGCTCTTGACACATCGCCGCTGGTCATTGTTACCCTCCTCACTATCGTACCGACCGATCGGTCCAAAACTGCCGCGCCGAGCACACGCGGCCAGGACAACGGAGTCAGCGCATGACCGAGAGCTACGACGCGGATGTCGCGATCATCGGATACGGCCCGACCGGTGTGATCGCCGCACTCACCCTCGCCAGGTACGGAGTCTCCGCCGTCGCCCTCGAACGGGACAGGGACATCTACCCCCGAGCCCGGGCCGTGACCGTCAACGACTGGACGATGCGGATCTTCCAGGATCTCGGCATCGACGAGCGGATCGAGAAGAAGATCGACCCCCAGCGGGCCCTGCGCTGGGTGACCTACGACGGCACGGAGATCATGCGGGTCGAGCACCCGCCCTCGACGCTGGGCCGCAAGCCGCGCTTCTACAACATCTACCAGCCGACGATGGAGACCGAACTGCGCGCCGCCACGCTGGAGTACGGCGACCGCATCACCGTCCACTACGGCGCCGAGGTCACCGGAATCGACCAGCACGACAAGGGCGTCACCGTCACCGCGACGGACACCGCGACCGGTGAGACCCGCACCGTCCGCGCCCGGTACGCGATCGGCGCCGACGGCGGCAGCAGCAGGACCCGGGACGAGGTGGGCTGCCGGTTGCTGGGCGACACCAACGACGTCACATGGGTGGTCATCGACTGCCGCGTCAAGCGGTGGTGGCCCGACCGCGACTTCCTGACCTTCTGGTCCGACAAGGAACGCCCGGTCGTCGACATCGCGCTGTCCGCAGGCAACCACCGCTGGGAGATCCCGCTCAAGCCCGACGAGTCCCCGGCGGACTACCCGACCAGCGCCGAGGTGTGGCCGCTGCTCCAGGCGCTCGGCGTCACGGAGGAGGACGTCGAGATCCACCAGCACGCCTTCTACCGGCACCACACCCGGATGGCCGACACCTGGCGCCGGGGCCGGGTCTTCCTGGCCGGCGACGCGGCCCACCTGATGCCGCCGTGGGCGGGCGCCGGAATGCAGACCGGAATGCGCGACGCCCACAACCTGTGCTGGAAACTCGCCCGCGTGATCAAAGGCGAGCTGCCCGAGAGCTGGCTGGAGACCTACGAGGCGGAGCGCCGCCCGAACGCCGCCTTCTACACCGGCCTCGCGGTCCAGCTCGGGCGGGTCATCAAGCAGGAGCTGTCCGAACAGGAGCAGGACGCGATGAACGCGGCGCCCCAGGACACGGTCACCCCGTTCGAGCCGCCGCTCATCGCCCCGCCGGTACTTGAGGGCGGCTGGATCAGGGGTCCGCTGGGCGACGCCAGCATCGTCGGCCGGATGGTCCCGCAGCCGATCGCCGGCGACGCGATCGGCCGGATGGTACGCCTGGACGACCTCCTCGGCGACGGCTTCGTGCTGCTCGGCGACGACGTCGACCCCGCGACCCTGCTGACGGCGGAGGAGAAGGCGGACTGGGACGCGCTCGGCGCGCGCTACGTCGCGGTGCGGCCGAAGACGGCGTACACGCGGGGGCCGGACGAACTGGTCGACCTGGACGAGGTCCTCCTGCCGTGGCTGCGCAGGTACGGCGCCCGTGCCGTGGCGCTGCGCCCCGACAGGTTCGTCGCCGCGTCCGACGTCGGCGGCCTCGCCGTACCCGCCCTCGCCATGCCCGCCTGAGAAACCTGAGAACCTGAGAAGAAGGAGAACAGAGATGCCCCGAGTCAAGGAGCTCGGTTACGTCGTCTACGAGGTCAGCGACCTCGCCGACTGGGAGCACTTCGGCGTCGAGCTGCTGGGCATGCCGATCGGCGAGAGGACCGGCACCGGGTTCACCCTGCGCACCGACGAGAAGGCCCATCGCTGGATCGTCACCGAGGGTCCCGCCGACGACCTGGTGGCCACGGGCTACGAGGTCGTCGACACGGCCGAGCTCGACGCGCTGGTCGAGAAGGTGCGCGCGGCCGGGATCGAGGTCACCGAGGGCGACTCCGCCCTCGCCGCCGCCCGCAAGGTGGAGCGGATCTTCGTCACCGCGGACCCGATGGGCAACCGCATCGAGCTGGTCACCGGCCTGGCCGACGCCGGCACTCCGTTCGAGTCCGCCAAGCTGCTCGGTGACTTCGTGACGGGCGCAGGCGGCGCGGGCCACCAGGTCCTCCTGGCGCACGACGTCTCCCGGGAGACCTACCTGGGCTTCTACATCGACCTGCTCGGCTTCAAGGTCAGCGACATCATCGTCGAGGAGGTGACCCCGGGCGTGGTCGCCGACCTGATCTTCCTGCACTGCAACGGCCGCCACCACACCGTGGCCTTCGGCGACCTGCCGTCGCCGAAGAGGACCCACCACTTCATGGTCGAGGTGACCGACATCCGCGACGTCGGCAGGGCCTACGACCGGTGCATGGACGCCAAGCAGCCGTTCGAGATGACACTCGGCATGCACCCGAACGACCACATGTTCAGCTTCTACGTCTTCACGCCCTCGGGCTTCAGCGTCGAGTACGGCTGGGGCGGGCTGATCATCGACGACGAGACGTGGGAGGTCAGGACGCTCGACAAGCTGCACAGCTGGGGTCACCGCCCCTCGGCCGTCGTCGCCGAACTGCTCGCCGCCGCACCCGCACCGAACGGAGAAGACCACTGATGACCCTCGACCCCAAGGACATCGCCCGCACGGTCCAGACGAACGACTGGAAGCTCCGCTACTACGAGGCGGGCTCCGGCCACCCGGTCGTCCTGCTGCACGGCAGCGGGCCGGGCGCGACCGGGTGGAGCAACTTCGCGGGCAACATCGAGGCGCTGGCCGAGCACTTCCACGTGTACGCCGTCGACATGCCCGGTTGGGGCGAGTCGGACCCCGCGACCGTCGACCGGCTCGACCACGTGGAGGCGGTGATCCAGTTCCTGGACGCCCTCGGCATCGAGAGGGCCGCGTTCGTCGGCAACTCGATGGGCGGTCAGACCTCGCTGCGTCTGGCCACCGAGCACCCGGACCGGATCTCGCACCTGGTCACCATGGGTCCGCCGGTCGGCCGGATGCCCACGCTCTTCGGCGCCGGTGGCGGCCCCTCCGAGGGTCTCAAGGTGCTGATCGAGGCCTACCACGACGCGAGCCCGGAGAACATGCGCAGGCTTGTCGAGATCATGGTCTACGACAAGGCCCGGTTCGCCACCCCCGAGCTGTGCCAGGCGCGTTCGGACGCCGCGCTCGCCCGTCCGGACCATCTGCGCAACTACGTGGACGGCCTGCCGAAGGGCGCGCCGCTGCCGAAGTGGGTCAGGCCGGAGGCGTTGCCGGCGATCCAGGTGCCGACCCTGCTCATCCACGGCCGCGACGACCGCGTCGTCTCGTTCGAGACCTCTCTGTACCTGCTGGCGAACATCCCGAACAGCAGGCTGGTGCTGCTCAACCACTGCGGGCACTGGGCGATGATCGAGCACGCCGACGAGTTCAACCGGCTGGTCACCGACTTCGTCGCGAACAACTGACCCGGCCGATCGGCCCCGGCCGTCAGCCGGGGCCGTCGACGCGGCGGGCACGACCGGGGTGAGCCCGTACTCACGTCTGCGGCGGTTGCCGTACCCGGGCGGCCTCGCGGGTGAGGTGGTCGCGTTCCGGCAGGCTGGTCGCCGCACGGGCGGCCTCGGCGTACAGTTCGGCGGCCTGCGCGAGGTCACCGGTGCGTTCGATCAGGTAGGCCCGTACCGCGGCGTAACGGGGCAGGCCGGGGCTCACCTCGGCCAGTGCCGCCAGGCCCGCCCGCGGCCCGTCGGCCTCGCCGACCGCCACCGCGCGGTTGAGCCGTACGACCGGGCTGCCGGTCAGGAGCAGCAATTCGTCGTACCACTCCACGATCTGCGGCCAGTCGGTCTCGGAGGTGCTCCGGGCGTCCGCGTGCAGGGCGGCGATCGCGGCCTGCGCCTGGTACTCGCCCAGCCGGTCGCGGGCCAGCGCCGCCTGCAGGATCGTCACTCCTTCGGCGATCAGGCGGGTGTCCCAGCGCGACCGGTCCTGCTCTGCGAGCGGCACCAGGCGCCCCCCGGGGCCGGTGCGGGACGCCCGGCGCGCGTGGTGCAGCAGCATGAGCGCGAGCAGCCCCGCGACCTCGGGCTCGCCGGTCAGGGCGAAGAGCAGGCGGGTGAGGCGGATCGCCTCGGCGGCCAGGTCGACGTCCCCGCCGTGCCCCTCGTTGAAGACGAGGTAGAGCACACGCAGCACCGTGGCCACGTCACCGGGCTGGTTGAACCTGACGGACGAGACCGTCCGCTTGGCCCTGCTGATGCGCTGGGCCATGGTCGCCTCCGGTACGAGGTAGGCCTGCGCGATCTGGCGTGTGGTCAGGCCGCCGACCGCGCGCAGCGTGAGCGCGACGGCCGAGGCCGGCGTCAGGGACGGGTGGGCGCACAGGAAGTACAGCTGGAGCGTGTCGTCCACGGCCCCGCCGGGACCCGGTACTGGCTCGGCCTCGACGCTTGTCTCGCGGTGCCGCCGGGAGGCGTCGGCGCGGGCGGTGTCGAGGAACTTGCGCCAGGCCACGGTGACCAGCCAGCCCTTGGGGTCGTCCGGTGGGTCGTCCGGCCACACGCGTACGGCCTTGACCAGGGCGTCCTGTACGGCGTCCTCGGCGGCGGCGAAGTCGGCTCCGCGGCGGACGAGGACGCCGATCACCGTGGGGGTGAGGGCCCGCAGCAGGGACTCGTCCACGTGCGTCAGTCCGTGATGGCCGGAAGCTCACCCAGGAACGGGCGCACCTCCAGCCATTCGTGGATCGGCTTCCCGCCCGCGCCCGGAGCCGCCGACAGCTCGCCCGCCAGTTCGAGCGCCCGCTCGTAGCCGTCGACGTCGATCACCAGCCAGCCGGCGATCAGATCCTTGGTCTCCGGGAACGGGCCGTCGGTGACCGGGGGCCGCCCCTCGCCGTCGTAGCGGACGAACGTGCCCTCCGGGGAGAGCGCGTGGGTCTCGACGAACTCGCCCGTGCTCTCCAGCCGGGCGATGAAGTCCAGCATGTACTGCACGTGGGCCGAGACCTCCTCCGGCCTCCACTGGTCCATCGGCACGTCGTTGACCGATGCGGGAGCGCCCCGGTAGTGCTTGAGCAGCAGGTACTTGGCCATGAGTTCTCCTTGGTGTGGTCGGGGTCGTTCTCAGGCGTTCTCACGCTCGGCCCGCAGCCGGATCAGTTCCTCGACCGCGCTCGGCAGGGTCGTCTCGAAGTCGATCAATTTCGCCCACGTCGGGGTCACCACGATCCGGACCATGCCGTCGTAGAGCGAGCGGACCTCGGCCTCCCACTCGACCCGCTGTTCGGGGGTCATCTCGTACGAGCCGTTGATCTGGAGGTACTCGTCCGGGATGCCGTCGACGACGTCCAGCCCGGCCCGTCCGCGGATCAGCAGGATCTTGGGCGGGTGCACCTCGGTGTCGATCGTCAGGGCGACCATCGGGTTCTCACGCAGGGCCGGAAGCTTCGGGGCGTTCTTCGTGGTGCACATGACGATCTCCGAGCCGTTCCAGGTGAACGCGATCGGAATGTTCCTGGGCGTGCCGTCCTTGGCCACGTACGCCAGCCGGGCCACGTGACGGGCCAGCAGCTCCCGGCTGGTCGGCCGGTCCAGAATCTCGGTGATCTCGTTCGCTCTCATGGCCGTTCCTCCAGGGTCGTTGTCGTGATCCGCCCCGGGGACGGAGCCGTCGGAGCGTTCTCGACATCCGCCGGCTCCGAATCTCAGATTATTTCCGGCCACCTCCGCCGAGACGGTCGTCCGCGCTGCGGGACCCGCCGGTCGTGAGCCCCGGGGGTGAACCGACCGACCATGCCGGTGGGGTCACCACGCCGCTCGGAGATCTGTGCCGACGCGTCTCCTCCGTGAGCGACAGGCGGCCGGGGAGATCGGTGAGACGTTCGACGCGGAGCACGGTCTCGTCCGCCGCCGGTGACGGTCCACCGGTGACGAAGTCGACGCCGCGGTCCAGCCAGACACCGGTGAGCCCGGCGAGGACGGCCGCGCGCACGTCGCTTTCCAGCATGTCGCCCACGTTGACCGCCCGCGCCGGGTCCGTTCCCATCCACCGGCAGGCGGCGGCGTAGGCGGCGGGCTTGGCCGTACCGAGCTCGGTCGGGGTCAGGACGGCCTCGAAGTACTCCAGGAGGCCGAAGCGGGCGAGCTTGGCGCGCTGCTGTCCGGGGTCGCCGTTGGTGAGAACGGCCAGACGCGGTCCATGGGGGAGTCGTTTCAGGGTCTCCAGGCATGGCCGGACGTCGGGATAGCTCCGCCAGGACTTCTCGAACACGGTGAGGTAGCGCTCGGCGATCCAGGAGTCCAAAAGAGTGGGGTCTTCCGGGACCGGCTCGCCGAGCATGGGCAGGAAGGAGCGGACCCTGCGCCGGTGGTGTTCGGCGAAGGAACACCGACCGGCCAGGTACTCCCGCATGTGGCGTCCCTCCAGCGTCCACCACGACGTCACCAGCTCCTCCGGTGGAGCCGTCGCGTTGGGCGCGGCCCGGATGATCTGACCGATCGTTTCCAGGACCGCGCTTCGGTGATCCACCAGGGTGCCGTCCAGGTCGAAGAAAATCACATCCGCCATGGCAGGATCATCCCTTGGCGCCCGGCCCGGCACGCGAGGGGCGGAGCGGGGGGCCCGTCGGAAAACCGTTTGAGGCCTCCTGCCGCGTTCCCGTAGCTTGCCCCAAGCACCGTCGTCGTGAGGACAGAGGACAAGACCGCGTGACCCCGCCTGCTCTTTGACCTGACACGTTTCTTCGCTCACCTGTAGCCGACGCTCTCGTCGGTTCCGCCGGGCTGCCCTCGCGCGCCCGGTCCTACAGCGTTTGAGGCCGCGCGTAATCGGTCTCGTGTCAGGTCTAGAGAGATCATGTCTTCACAACCTCATATCGTGCTGCCCTGGGTCGTCCGTCGGACCAGGCTTCCTCTGCTGTCGTCGCGGTGCGTGGACTGCCGGTCGGAGTCGGCCACCACCGGCGAGGGCAGGTTCCGCGTCAACGCCAACGGCAAACTGCTGGACGTGTGGCTGCTGGTCCGCTGCGTGTCCTGCGACCGGACGAGCAAGCTCACCGTGCACGAGCGGGCGCCCGTCAGGTCCCTCGATCCGGCCGAACTCGACGGCTATCTCGCCAACGATCCGGGACTGGTGGCGTCCAGGCTGCTGGACCCGCTGTTCGCCCAGCGCAATCACTTCACCCTCGACTGGACGGGGGCCTGGCGGCTGGAGACCCCGTCGGCATGGCTCGACGAGGCATGGCCGGTCCAGGTGGAGGTCACCTTCGACGATCCGGTGCCGGTTCGTCCGGAACGGCTCATCGCACGGGGGCTCGGCCTCAGCAGGAACGAGGTGCTGCGCCGGATCAAGTGCGACGTCTCGCTGCGCCGTACGACGAGCACCGGATTCACCTTCACCGTGATGGCTGAGAACTAGAGGCGGTGAGGCCGGGCGGTCCGCCCGGCCTCACCTTCTCCGGAGCCGTTGTCACGCGCCGGGCCGTACGAGGCCGCTCTCGTAGGCCAGAATGACCAGCTGGACCCTGTCGCGCACGTTCAGCTTGGCGATGGCCCTGGTGATGTGGGTCTTGGCGGTGAACGGGCTGATGACGAGGCGCTCGGCGATCTCGTTGTTGGAGAGTCCGAGCGCCACGAGCTTGACCGTCTCCAGTTCCCGGGAGGTGAGGGCGGCCATTCTCCGCCCCGCGTCAGGCGTGAAGTCCTGCCGGTGGGCGAACCGCTCGACGACGCGGCGAGTGACGCCCGGCGACAGGAGCGCGTCCCCGCCGGCGACGGCGGCGACCGCCCGGCGGAGTTCCGCGGGCTCGACCTCCTTGGTGAGGAAGCCGCTGGCTCCGGCGCGCAGGGCGGCGAAGACATGTTCGTCGGTGTCGAACGTGGTGAGGATGATGACGCGGCAGCCCAGGGCGGCCGGGTCGGTGACGATGCGGCGCGTGGCGGTGATCCCGTCGGTGCCCGGCATGCGGATGTCCATGAGAACCACGTCAGGGCGGGTGCTCACGGCCAGCCGTACGGCTTCGTCGCCGTCCTGGGCCTCGCCGACGACGGTGATGTCCCGGGAGCGGGCCAGCAGGCTGCGGAAGCCGGCCCGTACGAGCGCCTGGTCGTCGGCGAGGAGGACCTTGATCGTCATGCCATCGAGCCTGCCACAGGGATGTCGGCCCGTACGGCGAAGCCGCCACCGGGGACGGGGCCCGCGGTGAACTCGCCCCCGAGCGCGCTCACCCGTTCGCGCATGCCGGCCAGGCCATGGCCCTCGGTGACATCGGCGCCGCCCGGGACGCCGCGGCCGTCGTCGGTGATCTCGACGGTGATCGAGTGTGGCCGGTAGCCGATCGTCACCTCGGCCTTACTCGCCTCCCCGTGCTTGAGCGTGTTGGCGAGGGACTCCTGCACGACGCGGTAGACGGCGATGGCGGGAGTGGCGGAGACGGCCGCGCGGTCGCCGTGCTCATCGAGGATCACCTCAAGCCCGGCGGCGCGGATGTCCGCGATGAGAGCGTCCAGGGAGGCCAGGTCCGCCTGGGGCGCGGTGTCGGCCGGGCTGTCCCGCAGGGTCGCGATGAGCGAGCGGAGGTCGCTCATCGCCCGGTTCCTGATGTCCTTCGCCAGGCGTAGCGCGGCGGCGGCCTCGGCCGGGTCCTCCTGGAGGGTGTCGGCGGCGACGTTGAGCTGCACCCCGACGACGGCCAGGGTGTGCGCGATGATGTCGTGTACCTCGTGTGAGACGTGCAGCCGTTCCTCGGCGGCGCGAGCGCGGTTGTCGGCTTCGCGCAACCGCTCACGCCAGCGCGTCGTGGCGGCGTAGGTGAGGCCGGCGGCGATGAGGATCGCCAGGAGCAGTCCTTCCCCCACGACGTGGGTCAGGTAGTGGGTCGGGTTCCTGTCCAGGACCCAGCGGGCGTCGACCGCGGAGTAGACCAGCTGGGCCAGGCCGATGACGGACACCCAGCGCACACGTGGTGTGGTGGCCACGGTGAAGTAGGCGACCGCGACCGGCCAGATCCAACCGGGGGGAGACCAGTGTCCGGTGAGGTGGTAGACGAAGACACCGCCGATCGACAGCAGCAGCACGGTCATCGGCCAGCGGCGTCTGACCAGCAGGAGCGCTCCGAGAAACAGACCGAGGGGGATCTGGCCCTGCCAGGGGTTGCGCACCCCGGTGGCGAGGGCCACGGCGACGAAGAAGACCAGGGTGAGGACGGCGAGTGTGATGTCGATGATCCGGGCGAAGTGCCGGACAGGAGTGGGTTCGCGCCGTGCGGGCGACTCGGCCATGGGGAGGCTCTTTCCTGGGGGTGACGCCGGGACTGGGCGTACCGGACCGCGTCGCCCGGATGGTCCCATGGGCGACGCCGTCGGCATGCTGGGTCTCCGTGGTCATGTGGACCGGCGGACTCAAGACCGCGGAGACTCCGGATCCGCTCAGACGTGGGTGACCAGGAGGGTCACGCCCGCCTCACCGCCGCAGTCGACGAAAACAGGGCCGACACCGTTACCGATCCCGGGGGAGAGGGTCGCCTTCGCCACGAATCCCTTCGGGTCGTCCTTCACGATGCGGATGTTCCGCAGCGTCGGGTGCTCCATGTCGACTCCGGCGAGCACTGCCTTGAGCTCCTTGCCGCCGCCGCAGTGGCCGGTGATCGTCACCTCCTGGCCCCGCTTGGTGGTGGGGTTGGGACTGACCTGAACCACGGCCCTGGCTCCCTTCGGCGGCTTCGGAACGGCCGTCGCAGCGGTGGCCTCGCCGGCCGTACCGATCTGGGCGCCGGCCGGTGCCCAGGCCGATCCCAGCAGACCGGCCGTCAGGCTCAGCCCGGCGATCGCCGTCATCACTCGCTTGTTCATGGTGATTCCTCCAGCTTTCGTCTCGTTGTTTCGAGGGGAAACGTTAGGCCGGGCAGCGGAGGGAAGGCGTCGTCCGTCGATCGTCACCTGATCTTGCACCGTTCGCCGTACGCGTTACTCCGAAAGGAGTAGGCAGGCCGGTGACCCGCGCCCTGAATCCGCAGGTCCACCGCTGACGGCCGGATCCGGTCGTGAGCGTCATCCCTGAAAACGATCTCCGTCGAGCGCTACCTTCCTGGGTTGAGCCGGAGGTCCTCCTCACGCCAGAGGCGGCAGCCGTACACGACTGACACCGTGAACAGGGTGAAACGTGCACTCGTCATCGCCGCCCTGGCCCTCACACTGGTGGCCGGATGCGGCTCCACCCCACCGCAACGCCTGACGATCCCGAAGCCGACGGGTCCGCATCCGGTGGGGACCGTCTCGGTCCACCTGGTCGATCAGTCCCGTTCGGATCCCTGGAAGGGCTCCGGCAGGAAGCGGGAGCTGATGGTCAGCCTGTGGTACCCGGCCCGGGACGCGCAGGCCCACCCGATCGCCCCCTGGATGCCGAAGGCGGCGGCGGAGCAGTACCTGAAAATGAACGACCTGGATCCGGGCTCGTTGCTGATGGACAGGACCGACGGCCACGAGGGCGCGCCCGCCGACACGAGCCTGGGCGAACTGCCGGTCATCCTGTACTCGCCGGGCGCCAACGCCTCGCGCGCGTACGGGACCGGCGTCGTCGAGGAACTGGCCAGCCGGGGATACGCGGTGGTCGCCGTCGATCATCCCTATGACGCGGCGGTGGTGGAGTTCCCCGGCGGCCGGGTCGAGGCGGGTGACGAGGTGACCGACTTCGCCAAGGCGGTCGATGTCCGGGTGGCCGACGTGCGTTTCGTCCTGGACAGCCTGCCCTCCCTGGAGGACAAACTGCCCGGCCGTAACGGGAAGCCGCTCTTCGACCTCGCGCGGATCGGGATGTTCGGGCATTCGCTCGGTGGCGCGGCCACCTCCTCCGCCATGTACGCCGACCCGCGGATCAAGGCGGGGCTCGGCCTGGACGGCGCCGTCTTCGGCGAGGTCGCGCAGTCCGGACTCGATCGGCCGTACATGGTGGTGGACACCGACGGGAAGGGCGGCATGGCGACCAATCCGACACTGCGCACCTTCTGGGATGGGCTGCGGGGCTGGCGGCTCAACGTGACCCTCAAGGGCGCGGCCCACAACTCCTTCGGCGACGACGTCCTGCTCATCCCCCTGTCGGCCAAGCCGCTGGGACTGGGCAAGGAGCAGCTTGAGGAGGTCGTCGGCACGATCCCGGCCGAGCGGGCGCTGGCCTTCCAGCGCGCCTACCCGCTGGCCTTCTTCGAGCAGAACCTGCGCGGCCGTCCGCAGGCGTTGCTGCGGGGCCCGTCAGCGGCCTTCCCCGAGGTCTCCTACCGCCGCTGACGGCATCCGCCCGCCGGCCGTGACCAGGCCGCCCTCGTAGGCGGCGATGACGAGCTGCGCCCGGTCGTGCGCGGAGAGCTTGGCCAGCAGGCTGCGGATATGGGTCTTGACCGTCGCCTGCCCGATGCCGAGCCGCTCGGCGATCTGCGGGTTGGTCAGCCCCTGGGCCACCAGCAGGAGCACCTCCCGCTCCCGACCGGACAGCTGGGTCAGCCCCGCCGCCAGCCGGGCCGGGATCCCGGTGAATCCGGCCCGGGCGAACTCCCCGATCAGTCGCGTGGTGACCGACGGGGCCAGCAGCGCCTGTCCTTCCCCCACGATGCGCAGCGCCTCCAGCAGGTCTCCCGGCCGGGTGTCCTTCAGCAGGAATCCGCTGGCTCCGGCCCGCAACGCCCCGTAGACGTACTCGTCGAGATCGAACGTGGTCAGCATCACCACCCGCGTCCCGGCGGTCACCGGGTCGGCCCGGATCAGTTCGGTGGCCTTGATTCCGTCGAGGCCGGGCATGCGGACGTCCATGAGCACCAGATCGGGCCGGAGGTCGCGGGCCAGCTCCACGGCCTGCTCTCCGGTCCCTGCCTCGCCGATGATCTCCAGGTCGGGGACGGTGCCGATCAGTCTGCACAGCCCCGCGCGCAGCAACGCCTGGTCCTCGGCGACCAGCACCGTGAACGTGCTCATTTCTCGTCCTTCCCGGAATCGCCCGGCGACAGCAGTCTTGCGCGGACGGCGAAGCCACCTCCGGGCACCGGCCCGGCCGAGAACGTTCCGCCGTACAGGATCACCCGCTCCTCCAGCCCGGCCAGCCCGTGGCCCCCCTCACGCGGGCCACCCCCACGACCGTCGTCGACGACCTCGACCACCAGCCCATGCTCCGCCCGAGGGCCGACGGTCACCCGGCATCGTGCCGGGCCGGCGTGTTTGAGCACGTTGGTCAGCGACTCCTGCACGAGGCGATAGACGACGAGGGCCTCCTCGTCGCCGAGCGCGAGGCCGGGCTCGACGTCGAGCTCCACCCGTACGTCGCCGGCCGGAATCGCCGCGACCAGCTCGCGCAGCGAGTCCAACGTGTACGGCGGGCCGTCCCGGTCTCCTGAGGCGTCGCGGAGCAGACCGAGGAGCCTGCGCAGGTCCGCCAGCGCCTTCCTGCTGGTCTCCTCGATGATCGACAGGGCCTCGCTCGCCTCCTCGGGGTGCGTGGCGGCGATGTGGTTGGCGATGCCGGCCCGCATGGAGATCAGCCCCATGCTGTGGGCGACGACGTCGTGCACGTCACGGGCCATGCGCAGCCGTTCCGCCGTGGCCGCGGCCTGCGCCGACCGCGCGACGGCCTGCGCGGCGTACGCGCGCTGCTCCCGTACGGCAAGCCCGATCGTCCACGCCAGGCCGAGCGCCAGCCAGGCGAATCCGCACGTTGACGCGGCCTCCGCCCATGAGGGCGAGCCGATCGTGGAGCCTGCGGCGATCACCGCCAGCGCGGACACCAGCGTCGCCGTCGCCGTCCCGCGCGCCTCCAGCAGCGCCACCGCGTGCAGCGCGACCGCCAAGGGCACGAACGACTCCTCCCAGCCGGTGAACGGCGCGAGCACCGCCGCCACCAGGACCAGCACGCAGACCGGCACCGGCCACCGGCGTCGGCCCGCCAGCGGCAGGCAGGCCAGCGCGATCACCGGCACGGCCGTGTACGTCGGCACTCGGGCGGACTCCGGCACCAGCACCGCCGACGCCGAGAACCCGGCGGCCAGGGCGACGGCCGTGAACGCGTCGACGGCGACCCAGTGTCCCGGCCGCAGCCTGCGCGCGATCAAGGGACGCCGTTCGGCCATGCGCCCACCCTAGACGGACGGGCCATATGAGGATGAATTCCCGGGGCCGGGCCAGTTCAAGGACCACGCCGTTCTCGGCGAAGAAGCCGCCGATCAAGGCCACACGGCAGGCCTCACCAGGCACTACGGCTCCGCATCGAATCTCATGATCACGCGGCTTCGCCGTCGGGTACGGCTCCAGCCGGGCAAATCGTGTTCGTCAAACTTGTCATGGAACGTCTGACTGATGAGAAGATCGGGGGTGCTCCGAATAGCAAAAGCGGTACTCGCGAAGTTGCCGGAACCGCTGCACGCGCTTGCGCTGAAGCACCGCGAACTGCTGAAGTTCACAGCGGTCGGTGGAACGGCGTTCCTGGTGGACAACGCGATGTTCTATGGGCTGAAGCTGACCGTTCTGGAACCGAAGCCCGTGACCGCGAAGATCATCGCGGTGCTCGTGGCGACGATCGTGTCCTACGTGCTGAATCGCGAATGGTCGTTCCGGGCCAGGGGCGGCCGTGAGCGCCGTCATGAGGCGGCGCTGTTCTTCCTGGTCAGCGGCGTCGGCCTGGTGCTCAACTCGGCACCGCTATGGGTCTCCCGATACGCGTTCGGCCTGGAGACCCCAGATGTGAGCCTGATGACCCAGGAGATCGCCGACTTCGTGAGCGCGCAGGTCGTCGGCACGCTGATCGCCATGGTCTTCCGCTTCTGGGCGTTCCGGAAGTGGGTCTTCCCCGAAGAGAAGATCCGGCCCGGCCGCGTGCGGCTGGCCCCCGCTCCCGATGCCACGGACGAGGCGGCTTGACTGCGGCGAATCCAGAAGCAGGATCGCGCCGTTCTTCGTCGAGTGTTGTGGTGTTCCCGGCGGATGACACTTTCGTCGGCCAGGGGAAAAGCGGGATGGAACTCGGTGGACAAGACGGCTGGTGGTGTTCCCGGCCGGTTTGAAAAGCGGTCTTTCCCGTAACGTCTCCGGCCGCCGGGGTTCGGTCCTGGCGGTGCCGAGTGTGTCGTGTCCGGACCTGTCATGACCGGACCGCGAAGGAACGCTTCACCGCGAACCCCGAACGGTGCCGCCCGCGACCCATCGCGGGCGGCACCGTTTCCCTTCCGGGAAGGGTTGGCTCAGCGCCCAGACGTGCTCCGACCGGAGACGGTTCGGTCAGCCGCGCTTGGCGGACGGCCAGCCGTGACCCCAGCCGCCCTGGACCATGGTCTGGAACGCCCACCCGTTCTCCGCGCGCACCAGCAGGTCGGCGTAGTGCATCCGGTGCTCCTGGCCTTCGATCGTCATCGTCGCCTCGGTCTCCACGACCACCAGGTTCGGGGTGAGAAAGCGCGGGGTGCGCGTCGAACGCAGGTCAAGCCCGGCGGTGCCGTCGCCCATGGACTCCTTCATCGCCTCGACATACTCGGCTCGCGTCCACTGACGGACGCTCGCGTAGCCGCCCGGCGTGTCGGTGGCCACGTTCATCGGGAAGACCGCCAGGTCAGCCAACTGCTCGATCGAGCCCTGCTCGGCCAGCGCATCGTAGTCGGCGAACCATTCCTCGATGCTCTTCAGTTCTTCGGCACTCGGCTGGTACATGCTCCTCCTTTTATCGTACGTCGTACCGTACACCATACGGAGCACTGGTTCTCACATAGGGGGCAGGCCGGGTACGAGAGAAGGGCCCGGCCTTGCCGGGACAGCCCGTGCGCCGTCCGTACGGCCGACCCCCACCCGCGGGGAGAGCGCCGACTTGACCTTTACCGCAGTTGAGGTTCAAGGGTGGGCACAGACGACGATCCGCCGAGATCAGGGCGAGGAGGCTCGACTTCACGATGACCCGCTGCCCGTCCGCACCACCACGTAGCCCCTGAGCAGGCGGTCAGACGGCCGGACGCCACCGCCACCTCGCTGTCCTGCGCCGCGCGGGTCTGCTCACGGCCCGGCGGTGTGCTCCCGGCGGTCGAGGCCGGCCCGCATCTGGGCGAGCCACTCCCGGCCCCTTCTGCGCCCGTCGGGGAGTCGGTCGTCGCGGTCCCAACGCCAGGAGACCGCGAGGGCGAGGGTGAGGATCCGGCAGTCGGCGAGCAGCCCGGAGTCGGCTCCTGGGTAGTGCGCGGCGACGTCCTCCGGAGCATGCGCGAGGTCGAACTCGACAGGTCCGCGGCAGACGGTCTCCAGGTCGACGAAGAGCGGTCCGTCCGCGGTGGCGAGCAGGTTGCCGGGGTGCGGTTCGCCGTGCAGGAGCTGTTGCCGCGGGCCGCGGTCCAGGATCGCGCGGCTGATTCCGTGGAGGGTGTCGGTCAGCAGGGCGCGTTCCGCGGCGCCGAGGTCCGGGCTGACGGCGGGGTCCTCGACCACCCGGAGGGCGTCGGCGACGCGGTCGGTGAAGCGCGGTGCGGTGAAGTCGATGCGGCGCAGGCCGGCGTGCAGCCGGGCCAGCGCGTCGGCGTAGGCGGCGGGCGGGTGGTTCTCGGGCGCGGCGGTGGGCTCGTAGTAGGTCCAGAGGGTGACGGCGAAGCCGTCGCGGACATGGACGCGGGGTTCGGCTCTCGGATCGAGACCCGCCACCGGGCTGCCGGTCCCGGCGAGGCGCCGGGCGATCTCGACCTCGGGGTCGGGGCGGTGCGCGAGGGGCGCGACCCGGGCGAGCACGCCGCCGGGCCGCAGCCGGACGGTGATCCGGTTCGAGTTGTGCAGCACAACGGCGTCGTCGGTGCCCAGACCGTACTTGGCGGCCGTGTCGACGGCCGCGGCCACCGCCCGCGGGATCTCGGTGTCCTTCACGTGTCCGGTACCTCTCCCTGCTGGAGTCGATGTGTGAGCGCGTCGGCCCGCTCGGGAGCGCGCGCAGCAGCGGGAAGGGGTCGAAGCGGCGGGTGTCGCGGGTTCGACCGGTGGGGGGCCGCCGTCACGTCAGCACCCGCGTGTGGTCGACTGCTCCTGGAGAAGTGCGAGGGCCCGCCGGTCACGTCTGTATGCAACACCACCCGGTCGGTTCCGCGCATTCGGTTTACCGCCGGTGTCGGCGGAGGACCCGGGTAGTCGATCCCCTGGGAACGTGGTGAGCCTCCCTCATCCCACGGTGTGCGTTCCGGAGGGTAAGGGGAGTGGACACGTAAGCTGCCGCTGATCGCCGTAGTGCGGCGTGCTGTCGCACCGGACACGACGCCAGATCGTCTTGGCGGTGATGGAGAAGCTCTGCCAAGCCGGAGGCCGGGGTTGTCCTGGGGGCCCCGTAGCAAACAGCGAAAATCCAACGGATTTAGGCTTGGCCTGCGGTTTCTCGCGTTCCGCGGTTCTTGCTGATCATCTCTGCTATGGGCTTGAGTGGGAGCTCCGGGGCGGTGCGGATCTCATCGCCCTTGCCGTGCAGCCTCAGGTGCCCGGTCCGTGCGGTCAGCATGACGTCGTAGGCCTCCAGTCGGGCGCACTCTTCGGCCCGGGTCCCGGCGTACAGCAGGGTGGCCACGATCGCGCGGTCCCGGACGCCGCGGCGGGCCGCGGCCCGTTCCACCCGGCCCTGTTCGGTCCGGGTCAGGGCGTCGGACTCACCGGGTTTGGGATGCGGGCGCGCTTGACCTCGATGCGCAGCCCGAGTTGGGCGTACAGCAGGGTTACGGCGGCCGGGGCCTGGTTGATCGAGGCGGGCGACCCTGGTGCCTGTCAGGTGCCGCCGCCAGGCAGTGAGGGTGGCCTCGGCGCCGACGACGTCGGCGAAGGCGTCGTCGTGGTCGTCGGCGTGGGCGATCATCCAGGCGGTGTAGGCGCTCGTCTGCCGCTTGTAAGCCTTGGCGGTGTTGGCCGACAGCTTGTACCGGTCGAAGTGGCGGTGCATGGCGGCCAGGGCGTCGCGGGCGGCCACCGCGGTATCGGTGGCAGGACGGATTGGCACGACGGGGGCGCTCATGGCATCACGCCTTCTTATCCGCTGAGTTCTGTCCTGGGCTCCGAGGACCCGGTGACGGCGTTATCCACTGAGTGTTGGACCACTTCTTCACTCGAACCCGCAGGAACCTGACCAGCGGGCAAGGCACGTGGAGCGCCCGGTGCGTGGAGACGCGCACGCCGGGTGCGGCGGGCGGGCCGGGGAAACCCACCATGAGCGATCACGGCAGGGCGCCCCGGTCCGACCCAACCCGACACCTCGCCTACCAAGGACGTTGTCATACCCGCACCAGACATCTACGCTATTTCGTAACTATGGAATAGCGTAGGAGGATGCGATGAGTGAGGACAAACTCACCGAATTAGAGCGCCGGATCGCCCACCTGGAGAGTCGAGTCGACACCGCTGCCCCACAGCGCCCCCCGAAGTCGCCGTCCCTCACCACGGCAGCCACCAGCATGCTCCGCCAGGCGAAGGAGGAGAACAGGCTCGGGACGGTGGGCTATGTCGGAGCAGCACGGCTGGCCGGCGGCGAGAACCTCTGGGACAGGCAGCTTTCTCTCGCCAAGTTGCTGTCGGCCGATTGGGCGCCAGTGGCCGCCATCCTGGAGTCCCTGGGCAGCCGGCCGCGGCTGGCGCTGCTCGCCGCGCTCGTACAACAGGGCCGGTGCACCAGCACCGACCTCCAAGATTCCCTCGGCGGAGACGGCGAGCAGACGAGCGGCCAGCTCTATCACCACCTGCGCGCGCTACAGAGCGCCAGGCTGATCACACAACGAAGGCGCGGCGAGTACGAGCTGGCACCTCAGGCCACGATCCAGGTCCTCACCATCCTCGCCGCCGCGTTCGACCTGGCCAACGACCCCCCGCTGGGCCCACCAGCCGATCTCCCCAACCCGGAATGACCGGCCTCTGAGGAGGATGGGTGCAGAAAATGGCGGTAGCGATGATCATGAAGGTTCGCCACTCCGTGCGGCGGTGAACACCGTGCGGCCTGGGCCGGTGAGAGGCAGGACGCAGAGTCCTGATCAGCCGATCAGTTTTCAACGAGGGTGATCATGCTCGGGAGCTTCGGCGGCTGTGATGCGGGCGGCGTACACCCGGTAGGCCTTGCGCGCGGCCGGGTTGGCGCCCTCGGCGAGGGCGATGCTCTGCTCCAGCGCGGCGCGGTGGAGCGCGAGCGGGGCCGCGAGGCCCACCAAGTGGCCCTGGCCGCGCCGGATGACCTGCCCGGCGGCGAGGGCCTGGCGGACGGTTTCGTCGCCGACGGTGCGTAGGTGGTCGGCGAGCAGGCCGGGCAGATCGAGGACCACGGTCAGGTCCGGCTCGGGCGGGCTGTGCCGCTCGCCGGGGTCAGCCGGGACCAGGTCGAGCTGGCCGGGCAGGTCCCGGGCTCCGGCGGCATCCAGGATGCGGCGGATGGTCTTGGGGGCGACCTGGTGCTGGCGAGCCAGGGCCTTCACGGCGGCGCCCTGGCGGTATGCCTCCACGATGGTGGTGGCCTTGTTCTGGTCGAGGGAGGCGGGGCGGCCGAGGGTCTTGCCAGCGGCCTCGGCGGCGGCGACGCCCTCGCGGGTGTTCTCGCTGATCATGTCGCGCTGGAACTCCAGCACCGCGGCCAGGACGGAGACCATCATCTTGGTGCCGGGGTCGTCGCTGGCCAGGTCGATGCCGGACAGCAGCCCGGATTCAACCCGCAGGTGCAGGCCGCGGCGGATGAGCACCGGGCGCAGGGCGAGGATGTCGGCGACGGAACGGAACAGGCGGGCGGCGTCGGCGATGCGGATCGTGTCACCTATCGCGGCCTCGTGTAGCAGTTTGGAGAATCCGGCGCGGTCGAGGGAGAGCTGGCGGGTGGAGGTGGCGGGGTCTTCGTAGACAGGGGCGCCTGCGGCCAGGAGAGTGGCCAGGGCGTGCCGCTGGCGGGCGTCGGTCTGTTTGTCGGTGGAGTGCCGCAGGTAGATGCGGTCAGCCATGTCCGGCGCCGGTGGGGAGGCCGCAGATGAAGGCGCGGGCGATGAGCAAGGCCCGGCGCGCGCTGGTGGGGGCGTAGCCGCTCTGCTCTCGAGCGTCGTCCCGCGAGTCTAGATCGACCGGGCCGTCGGCCTCGTTGACGCGCTCCAGTTGCAGGGCCTCCCGGTCCAAGAAGTCGGCGACCTCGTCCAGGAACGCCCCGCCCTGCACACGCATGGCCTCGACGGAGGACCGGATCTCGACGATCTCCGCGCGGACCCGCGCGACCCGGTGCTCATAGCGGGTGACATCCGCCGCGGTGTAGGGGATCTCGGCGTCGTTCCAGTCGGTCTGCTTGAGCAAGGCCACAATGTCCCCTTCAGATGGGCCGGGTGACGGGTCGTCGCACCCATCCTAGGGGGCGAAAAGGGGGGGCGTAAGTATTGGTCGGATCCGATTGGATCGGCGTGCTGTTTGCGCAGATGACGGCCGCGTCCCGATTGGATCTGCCGCTGGGGGCGCAATCAATTGATTCCGCCCCCGCTTGTCGTCGGGCTGCTCCTCGGTCAGGGGTTGAGCAGGAAGGTGGTGCCGGCCTCGTTCACCAGGGTGGGCCGCAGTGGCCGCCATCCGTCGTCGAGTTTGGCGGTCTCGCCTTCGATGTCGACCTCGATGAAGCCGAAGAAGTTGATGTTCTCCCGGTGGCCCGGGGCGATGAACGAGAGCAGCTCGTCGGGGACCTCTCGGCCCTGCTCACGCAACTCCTTGATTCCCATTGCGTAGTACTCGGTCGTCCAGGTGATCACCGCGTTGGTCAAGATGGTGAGGCACCAGGACTGCTCGGTCTGGTCCTGCAGCTGCGGCCGGACCATAGCGCCCTGCTGGGCGTAGTGCAGGTCCCGGCGCAGCGCGTGCAGGGACTCGCCCTTGTTGAGCTGCCGGGAGATCTTCCGCCGGTACACCGGGTCTGACAGGTAGCGGGCGGCGTGAATGGTCCTGCGGATGCGTCCCCACTCCTTGATCGCCGCGGCCAGGGTGTTCTGCCGGGAGGCCGCCGACCATTTGCCGACCACCAGGGACGCGGTCGCCTCACCGAACTTCAGAGATCCGGCCATCCGCAGCATGTCGTCCCAGGTGCCGCGGATCAGGTCCTCGTTCCACCGGTCGGCCAGCAGCGGCCCGGCGTGCGGGTAGAGCACGTTGGTGGCGGCCGGGGAGTCGACCCGCAGCATGGTGATCTTCCCCAGGTCGCGAATCCGCGGCGTCAATGCTTTGCCGACCAGGTCGAACAACCCGAAGTTCACCAAGGTCGCGCCGTGAGTGTCGGTCGCGTGCTCATGAATCGGCAGGTCGCTCTCGTTTCCGAGGAGCTCGTCCAGGGTGTAGTTGGCTTCGCGGGTGGTGGGGATGATCTGCTTGGTGCCGTAGGTCGACCACTGGTCGGACACATGGGTGTAGGTCGACAGGACCTTCCCGCCGTGGATGTTCATGTCTCGGCCGGTAAGGGACTTGCCGCGAACGGGGAAGCGCTGCCCGTCGGAGGAGGACATGGTGCCGCCGCCGAACTTCTTGGCCAGCTCCAGCTGGTAGTGGTGGTTGACCAGCACCGTGTTGGCCTCGCGGAGCGTTTCCTCTCGCACGTACCACTCCTGGGTCCAGGCGAGGGTGTCGTAGGAGACGCCACAGGCCTCCGACATCCGGGTCAATCCCAGATTCGTGGCACCCGCGATGAGCACCGCGAGGATGTTGCGCCGTGTCTCCACCGACAGGTTGATCTTCCTGCCGCCGGCGTGGGTGAAGCAGTCCAGGAACTTCGTGCGGACGTCTAACTCGATCAGCAGCGAGGCGATCGGCACGAACGGCAGCATCCCCGCCAGCTCCTCCCGCAGCGCCTTGGCCTCCGCGGGAATGTCCTCGGCCGACAGCGGTGGGATGACCAGCCGTCCCTCCTCATCCAAGCGGACCGCGCCGACGTCGTTCGGGGAGGCGTTCGTGAGGGTCTCCTCCAGGTCTTCGAGGGCCTGGTGGAGCTCTTCCTTGACGTGGTCGATCGCCTCGCCGACGCCCGCTTGCCCTCCCACTGCTCCGGCGTGAACAGGTACGTCCCGGGATCGGCGTACCGGCGCGAGCCCGGGACGAACACATCCCCTGACCGCAGGCCGTCCCGCAGGGCGAGAACCACGCACAGCTCCCAGTAGTGCCGCAACGCCGTATCGTCTCCCGCCTTGCGGGCCTTGGCGAGGTAGTCGGCGTATCTGGCCGGCACGAACGACGTCGGCGCCCCGGCCGGGACCTTCCGGCCGCCGGTCCGGTTCAACTCCTTCAACATGCTCAACGCGGTCATCAGGTCCTGCGTGCCAGGCCCGCCGTGGAAGTCGACCGTGGACAGCACCTTCGGGGTGAAGCGGCGCAGGTAGGTGTAGGAGGCCTCCAGCGCGGCCAAACGGCCGTGGTCGCGGGGGAGCGGCTTCCAGTTGATCGCCGAGACCTCGCGGAGCTTGTCCATCCCGATCCGCTCCCGCAGGATCCCGCCGACCTGGTCGCCGTCGATGCCCGGGTCGACCAAGATCGGCAGGATCACATCCATCAGCAACTGGCGGGCCTCGCCCTTCTTGGCCCGCTCGGCGAGCGCCTCGTCGGTCTTGGCCTTCGCGTGGGGCTCCCGGGCCGATACCGCTTGGTCGAACAGCGCGATGACCTCGTCCAGTTGGTCGACTGCAGACTGGGCCACCAGGGCAAGCAGGATCAGATAGCGGCGCTCCTCCCGCCGTTTCAGGCCCTGCACCGTGGAGCGGCGAGCCACCGTGGCCAGGAACCGGCGGCGCTCCCGGGCAGCATCGACAAATCGAACTGGTGGGCGTCCATCGCCCGCAGGTACAGCAGCTTGTCGACCGACACCCCGATCGCCGGGGCGGACGCCTCCACCGCTGGCGTCGTCAGCCATCGCAGCCTGGACGTCCCGATCTCCAGGTCCTCCACGAGTAGCCGGTTCAGGTCCGACCGCATCGGCCTGGTGAGCAGGTGCCCGACCTTCTGGGTGGTCAGCTTTGCCGCCGCGTTCCGGGCGGTGGTCACCAGCTCCATCAGCGTGACCGCACCGGGCCGCATCACCTGGGTAGCTTGCAGGTGCTCCACCGCCTGTTGGAACAACAGACTCGGGGTGTCGTGCTCCATCGCCCGGTCCAGGAGGAACTGCTCCAGTTCCTTCCACTGGATACTGCCCGGCTTGGGGTTCTTCCACGTCAGGTACTTCATCACCAGCTTCAGGTGATCGCTACGGGTCTGAGGCCGTTTGCGCGTCGACCGGTCGTATGCCTCCAGCATCCCGGGGAACACCGCCATCTGGCCCGCCAGCCGCAGCAACGCCGCCTGCGGAATCTCCAGGAGGTCATCGGGGATATAGCCGAGCCAGGGCAACGTACACAGCTGAACGGCCAGCCCCAATCTGGCCTCTGGACCGCGGCCCGGCGCGTCCAGGAACCCGTGCTCACGCGGCGTCAACGTGAAGTACTTGTTCAGCTCCTCACGCCCAATGTCAGGGAACGACCGTAGACGCTCCAACTGCTCATCAGACAGGAACCGCGTCGACATCAACCATCCCGGACGTCACAGAACACACGAACCATGACGAACCGTAGCCGAGGAGATCAACAGCCATCCTAAAAACCTCAGCAACCGCAGTTCAGAGCCGTATCCGTTGGATTTTCGCTGTTTGCTACGGGGACCCCTCCTGGCGTGGACGTGGCGGCCGCGGGGCGCTTGAACGGGTTCCGAACGCGAGGCTCCCGCCACGGTGATGTCAGGTGTGTCCGATGATCGCGGGCGTCCTGCCCGGGAAGCGCCTTGGGCGGGGTCGCTCATGCCTGTGCGCGCCAGGCTCGCGCCTTTGACAGGGCACGAGCCTGGCCTTGATCGAGGTCCTGGCCGGGAGTCCAACTCGGCGCTCACCCGTCGGCGCCGGGGCGGAGACCGTCCTTCATCGGGGTGGCCCTGCAGCTGTGGGGCCGGTGGCCGTCATGACGCGGGTTCGGAAACGGCTCGCGTGACCATCACTGGATTGTTCAGCGAGGGATCCGCCATCCGATGATGGCGTCGATCGTTGCTCGCCCGTTACAGGCCGATCCAGCTGTTGGCCGAGCAGGCGCTGCGGGTGACCCACCGATGCGAGGAGATCTGGCGGGCCATGGGGCCCTTGGTGTTGCCGTTGGAGTCGACGAACCTGAACTTGCTCAGGTCGGACTCCCAGTCGCCCACACCCAGGCATCGGTATCCGGCGGCGTAGTCGTAGTTCTCGTAGTCGTACAGGGCGACGACCTCGTACTTTCCGGGTATGCCGGTGTTGAGGACGGACATGGCGTTGTTACCGGCACTGTCGCGGAACCCACCCGAGTTGTCGGCCCAGTTGGGGTCGTCACCCGAGTCGTAGCCGATTTCGCCCCCGTAGCAGAAGGTGTCCGCGTAGGCGTTGACATCGCCGTCCTGCCCGTAGATTTTCTTCATCGTGAGGCAGTGCGACTCCATGGCGGTACCGGCCGCCGAGGAGGGGGAGGACACGGGAACTACGGCGACCGCCAGGCCCACGGCTACAGCCGCGAGTCGGATCTTGCGCATGGTTCTCTCCTTCGTGAGCCCTGGTTGAAGGGCGATCCGCGACCTTGCGTCGCGGAGGTCAGGGGGTGGATCGGTTGATCTCTTTCGCGCGCTCAAGTGCCTCGCGCAGCAGCCGGGCGTGGGTCCGGAGACCGGCCGCGTCGGGCCCCTCCACCTTGGGCCGGTACTCGGCCTGCAGCGCGCGCAAGGTCGAGGTGAGCGAGGTGGCGCGCGCGCAGGTGGCCTCCGCCACCGCCAGCTTCACCTCGACGGCATGAGCCTGGGCGGGAGTCAGCCCTTTGGTGAGACCGGGAAGGGCAGCCCGGATCTCCATTGGCGTGGCGTAGGCGTGGCCTTTCCCGCGCATGCATCGTGACCATGAGGACAGGGCCGCGGTGAAGCGCGCGTCCTTGGCGATCGCCCGCATGTACAGCGGCGCGATGTTGGAGGCGAGCGTGTCCAGGGGGAACCATCGCTCGCGGTCACCGTAGAGCTTTTCGTTGCTCGACAGCTGGCACCCGCCGAGGGCGTTGTTGATCGTTCCTCCGTCGGGCAGGTGCGCGGTGAGCACTTTGACGTCGTCGCCGCCGCCCATGGCGAGGGTGTACCGGGCTCGGCGGGCAGCGGGCAGGCTGTCGCGGTAGGCGAGGTTGGGGTCGTCCCGCTTCTCCTGCATGACCTTCTGCTGATCGAGCCCCCCGTACCCGTGCTCACGCGCCCAGTCCGGATCGTCCAGGACGAGGCCGAATCCCCGCGGCGGCTCCCACATCTTCGGCACCCAGTACCAGAAACCCTGCTCTCGCATGCAGTCGCGGATGAGCAGGAGTTCCGCGCGTTTCAGGACCACGTAGTCGGTCTGGGTGAGCGGAGCAGGCGGCGCGCCGGGGTCGGTGGCGCAACCGGCGAGCAACCCCAGGGCCAGAGCGTGGCCTGCGATCACCGTTACGGCCCGTCCACGCCCCGTGAAGAGCATGCGTGTCCCCGTTCTGCTCGGAGTCCATGTCGATGCGGTACCCGCCGTCGCTCCTCTGGCGAAAATCCCTGCCCTGTGACCGCTGGAGACGGTCCCGGGTGGCGGCAGGCAGGGCTCAGTCTGGGCGGCCGGTGAATTGTCTGAAATCCCGATTCGCCGTCGAAACAAAACATGGTCGCCTCGACAACACTGGCAATATGCCCGTTTTGTCGTATTCGGGAGGCGTGGAAGCCGTCCGGGACCCCATGGTTCCGGTCAGCCTGATGAGCCGACCCGAACTGCGTGAGGCGATCGAGAAGGCCGCGCTCTCCCTCGCCGCCCGACCCTGCGGAGAAGGGCTTGCGAGTACGGTCCTCGATATGACGCTTCTTCCGGATCTTCAGGGATGGATCGACCGGGCCGTCGAGCGGCATGGGGTGCCGGGAGCCGCGGTGGCCGTCGGGATGGGGGATCAGCTGGCCGAGGCGGCCGCCGGAGTGGTCAATCTGGACACCGGGGTTGAGGCCACCGTCGACAGCCTGTTCCAGATCGGGTCGATCACCAAGGCCTGGACGGGCGCCCTGGTGATGCAGCTCGCCGGGGAAGGACTGGTCGACCTCGATGAGCCGGTCCGAAGGTACCTTCCCGAGTTCGGGGTGCTGGACGCCGCCGCCTCGGAGAGCATCACCGTGCGGCAACTGCTGTCGCACACCGGTGGGTTCGACGGGGACCTGTTCGAGGACACCGGACGCGGGGACGACGCGATTTCCAAGTTCGTCGCGTTCATGCGCGACAACGCCCGGCAGGTCAGCGGGCCGGGGGAGCTGTTCTCGTACTGCAACGCCGGTTACTGCGCCCTCGGCGCCCTCGTCGCCAAGCTGCGCGGGCGTACGTGGGAGGCCGCCATGCGGGAGCTGCTGATCGATCCTCTCGGAGCGCGGCACATGGCGCTCTACGCTGAGGAGGCGATCATGTTCCGGGCCGCGGTCGGGCACGTCGGCGAGCCGCTGCGGGTGTCACCCCGGCGGCAGCTGCCGCAGTCGAACGCGCCGGCCGGGTCCACGCCGAGCGCCGCGCCGCGCGATCTCGTGCGGTTCGGGCGGATGCTGCTGGCCGACGGCGTGGCGGCCGACGGGACGCGGGTGCTGCCCTCGGGAACCTTCACCGAGATGTGCAGGCCTCAGGTCACGCTGCCGCAGCTGGGGGAGCGATACCCGGCCGCCTGGGGCCTCGGGCTGATGCTCTTCGACTGGGACGGCGAGCCCGTGGTCGGTCACGACGGCAGCACCCCGGGGCAGTCGGCGATCTGGCGCATCGTGCCCGGCCGGGACCTGGTGCTCGCCGTCCACGCGAACGGCGGCCACACCTCGGCCTTCATCGACGAGGTACTGGCGGAGATCCTCTCGGCCACCGTGGGGATCCGCCTGCCGTCGCGGGTGCTGCCGCCGGACACGCCGGTGCCGTTCCTTCCGGAGACCTGCACCGGGAAGTACTCCGCGCCGTCGGTCACCTACGAGGTGAGGGCCGATGCCGACGAGCTGGAGATCACCGACATCCCGCACGGCCTCGCGGCGCAGTTCGGGGAGAGCGGCACGACCGCGCGCTACGTCCACGCCGGCGACAACCGCTTCGTCGGCGTCGAGCCGGACGAGGGGCTGCACCCGTTGATCTCCTTCCTCCAGGACGGGCGCTTCCTCTACAACCTGCGCGCCGTACCACGGGTCACGGACTAGAGCGCCTGCCGGTCCCGTTCGGATCGTCCTCGCGGGACCGGTGGCGCCGTCGCCGACCCGGGTTACGGGCGGCCCCCGTACGGCGCCACGGCTGTCAGCGCCTTCCGATGGAGAAGCGCGGGATCCGATGGATCCAGGGCATCGCCTGCTCCAACTGGTGCGCGACGCGGAACAGCAGGTCCTCACGGCCGTAGGGCGCGATGATCTGTACCCCGATCGGCAGCCCGTCGTCGCTCTGACCGAGCGGCAGGCTGATCGCAGGCTGTCCGGAGACGTTGAAGACCATGGTGAACGGGCCGTAGTCGAAGATCGATCGTAGCCAGCTCGCCAGGGTGTGGTCGGGGTCGTCGTAGCGAAGGGTGCCGTGACGGGCTGGAAGCCTGCCCAACGTGGGCGTGACGAGCAGGTCGTGTTCGGTGAAGAACGCGCCCACCGATCGGGTCACACGGTTCTGCGCGCCGAAGGCGGCCATCATGTCCAGCGCGCTGTAATCCTTCGCGACTTCGAGGAGCCGTCTGGAGACCGCCTCCAGCTTGGCCGGGTCGGGGCGGCGCGGGGCCAGGAGCAGTGTGGAGGCGATCGCCACGGACGCCGCCGTCGCGCAGTGCAGGACGTCGTCCCAGTCGAGGGCCGGGCGGGCGTCGACGACGGCGTGTCCCATCTCCTCCAGCGTCCGGCCGACCAGGAGCGTCGTCGCCGCCACCTGAGGATCCACCGGGGCTCCCGACCAGGCGGCCGTGGTCACCGCCACCCGCAGCGGCTCCGGTTCCGCTCCCAGGACGTCGGCGTATCGGCCCCGTGGCGGTGGCGCGGTGTACTTGTCGCCGACGCCGGGCCCCTGAACGGCGTCCAGCAGGTGAGCGGCGTCGCGGACGGTCCGGGTCAGCCCGAACTCGTAGACCATCCCGAGCATCGCCTCTCCCATGTCGGGCCCGCACGGGACACGGCCTCGGCTCGGCTTGAGGCCGACAAGTCCGCAGCAGGCGGCCGGGATCCGGATGGACCCCGCTCCGTCGCCGCCGTGGGCCACGGGTACGGCACCGGCCGCGACCAGGGCCGCCGCGCCACCGCTCGAACCGCCGACGCCCCGTTCCAGGTTCCACGGATTGCGCGTCGGCCCGTACCTGACGGACTCGGTGGCGAAGCTGACCGCCATCTCCGGCACGGTGGTCAGGCCCAGGGTGACCAGGCCCGCGGCCCGGAAACGGGTCATCAGGTCGCTGTCGTGCCGGGCGACGACGCCCCGCAGTGCCCGGCTCCCCATGGAGAACGGGATTCCCCGAGCCACCGGCCCGTGGTCCTTGATGAGGAACGGCACCCCGGCCAGGGGCCCGGTCTCGTCATGTTCGAGCGCCGGGGTGAACAGTGGCAGTGCCAGGCCGTTCACCTGGTCGTTCGCCACGGCCAGGGCCTCGCGCGCCACGGTTTCCACCTCTTCGGCGGTGACCTCTCCCGCCCTGATCAGTTTCCGGAGCCCGATCGCGTCGTACCGCGCGTACTCGTGAAGTTCCATAAGATCCAGTCCCTCTTGGCGTCCTCGACGCCCACATCGATCACAGGAGGGCTCCGTGTCGCCGGAGCCCTCGTCGCTCACATGGGTCGGCGGCGCGTCCGGCGAACCGAACGGCTGCGACGACGGGCAGCGTCGACAGGGCGGCGGCCTCAACCGGGCCGCCACCTGTCGGTGATCGAGGTGTTTCTACGCTCGGGACATCAAGGGAAAGCCTTACAGAGCCCGGCTTTCGGCATCAACTGAAATATCCAGACTCCGCAGGCATCGGCCTGCGGGTCGGCATCGTGTGTCCGGACCCGGCCGTACGGCCCAGGGCTTCCTCATCCCGGTCCGCGGCCGGGCGCTGAACATCGGCTACGCGCCGGTGGTCAAGACGGGCACACCGGCGGTTGCCCTGGCTGCGGACAGGTCAGTTCGGAGCAGACGCGAGAGTCACGCCCAAGCCGATGAACAGGGTTCCGGTCGCGGCGTCGAGACGGCGGCGCACCACCTGCCGGTCGCGCAGCCAGCCGCCGATCCGCCCCGCCAGCACACCGACCGTCGCGTCGGCCAGGAACTCCAAGATGATCAGGATCGCGCCCAGGATGGCGAACTGCAGCCAGACCGGCCCCGCCCCGGGGTCGATGAACTGGGGCAGGAAAGCGACCATGAAGGTGAACGTCTGCGGGTTGGCCATGGAGGACACCACACCGTTGAGGAAGGCACGCCGGCCGGTCATGCCGCTGCCGGTCCGATCGTCGGCCCGGCCCTTCCTGAGGTTGCGGAGCATCTGGACGCCGAGGTAGATCAGGTACGCGGCGCCGGCGAGCCGCAGCGCCGTGAACACGACGGGAAGCGTCGTCAGCAGCACGGAGAGCCCGGCCGCCGCCGCGGCGATGTACAACGCGTCCCCCGTGACCACGCCGAGCGTGGCCAGCAGCCCGGCGCGGGCGCCACCCCGCACACCACAACCCAGTACGAACAACATGTCCGGGCCCGGGGTGATCAGAGCGACGACGGTGGTTACCGTGAACACGGCGAGCAGATGTGAATCAATCGGCATTCAGATCATCCTGTCATTCTGGTCGAACACCTTGAGCATGTGTGGATCGCGGCGGATGTCATGTTGTGCGCGACCCGGGCGTCCGTAACCGTGAAAACCTGCGGTGTGCGCAGTCGCCGCATTCACCATCGGGCGCGCGGCGAGCACGGACTGTCCGTGGCGGTCAGCAATGCCGGACATCCGGCGTATGAACGGTCTGGGGTCACGGCGCCGCGTTCGCCGAGGAAGGCCCTGAACACCTCCGTGGGCGACGGCGCGGCGGATCGTCCGGGTTCGACCGAAGGTGCTGCGCGCCGCGGGAGGCCGTGGTGGTGGCCGATAACGGAAGCTTCGAGCACCCGGCCTCGGGCATCCGGTTCACAGGATCAGGCCCGACTCCAGGTGTGCCAGCGCCGTGTCGATCTCGGCCGGGCCGTCAAGGCCGGAATTCCGCGCCCACTGCACCCAGACCATCGCCACCACGCCGAAGGCGGCACCGACCGCATTCCGGATCCGCGGATCGTCCCCGGCGCATCCGGCCTTTTCCGCCACGATGGAGCAGACTTCGCCGATCAGGTGAGGACTTCTCCGCAGGTTGGCCACCAGTAGCTCGGGCACGGTGGCCGCGAACACCTCCCGCGCGTGCCCTGCGGCGATCTCCTCGGCGGACAGGGCGGCGAACGCCTCGCGGAACGCGCCGCGTAGCACGGTGACCGGAGCGCCCGGCGGTTGGGAGGCCAGTGCCTCGACGAGAGGTGGGAAGCGGTCGAGCGTGACCAGGTCCTCCTTCGTCGGGAAGTAGCGGAAGAAGGTGGCCGGGGAGATCTCGGCCGCCTCGGCTATCTGCTCGACGGTGGTGACGGTGTAGCCACGCTCGCGGAAGAGCCTGAAGGCCTCACGCAGGATCGTCTCCCTGGTTCTGGCCTTCTTACGCTCACGCAGTCCGATCTCAGCCACGTAGAAGATTCTACCGCACACACAAAAGATGGTGTACTCTCAAAAAAGAGTTGACTATCAAAATAATCGGACCGAAAGACCCGGAGGTGCCCGCCATGGGCCATGACATCAACGGCCTGCACCACGTCGGCCACATCGTGCACGACCTGGACCAGGCGATGGAGCGCTACCGGCGGCTCGGCTTCGCCGTGGCCGCCCCCGCCTATCCGGTCATGCCGGCCACACCGGGAGGCCCCGCGGAGCCGTTCGGGGTGGCCAACGCCCACGTGTACTTCCCGCGTGGTTTCGTCGAGCTGGTGGCCGTCATCGACGGCACCGGCCGCATGCCCGGCGACGCGCGCCCCATTCCCCTGCGGGTGCCCGAGGACAGGGTGGCGGGGTTGAGGGCCGCCATCCGGGCCACCGCGGACGGCATCGCGTCCTTGCTGCAGCGCTTCCAGGGCGTGCACATCGTGATCGCCGACACACCCGACATCGACCACGTGGCCACGCGGTTGACGGCCGACGGCGTCAACCACGGTGGCGTCCACGACATCCAGCGGCCCGTCGAGACCGCCACGGGGACCAGCATGGAACCCGCCCGCTACCTGGAGATCTCCGACCCCCGGCTGTCACCGGGACGCGTGCCGGAAGGCAGGATCGGGTTCGCTCAGAACAGGCCGGCCGAGGCCTCCCAGGACCAGCGGCACGTCGACCATCCCAACGGCGCGATCGGGCTGGTCGAATCCGTGCTGTGTGTGGCCGAGACGGCGCTGCCCGAGGTGGAGCACCGTTACGAAGGCTACTTCGGCCGGGCACGACACGGTCGGGTAACGCGTTTCGACCGGGCGAACGTCACCGTCGTGCCCGCATCGGCGCTCGCCGACCTGCTGCCCGGTGAGCGACCGGCGGCCCTGCCCGCGTTCGTCGCCTACGCGGTAGCCGTACGCGACCTCTCCATCACCGAAAAGCTCCTGGGCGACAACGACATCCCGGTCGTCCGGACCGGCCCTGAGGAGATGTTCGTGCCCGCCGACGCCGCGCTGGGTGTCGCGGTCGTCTTCCGTCAGGACGGCTGACGCCGGCCCCGCCGAGAACTCCGTCAGCGGGACTTCTCGTTCGAACGCTCGTCATGCCCCGTGACGAAGGGGGAGGCCCAGGAGGTCGTGGGGTCGGCGTCCAGCAGTACGGCACGGACGAAGGAACTGAGCGGCACGGCCAGAATCGCCCCGAGGGCGCCCAGAGCCCAGGTCCACACCAGGAGGGAGAGCATGGTCACGGTGGTGGACAGACGGGCCGACCGCCCCGCGTACCTCGGTTGGATGACCGACTGGATCAGGAAGTTCAGCACGCAGTAGGCCGCGATCACCCAGAGCATGGTGGCCACCCCGGAGTCCAGCAACGCCAGCACGGCCGGGGGAGCCAGCCCGATGACGAAACCGACGTTGGGGATGTAGTTCGTGATGAACGAAAGAAGGCCCCACAGCAGTGGCAACGGCACACCGAGCAGTGCCAGGACCGCCGTGTCGAGCAGCGCCACGATCAGTCCGAAGACCGTGCAGACCATCAGGTAGGCACAGGTGTCACGGGCGAATCCCCGTAACGCGGTCACCAGGTCGGGGCGTTCGGTCGTGAGAGCACCCGTCGCCCGCTGCAGGACGGCCGCGTCCAGGCTCATGCCGTACAGGACCAGGACGGTGATCAGCACCGCCGAGACCGTCCCGGTGAGACCGGACAGCAGGCTCTGCGCCGCCTGGACAAGACGGTCGGGGTCGATGCCGCTCAGCGCCTTCCTGACCTGGGACTGGTCGACGCCGATGTCGTGCAGGGCCCTGCCGGCGGACGCCAGCAGACGCCGGTACTGGTCGGCGTACCGCGGGACGAGGTCGGCGAACCTGGCCGCGGCGACCACCACGGCTCCGCCGAGGGCGCACAGCACGAGCAGGATGACCGCGAGGGGGACGAAGGCCGCCGCCCATCCCTTCAGCCTGTTACGCAGCGGGCTCACGGCGATCGTCAGGGTGAGCGCCAGGAACGCCGGGGCGATCACCGCGCTGAGCTGCCTGACCCCCCACAGCACGATCACCGCCGCCGCGCAGGTCGTGAGAGTGCGGAATCCGACGGACGACGACGCGGGGTTTCTCACCGGCATGCCGTGACGCTATGTGATCATCTCCGTCGTCCCCGCCCGGCAACACACCCCTTGGCCGATCGCATACCGTACGCCCCGGAACCGGTTGGGGCGCTCCACCCGCGCCACCGGCCTCAGCGAACGGCCGCTCGGCCCGGACAGCACGAGGACGCCCGCACCACTGCTGTCCGCCGACGGTGCGGCTTCTGCGAGGAACCCCTCCCAGGGCCCGGCGGGTTCGCACTCAGCGATCTTGGTGGTCATGCTTGGCAACCTACCGGCCCAATGGGGCGAGGTTTCGCCGTTTTGGTCGCTTTGATGGGGGCCGTGTGGACCCGGTCAAGGGTGATGCTGTTTGTGCAGTTTTGGCGCATTATCGGACAGGCCCGCCCGGGACGAGGATCGCCGCCGTGACGGACCGGCGCCCGGCGGCCCGTCACGGTCTCCGGCCGTCTCCGCCACCGGTCCGCCCGGCGGGCCGTGGAAAGCGCGAACGACATCGGCGCGTCTCCGTGTCCGGCGAATATGGCAGACAGTGTCCGCCGCGCCACCCGGGATTCTTCGCCGCCGATACAGGTGTGAATGCGCGTGCCGCCCACCCGATCCGGGAGGCGAAAAACGAAGATCCGCATCCTTTAATGGCCTGCCTTCTATTTGTTGCTCTCCGTGCCCGGCGCGTCCTGATATGCGACTACATATTGTTCGTTTTGTGAACCGTCTGTAATGGTGAGAAAGAGAAGGCGCAAGACGCGCTGGTCAGCCGGGGAACCTATCGTCACCAGCGACATACGGGCCGTATGGCACCCTTGACACGGTCTGCTACGCGAAGGAAGTATGTCGAGGTATGACTGATCTGAATTTATACAGTTAATCAGTTCGTCAAGGTGTCGGCTCTCGTTGTCCGGCATTTAACTCGTTGGGTCTGCCAAGTCGGCCCGCGCGGGATCCGCACGCACAGCTAATGCATTTTCGATGTCTATGGCCTGTGTCGGAAGGATGAATGTTGCTCGATCACGGGGTGGAAGAATGGCCGCTGCTCTCCGCACAGCTGCGTACATGGATGGCTCAATCGTCTGACCTGACGGACCCGACCAACTGCATCACCGACTGCCTGGAAATCCACGGGACGGTGGATCCGGCCGTCATGCGGGCGGCGAACGAGCGGGTCGAGCACGAGGCCGAGGCGCTTCGCCTGCGCCTGGTGAGCACCGAGGACGGATACCGGCAGTACGTCGATCCCGCGGGTAACACGCCACTCGTCTACCTCGACCTCAGCGCTGAGTCCGACCCCGTCGCGGAGGCGGACGCCTGGATGCAGGCCGACATGAGGCGGCCGATCGACCCGCTCAGACTTTGCGGCGCGGCCCTGCTGCGGACCGCCGCGGACCGTTTCGTCCTCTACCGCCGGGTCCACCACGCCGTGGTGGACGGCTGGAGCCTCGCGCTCATCCACAACCGCCTCGCCGCGGTCTACACCGCGCTGGCCGAGGGACGCGCGAGCGAGGACGGAGCCTTCCCCGCCTTCCAGGAGCTTCTCAGCAGCGAGAAGCAGTATGAGGAGTCCAGGCGCTTCGCGACAGACCACGCCCACTGGCTCGCCAGGTTCGCCGACCGCCCCGACCCGGTACGGCTGGCAGGCCGGTCCTCCTCCGCCGTGCGGATCGCCCACCGGCGCCGGGCCGACCTCGGCCCGGCCAGGATCGCAGGCCTGCGGGCGGCGGCCGACCGCTTCGGGGTGAGCTGGTCGGACCTGGCCACCGGGATCACAGCCGCCTACGTGGGCAGGATGACGAACGCGGACGAGGTCGTCCTCGGCATACCGGCGATGGCGCGGATGACCCCGCAGGTGCGGAGGGTCCCCGGCATGACGACCAACGGCCTGCCGGTGCGCGTTCCGATGGTCCCCGGGACGAGCGTGGCCGACTTCGCCCGGCAGGTGTCGCTCGAACTGCGGCAGACGCTGAAGCACTCCCGTTACCCCTCGGCGGAACTCGCCAGGGAGACGGGGCTGCTGGGAACGGGGCGAAAGCTGTGGGGACAGGTCGTCAACGTCATGGACTTCGACTACGCGCTCGACTTCGCGGGTGCCGCCGCGACCGTGCGCACCATCTCGCTCTCCGCCGCGGACGACCTGTCGGTGACCTTCTACCGCACGTCGGCGGACGACACGTTCGAGATCATCGTCGACGCGCACCCCGAGATCCACAGCGTGGAGGAGACGGAGGCCCACCTGCGGCGTTTCCTCTTCTTCCTCGACTCGCTGGTGCGGGAGGACCCGGGCACGCCCGTTCACGGGATTCCGCTGGTCGGCCCCGCGGAGCGGGCGCGGCTGCGCGAGTGGGGGACCGGGCCGGTCCACGAGATCCCGCCCACCGCGGTGCACGAGCTGGTCGAGGACTGGGCGGCGCGGACCGCGCGGGCCCCGGCGATCGAGTTCGAGGACACCGTGCTGAGCTTCGCCGAGGTGAACGAGCGGGCCAACCGGCTGGCACGGCACCTGCTGAGCCTGGGGGCGGGGCCCGGCCAGATCGTGGCCTTCGCGCTGCCGCGCTCGGCCGATCTCCACATCACCGCCCTGAGCGTGCTGAAGACCGGCGCCGCCTTCCTGCCGCTGGACCCGGCCTACCCCGCCGCCCGGCTCTCCTTCATGGTGGGCGACGCGAAACCGGCGCTGGTGGTGCTGAACTCCGTCACCGCGGGACTCGCCGCGGAACTGGACGCCCGGTGCCTGCTCCTGGACCACGCCGAGGTCGCCGAGGCCGTACGGAACCAGCCCGGACGGAACCTCACCGACGAGGAGCGCGGCGCCGCCTTCTCCCCGGACCAGCCCGCCTACGTCATCTACACCTCCGGTTCCACGGGTGTGCCGAAGGGCGTGGTGGTCAGGCACTCGGGAGTGGTCAACCTGGTGGCGGCCATGGTGGACCGCCTGGGTTCGGGACCGGGAACCCGTACCCTGCAGTTCGCGTCGTCCAGCTTCGACGCCTTCGTCGGTGAGATGACCCAGTCCCTGCTGAACGGCGGGACCCTGGTCTCGGCCGCCGCGGAGCGTCTGACGCCGGGCCCGGACCTCACCCGGCTGGTCACCGAGAAGCGGATCAACGACCTGGTGCTGCCGCCGTCGGCCCTGGAGGTCATGTCGCCGGGGGAATGGCCGGGCGGCACGACGGTTTCGATCGTCGGCGAGGCCGGATCGCCGGCCGTGATCGAACGGTGGAGCCCGGTCTGCACGCTGATCAACGGGTACGGGCCGACCGAGGCGACGGTGTCGACGGCGATGAGCACCCGGCTTTCGCCGTCGCAGGCGGACGCCCCGCCGATCGGCAGGCCGTTGCGCAACGTGCGGGTCTACGTGCTCGACGACCGGATGGAACTCGTCCCGGCGGGCGCGGTCGGAGAACTGTACGTCGGTGGCGCCGGGGTGACCCTCGGCTATCTCGGCCGGGACGTCCTGACCGCCGAACGCTTCGGAGACGACCCGTTCGCCGGTCCCGGTGCCCGGCTGTACCGCACCGGTGACCTCGTGCGCTGGACGGCGGACGGCGAGCTGACGTTCGTCGGCCGCAATGACGACCAGGTCAAGGTGCGGGGTTTCCGGATCGAGCTCGGCGAGATCGAGGCGGCCCTGGTCCGTTCCCCGGGGGTCGCCGGAGCGGCCGCCACGGTGTGGGGGGACCCGCCGGGAGACCGCAGGCTGGTGGCATACGTCGTGGCGGAGCCAGGCGCGGAGCCGGACCCCGAACGTCTGCGCGCCAGGCTGGCCGCCGGACTGCCCGCCCACCTGGTCCCGAGCGTGATCACGCGGATCGCCGGCCTGCCCCGTACGGCCAGTGGGAAACTCGACCGGAGGGCGCTGCCGCCTCCGCAGCAGGTGACGGCGGTCGCGAGCCGTCCGCCGGTCTCCGCGCACGAGAGGCTCATGGTCGAGCTGTTCGCCGCGATCCTCGGAGCCGAACCGCCCGGGATCGACGACAGTTTCTTCGACCTCGGCGGGCACTCCCTGTCCGCCGTCCGCCTGCTCGCCCGAATCCGCAAGACGGTCGGCGTGGAGCTGACCGTGCGAGAGCTCTTCGACGCGCCCACGCCCGCCGGCCTGGCAGGACTCGTCGACGACGCGTTGCGGAAACAGACCGAAACCTCCTGACGGCCGAGGGAGATGGGGGAAAGATGGAATCCCAGGCGGACGAGACGGTTGCACCGGAAAGCGCCGCGGAACTTCGGGCCTCGCTGAAGCACCTGCGAACCGAGACCCGGGGGGCGATCTTCACGCTCAAGCTCCTGATGCTCGGGGCCCTCACCACCGCCGGTCTGGTGCTCGCCCTGCAGCCCACACTGTGGGCCAGGATTCCGGGTGTCGTCCTGATCGGCTGCATGTTCGCGCACGCCGCCGAACTTCAGCACGAGACCCTGCACAACCTGGCCTTCCGCAACAAGCGGGCCAACACGATCGCGGGGACCCTGCTCGGCCTGCCGATGCTCATCTCGTTCGCCGCCTACCGGGTCGCCCACCTGCGGCACCATCGGTATCTGGGCACCGCGATGAACCGTGAGTTCTTCGACTACGGAGACCAGTACGGCGACGCGGACGACGAGTCCGGGTTCCGGCGCGCGATGGACTGGACGGCGCGGTTCACCATGTTCCACCACTACCGGTTGTTCCTGGTGAACCTGGGGCGTTCCCTGCTCGGCAGGGACTTCGACGGTGAGACCCGCACCGTCTCACGGCGTATCCGCTACGACCACCTCCTGATACTGGCCGTGCTCGTCACGCTGACCGTCGTCTCGGTGGTGACCGGCTCGCCGTTCATGCTCTGGGCCTGGCTGCTGCCGCTGCTGACCGTCGCGGCTCCGGTGCACGCCCTGATCGAACTGCCCGAGCACCACGGCTGCGAGACGCTCAACGTGGACGTGTTCGCCAACACGCGGAGCGTCAGGTCCAACCGGCTGATGACGTGGTTCACCAACGGCAACAACTTCCACGTCGAGCATCACGTGATGCCGAACCTGCCGATCTCGCGGCTGCCGAACCTGCACGTCGAGATCCGTGACCGGCTCCACCACTTCCACACGGGCTATTTCGACTACTTCAAGAAGTTGATCATCGGACAGTCTCGCTGACCGGACGAGCCGGTTGAATGGAGCAGAAATGAGCTCTGTCACCTTCCGCGTGGCACAGTCACAGGCCGACCGGGACGCCGTGCTCCGGCTGCGTGACGCCGTGTACGTCCAGGACCAGGGACGCCTCTCCGACGCCGCCGACACCGCCGACACCTTCGACCGGTTCGACGCCCACGCGGACTACATCGTCGCCTACCAGGGGGCGGAGGCGGTCGGGACGGTCAAGATCGTGCCGGATTCGGTGGCCGGTCTGCCGTGTGAGGACGTCGTGGACGTCGCGAGCCTGCGAGCCGCGGGCCGGTTGGTCGAGTTCGGCCACCTGATGACCCTGCCCCAGGTCCGCCATCGCGAGATCGGGATGGCGCTGATGCGCCGGGGGCTGGTGCACAGCGTCACGAGACACGGCGCGACCCACGTCCTCGGCGACTTCTTCGCCGAGGCCGGAGGCGGGTTGCGGAGCTTCTACACGGAGATCGGCTTCGTCGCGCTGCACGAGCCGTACCGGGACGTCAGGTTCAGGGAGGCCCCGCTCAGCCTTGTCGCCGTGCTCGACCTGGCGGGCGCCGCCGCGCGGGCCAGAACCGAGGCGGGGCGCGGCAACAGGCTGTTGCAGTACTTCTTCCACGACTACGACGACTACGCCAAGGGGAGCCGTGTTGCGGACACACCGTCAGGTGCTCGCTGAGTCCAAGGCGGCGCACAACCATCCCACCTACTCGAAGATGGCGTTCGTGATGGGCTGCGGAGTCCAGGGGCGGGGCTCCGGCAGCAGCGTGCTGGACGAGAACGGACGTTCCTTTCTCGCGCTGTTCGACCAGTACGGCAACCAGTCGTTCGGCTACTCCAACGAGCGCCTCGTCGCGGCGCTGCGGGACCAGCTCGACCTGGGCGTCCTGAACAGCACCAAGATCATGTTCGAGGAGGTGCAGATCCGTCTGACCGAACGCCTCTCCGAGCTCACCGGCGGCCGGCTGCCGTTCGCCTACCTGGCCAACGGCGGCGGCGAGACGATCGACAACGCCCTCAAGCTCGCCCGTGCCACGACCGGACGTCCCAAGTTCGTCAGCGCCCGCGGCTGCTTCCACGGCAAGACCTTCGCCACCCTGAGCGCCTCGGCGCGACCCGAGCACGAGGCCCTGTTCGGGCCGTTCCTTGAGCGGTTCGAGCTGGTCGACTTCGGCGACTTCGGGCAACTGGCGGCGGCCGTTGACGGCGAAACCGCCGCCGTCCTGCTGGAACCGGTCCAGGCGGAGGCCGGGGTGATCGTGCCGCCTCCCGGCTACCTGCGGGAGGCGCGCCGCCTGTGCGACGAGAACGGCGCCCTGCTGATCCTCGACGAGATGCAGACAGCCTTCGGCAGATGCGGTGCCTTCTTCGCCCACCAGCGGTTCGGCGTGGTCCCGGACATCGTCTGCATCGGCAAGGCGTTCGGCGGGGGCATGCTCCCGATCTCCGCCGTGCTGGGGACCGAGGCGGTGTGGGAGACGCTTCGGGCGCTTCCCTCGACCTTCGGCTCCAGCCTGGGCGGCAACCCGTTGTCCTGCCGGATCGGCCTGGAGTCGATCGCCATCGCGACGGAGGAGGAGTTCCTCACCGGGGTCGGGGAGAAGGCCCGGGTGATCGAGGACCGGCTCGCACGGATCGTGGAACGCTTCCCCGAACTGGTCGCGGCCCATCGTGGCCTGGGCATGATGCACGGTCTTGAGTTCCACGACGACTCGATCGCGGGGCTGGTGCTCGGCGGGCTGCTGGCGGCGGGCGTGACCTCCACCTACTCGCTGTACAACACCAGGGTGCTGCGGATCCAGCCACCGATGGTGATCTCGGAGGCCGACCTCGAACGCGGCCTGGAGACGCTGGAGGTCGTCCTGGCCGAGGCCGCGGCCCACCGGGGACGGCGGGACCGGCCCCAGGCGGTGACGTCGCCGCTGACCCTGCGGGTCCGGAGCGCCCACCCCGCCCGGCAGGTTCTGGACCTGCTCCACGACAGGCCGTACCTCCTCGATCCGTTCGCGGCGGACCCGGAGGCCGACGCCACGACGTCAGCGGAGGCGGAGGCGGAGTTCCGGGGGACCCTGGGTGACGACCACGTCGTGTGGGCCGACCGCGCACGGCGGCTGGAGGACGGTGTCGCGCTGCGGGCCGACCCCTGCTGGCTGTGGGCCTCGCTCGAACGGTCGGTGCGGGTCCGGCAGCCGGACGAGGACGACGGATGCGAGCTGGAGATCCGGATCGAGTGGGACACCGGCAGCGGCGGCTACGAATCCATGATCGGCGGACGGATCGGTTTCTTCGTCACCCGGCGGCTCACGGACCTCGTCACGAGTCTGGAACGGACGTTGGAGAAGGAGGGCAGGAATGAGGCTTCACGAACTCGCCGACCGCTACCGTGACAACGCCTCGGCGGTCGTCGTGGAGATCGACTCCACGGGTCGCCGGCGTGAGGTGACGCACCGGCGGCTCCACGACCTGGCGGTGCTGTACGCCGAGCGGCTGACCGCCGCCGGGGTACGGCCGGGCCACGTGGTGGGCATCCGGGCGGCCAACGGCATCGACTGGGTGCTCTGGGACCTCGCCGCCATGATGAGCGGCGCCGTGCTCAAGGCGTTCGCGGACGAGACCGTGATCGGTGATCCCGGGGAGTTCGTCACCCGTCACGGGCTGGCGCTGCTCGTCACGGACGCCGAGGTGCCGTCCGGCCACCCCGCTCTGGTGAGGCCGGACGGCGTGCCCGGAGTGGACGTCGTGCCGGCCGACGCGCCCCGGGGCGAGCCGGGCGACCTGCACAGCCTCGTCTTCTCCTCGGGCACCTCGGGACTGCTCAAGGGGCTCAACGTCAGCCGGAAGGGCACCGAGTACGTCATCAGCCGTTTCATCGAGTGTTTCGGCGTCGGCGCGGAGGACCGGCATGTGATCTTCCTGCCGCTGTCCAACTACCAGCAGCGGTTGTCGGTCTACTGCTGCCTGTGGATCGGGGCCGACGTGGTTCTGGCTCCCTACCAGCGGATATTCGGTGTGGTCAGGGACGAACGGCCGACCTTCCTGATCGCCCCGCCCGTCTTCTACGACACCGCGCTCCAGCTCTTTCACAAGACCGGCGGGGACTCACTCGGTGACTTCCTGGGCGGCGGAATCCGCTTCATGATCACTGGAATGGCGCCCATCCGGCGGGAGACCCTGGAGGCCTACTGGGCTCAGGGGGTGCGGCTGCTGGAGGCCTACGGCATGACCGAGTCCGGAATGATCGCCTGGAACACGCAGGAGGAGCACCGGCTGGGCAGCGTGGGCAAGCTGATCGACCCGGAGGCCGTGACCTTCCTGCCCGACGGCGAGTTGCTGGTTCACCGCCCCGCCCCGCTCAGCACCGGCTACTTCGACACGGCAGGCGCGGCCGACGAGACCTACCGTCCCGACGGGACGATCGTGACGGGCGACTACGGGACGCTGGACGACGACGGCTTCCTCACCCTGCTGGGCCGCAAGAAGGACGTGATCGTCCTCGACAGCGGCCGCAAGGTGCACCCGGCCGAGGTCGAGTCCCTGTTCGCCGACGTCGAGGGGGTCGTCGAACTGCTCGTGGTCCCGACTCCGAGAGCCGGCAGGCTCGGGGCGATCGTCACCCCGGCGGACCCGAAGGACGACGCGTTGATCTTCTCGATCCGTGAGCGGATCGAGAAGATCAACCAGTCGCTTGAGTCCCATCGGCGGATCACGTCGCTGGTCTTCTCCGACCGGCCCCTGCGGAACGACCCCCGCTACATGACCGCCAACCTGAAGCTGAGCCGGCCGCTCGCGGCGGCGTACTTCGCCGAAGCCGCGCAGGCCAAGCGGCCGGAGCAGCCGGAACGGGCCGCGGAACACGGCCGGTGACGGTTCCGCACGGGAAACAGACCTGCACGAAGGAACAGAGGAAGGGAACCGCGCATGGGCTTTGACATGACCGCCCTGGAGAACGACCTCGTCGGCTGGGTGGCCAGGTGGAACGAGGAGGCGGACCTCGTCGTCGAGGCGGACACCAACCTTCAGGGGGCCGGGCTGCTCGACTCCATGGCCCTGGTGGCGCTTGTGGCCTACCTGGAGGATCAGACCGACACCTCCTTCGACTTCGGATCGTTCAACTCCAGCGGAGGTGTCACCATCCGCGACCTCATCAAGCACTGCGTCGGATGACGGTCCACGACGATCGCCGTCATCCCGTGTCCCGCCGCCCCGCCCCACACCGATGTGGAGAGGGTCGCGCACGGGGTGACGGTGTCCACCCGCGTACGGCGCGGCCGTCCGGATCCTCGGGGGGCGGGACGGGGACGTTCTCAGGTGGTGGCGAGCGGGTCCGCGTCACTCACGGTGATCAGGAACGTCGACAGGAACTCCTCCATGTGCGCGAAGGAGTCGGCGCAGAAGAGCACCGGCTGGTACTGCTCGACCAGATAACCCTGACCGGCCATGGACGCCACGTCCAGCGGCCTGATGTCGGCCTCCTGGAAGCGCTCCAGCTCGGCGCAGGAGGAGAGCAGACTGGCTCCGCACGCCTTGATCTCCCCGTCCTCCCTGACCAGGCCGTACTCCATGGCGAACCAGAAGACGCTGGAGACCATGCCGACGGCCTCCTTGGAACGCAGCCGGCGAACCGCCTTCCCGAACAGCTCATAGAGGTCGGCCAGCCGTTGGGCCGACAGATGGCTGCCGTGGCCGACCACCTCGTGGATCATGTCGGGTTCCGGGGAGAAACGCGGCATGGAGAAGTGCCGGATGTACTGGGTCGCCTGGAAGCGGCGGTCGGCCAGCGAACCGTAGAAGTCACGGACCTCCACCAGGCCGGCAGCCGGGCTGAAGCGGAATCCGGTCGCCTCGTTGATCGCGGCGGAGGCCTCGCCGAGCTGCGGCAACCGGTCGTCCGGGAGCGCCAGGCGCTCCTTGCCCGCGAGGAACTCCCGGCAGGCGTGCCGCTGGTGCTTCTCGGCGAGTTCGGCGTTCACCAGGCGCCAGGTCGCGTGTTCCTCCTCGGTGTAGACGACGTCCGGCACGGGCTGCCCGGGAACGTACCGCAGAGCGGCCTCGGCGATCCCCGCCCGGTGCCTCTGGTACTCCGGGTCGTCATATCCAGGGTGGTCCTTGGCGAACACTACGGAGACAATTCCCCGCTCATCCTTGATGACGGGAGAGTAGAGGGTCGCTTCCTTGGACATCGGAGGTTCCTCTCATCGGTGTTCGAATTTCCGCTACGGCGTTCGGGTCACTCTCGTGGAATTATCGCGATTTCCGGTGGGCATATGCAGAAATAATAACAACTCGATCCCGAAATGGAAGACCGGCCCGCAAAAAAATCGCGATCCCCGCGCCCGGGAACACATACCCGGACGCGGAATCAATCATTGCCTTTCTTCTGGATGGAAATGTGGAGCGTGAAAAGAGAACGGCGGGGTTCCCCCACCGGCGGTCACCGGGCGAACACCGCCACCACCTGCGGATGTTTCGCCATCCGCTCGTGACCCCATGTCGTTCGGCGACGACCGTCCCTCGCTCCTTCGCAGCCCGTACAAGCGAATCAGGACCGGAACCCGGAATATCGCCGACAGAATCACCCGGCCCGTGCGCCATTTCATTGAGAATTGCCGGGGCGGCCCCGCGGAATACGACATCGAGCCGGATCCGGACATCGACGTCTCCGGCGCCGCGCATTGACGGCCGAAATGGCAATTCGCCGGAATTTCGCGATTCGACCGATTGACAGGGGGCGGACATGACGGAAACCAGGCAGGGGAGGCCCGGAGTGGAGGAGCCCGCGGCCGTGCACCCTCGTCCGGCGGCCCTGCCGCTCTCCTACTCCCAGCGCCGTCTGTGGTTCCTGCACCGGATGGACGGGCCGAGCGCCACCTACAACCTGCCTCTGGTCGTGCGGCTGCGAGGCGAGCTGGACCGCGAGGCGTTCCTTGCGGCGGTGCGCGACCTGGTGGCCCGGCACGAATCCCTGCGCACCCACTTCGCCGAGCAGGACGGCGAACCCGTCCAGCGGATCGTCCCGGCGGATCGGGCACGGGTGAGAGTGGAGTTCACCGAGTGCGGGGCGGGCGAGATCGACGCCGCGGTCGCCGAAGTCCTCGGCCACCGCTTCGACATCTCGGCCGAGCCGCCCGTGCGATTGAAGGTGATTCGCACCGGTCCCGCGGAACAGATCCTGGTGATGGTGGTCCATCACATCGCGGGTGACGGCTGGTCGCTGGCACCGCTCAGCGCGGACCTGTCGCTGGCCTACGCCGCCCGGCGCTCGGGGCGGGAACCAGGGTGGGAGCCGCTGCCGGTCCAGTACGCCGACTACGCGCTGTGGCAGCGGGAAAGGCTGGGGGACCCGCGGGATCCGGAGAGCCGGATCTCCGCCAGGCTGGCCTTCTGGCGTAACGCGCTGGCGGGGCTGCCGGAGGAGCTGTCGCTCCCGGCCGACCGCCCTCGTCCGGCCAAGGCGACCTATCGGGGCGGCGAGGTCCCGTTCCGTACGGACGCCTGGACGCACATGGACCTGCTGGAGCTGGCGCACCGCCATCGGGCGACCGTGTTCATGGTGTTACAGGCGGCGCTGGCCGTACTGCTGACCCGTTCGGGCGGTGGAACGGACATCCCCGTCGGCGTGGCGACGGCGGGCCGAGACGCGGAGGCCCTGGAGGACCTGGTCGGATTCTTCGTGAACACCCTCGTGCTGCGCACCGACACCTCGGGGCGGCCGACCTTCGACGAGCTCCTGCGGCGGGTGCGCGACGCCGACCTGGCGGCGTACGAGCACCGGGACCTCCCCTTCGAGCAACTGGTCGAGCATCTGCAGCCGGCCCGGTCGCTGTCCCGGCACCCGCTGTTCCAGGTGTTCCTCTCGCCCGCCGTGGGTGAGGCGCCGGACCTCCACCTGGAGGGGCTCCAGAGCGTTCCCCATCCGACCGAGAGCGGTACGGCGAAGTTCGACCTGACCCTCTATGTGGGTGAACGGCACAGTGCGGACGGCTCCCCGCTGGGACTCACCGGGACGCTGGAGTACAGCGCGGACCTGTTCGACCGCGCGACCGCGCTCGCCCTGTCGGCTCGGCTGTCCCGCCTGCTGGAGTCGGTCGCGGCGGATCCCGGGCAGCCGATCGACCAGATCGAGCTGCTCACTCCGCCGGAGCGGCACAGGTTGCTCAGGGAGTGGAACGACACGGCCAGACCGCTGCCCCGAGCCGACGTCGTCGAGCTGATCGAACGGCAGGTGGAACGCTCGCCCGGCCGCACCGCGGTCATCTGCGAAGGAGCCGCGACGAGCTACGCCGAGCTCAACGAACGGGCGAACAGGCTGGCCCGGTACCTGATGGAACGGGGCGCGGGCCCCGAGCGCTACGTGGCGCTGGCGCTGGTCCGTTCCGAGTGGACGCCGGTGGCACTCCTCGCGGTGCTCAAGACCGGCGCCGCCTATCTGCCGATCGCCCCCGGCACCCCGGCGGACCGGGTGGCCTTCATGCTGGGCGAGACCCGTCCGCTCATACTCCTCACCGACACCCACACCGCGCAGGAGGGGACCGGAGCCGTCCTGCGCGTCGTTCTCGACGACCACGCCACCGTGGCCGGCATGGCCGGGCACTCCGCGGAGAACCTCACCCGTTCCGACCTGGCGGCACCGGTGACCCCCGACACCGTTGCCTACCTCGTCTACACCTCCGGGTCCACGGGGCGGCCCAAGGGCGTCGCCGCCACCAGGGGAGGACTGCTGAACTACCTCTCCGACCTGCGGGAGAGGTTTCCCCTCGGGGCCGGGGACACGGTGCTCGCGACCACCAACCTCGCCTTTGACGTCGCCGGGCAGGAGCTGTACCCCCCGCTGCTCAGCGGGGCGACGGTGGTGATCGCCCCGGAGGGGGCCGTACGCGATCCTCACCAGGTGGGCGCGCTGATCCGCCGCCACTCGATCAGTCTCGCGTCGGGCACGCCCGGGCTGTGGGAGATGGTGCGTACGGCGGACCCCGAAGCGCTCCGGGACCTGCTCATCGTGATCGGCGGAGACCGGTTGCCGCGGAAGCTGGCCGCGTGCGGGGCACGTGTGGTCAACGCCTACGGCCCCACGGAGACGACCGTCTATTCGGCCTTCGCGGCGATCGACGCGGGCCCGGACGGGCGTCCCGGTGACCCGCCGATCGGGCGGCCGATGGCCAACACCCAGATCTACGTGCTGGACGCGCGCCTGCGGCCCGTCCCCGCCGGAACCCCCGGTGAGCTGTACATCGCCGGGGCCGGAGTCGCCCGGGGCTATCTGAACCGTCCCGGCCTGACGGCCGAGCGGTTCGTCGCCGATCCCTTCGGACCGGCGGGCACCCGGATGTACCGTACGGGAGACCTGGCCCGGTGGGCGCCCGACGGGCAGCTGGAGTTCCTCGGGCGGACCGACCACCAGGTGAAGGTCCGTGGTTTCCGTATCGAACTGGGGGAGATCGAGGCCGCGCTGACGGACGACCCCCGGATCGACCAGGCCGTCGTGCTGGCCCGCGCGGGAGAGCGGGCGGAGGACGAACGGAGGCTGGTCGGTTACGTCGTCCCCGTGGACGGGAACGGCCTGGACCCCGCCGAGGCGCGGGCCCGGCTGGCCGGACGGTTGCCGGAGTACATGGTGCCGTCGGCGCTGGTGGTGCTCGACGCCCTGCCGCTGACCACGAACGGCAAGATAGACCGTACGGCGCTGCCCGCGCCCGGTCCCGCCGGAGACCTCGACCCGTCCCGCCCGCGCACCGCCCGGGAGGAGATCCTGAGCGGCGTCTTCGCGGAGGTCCTGGGGCTGCCCGCGGTCGGGGCGGACGACGGGTTCTTCGAGCTGGGAGGCCACTCCATGCTGGCCGTCCGCCTGGTGAGCCGGATCGGGGAGGTGCTGGGGGTCGAGCTCGGGGTGCGTGCGATCTTCGACCATCCGACCGTCGCGCTCCTGGAACGGCACCTCACCCGGGGTGGCCCGCCCGACGACCTCGGCGCCGTACTGGCCTACCGTCCCCGGGGAGAGCGCACGCCGATCTTCCTGGTTCCCGCGATCAACGGCCTGGGCTGGTGTTACTCGGCGCTGATCAGCCATCTGCCGCCGGACCATCCGGTCTACGCCCTGCAGGACCCCCGTCTTCTCGGCGGACGTTCGGCGCTGTCCGTCACGGACCTGGCGGAGGCGTTGCTGCGGCAGATTCGGGAGATCCACCCGGCCGGGCCCCGCGTCATCGTCGGCTGGTCGTTCGGCGGCGTGGTCGGGCAGCAGATCGCCGTGGAGCTCGAAGGCCGGGGCGAGGAGGTGGCCCTGCTCGTGCTCTTCGACTCCTTCCCCGGCGGTGCGGGAGACGGCGTCGTGCGGGACGGCGTGGCGGACGTGCTGCACCTCGCCTTCGGCGGGATCACCGCACCGGGCTGGAGCGGGCCCTGCCGTCCACCGGCGGCGGAGCTCGCCACGGTGCTGCGGGAGTCGGGAAGCTCCCTGGGGACCCTGGAGGAGAAGGTGATCGATGACCTCGTCTCGATCACCGAGGAGAACGTCCGGGCCATGGCCGAACACCGGTCGCGGAGCTTCCACGGCCCCGTCCTGTTCTTCGACGCCTCGCCGGAGCCGGGTCACGACGGCCTGGCCTCCGAGGAGTGGCGGGAGACGCTCAAGGGGCCGGTCGAGACGCACCGGATCGAGGCCGGGCATATGGACGTGCTGAAGGCCGACGCGACGCGTGTCACGGGGCCGATCCTGGGGGCCAGGATCCGCGACGTCGGCCTGGCGGCTTCGTGACGGGCCGGTCGCCGCGCTCTCCTCCGGCGCGGTTCACCGCCGTATCACCTGTTCAGCCGGATACGCGAAAACAGAAGTGATAACAGCGTTGACTTCGAGTCTGACCACCTTGTAATGTCAAATGCGGATTAATCGCAAATATTGCGGACGCGAACTATCAATTTCATTGATTTGAAATTGTCCGGATGTGGTCGTGGGGCATTCACCTCACTCTCCGCGCGAAACGGAATACGGTTCGCACAAGTCCCGAAACCCGCCATCCCGGCTCATGGCGTCACCGACTCTTTGCGGGAACGCCGGAGGAGATGAGTATGAGGTTCGAGGAACCGACGGACCGCCCGGCTGGGGCGCAGACCACATGACGGGACAGCCTACGGACGGGCCCGTCGTCGACGCGCACGTCAACCTCGCCACGGACCTGGCGGTTCCGCGCCGGTTCCTTGAGGAGCAGGCGGCCAACGTCCATCACCGGCTGGTCTCCTACGGGCAGCCGGTCAAGCTGGGACGCATCACCGACCGGCTGCTCGCCCTGTACCAGGATCACGACGGGGATCGGCTCGTCGCGGAGATGGACGCCGCGGGCGTCGACCAGGCGTTCCTCGTCGCCCCCGACTTCTCCCACGTCGCGGACGGGATCCTGTCACCTCCGGAGCTCGCCGAACTGCACCACAAGGTGTCGCAGCGCCATCCAGGCCGGTTCAGGGTGTTCTGGGGGGTCGATCCGCGGTCGGGCCCCGACGGGATCGCGCTCTTCGAACGGTGCCTCGACGAGTACGGTTTCGCCGGGCTGAAGCTCTATCCCCCCGCCGGTTACTCCCCGAGTGACCGCCGGCTGTACCCGTACTACGAGGTGTGCGCGCACCGGGGCGTCCCCGTGCTCAGCCACACGGGTCCCGGCTGGGGCCCGCTGGACTTCGTCCACGGACAGCCACTGATGATCGACGAGGCGGCGCGAGACTTTCCCGGGGTGAACTTCATCCTCGGGCACGGCGGCGTCACACACGTCGAGGAGTCGACGTACCTGTGCCTGCACCGGCCGAACGTCTTCCTGGACATCAGCCAGTTCCCCGGCGTCCTCAGCTCCGACGGCTGGCAGGCGCACCTCAACCGGCTCTTCCACCTGGGCGTCAACCACAAGATCCTGTTCGGGACGTGCTGGCCCTCCTTCCGGATGAGCGTGTCCCTCGACTCGCTGACCAGGGAGTTCAGGGAGGGGACGACCGTCTTCTCCGGAGTCAGGCAGTCGCATCGCAGGCTCATCATGGCCGGCACCATCCGGCGGCTGGTGGGCGACGACGGCGGGGTGGCCGCCGCGGAGAGGTCCGCGTGAACGCCGGGGCGGGCGGAGCGCCGCCCGTGCCGGTCTACGACGGTCACTGTCATGTGGCGTCGACCGACTTCATCCCGATGAGGTTCATCGAGGACGTCGTGGCGAACGTGCACCGCCGTCTGGAGGCCGAGGGCGTCGCCCCACGGCGGGGCCGCCTCGTCGACGCCTACATCGCCCAGCACCAGGACCATCACGCGGACCAGCTGGTGCGGGAGATGGACGACTCCGGGGTGGACCGCGCCGTGCTCCTCGTGCCGGACTTCACCTTCAGGATGGCCTCGCCGCTCACGATCGAGGAGATGGCGCGGCGTCACCACGAGATCCGGCTCCGCCACCCGGACCGTTTCTGGGTGTACATCGGGGCGGACCCGCGCCGGGGCCCCGAGGGGGTGGAGCTCTTCGAGAGGCTGGTCGACACGTACGGGTTCGACGGGCTCAAGCTCTATCCGCCGTGCGGCTACTCGCCCTCGGACCCCGGGCTGTACCCCTACTACGAGGTGTGCGCGGCGCGGTCGCTCCCGGTCTTCGTGCACACGGGCCCGACCGCGGGGAGTCTCGACTTCACGTCGGCGCATCCGCTGCGGGTGGACCAGGCGGTACGGGACTTCCCCCGGGTGAACTTCGTCCTCGGGCACGGCGGCGTCACGCATGTGGACGTCGCGGCGTATCTCGCGGCCTTCCGGAGGAACGTCTATCTCGACATCGGGGGTTTCGCGGGTGCGGCGATACCCGGCGGCTGGCCCGCCCACCTGCGTCACCTGTTCCGCCTCGGCCTCAACCACAAGATCATCTTCGGCACCGACTGGCCGCTCAACCGTGTCTCCGGCGGGCTCGGACGCCTGGTCGAGGAGGTCGTCCGGGGGCCCCGGGTCCTCGCCGGACTGCCCAGCAGGGAGCACGCGCTCATCCTCAACCGCAATCTCCTGCGCGTCCTTCCTCCTCGGAGCAGGCCCAATGACATGTCCTGAAATAAAAAACGGAGTCCGAGTTCCGGCTTTCGACGGATCGCCTTTCCGTGCCGGGGGCGGTGCGCCATCGGGCATTTGGCGGGGTCGCCCGGCGTTTCGGATTCCGGCATTTTCGGTGTCGCAAGAATGGTGGCCAAAGAGGAATTCGGAGTAGATTATGGGCTTATTCTCTCGTATTGTGGGCGTTGGCCTGGCCGGCGGACCGGTCGACGGGCACCGGGCGAAGCCCGGACGGGGAGAGCGCGGGCAATGAGCCGACGTAGTCCCACATGGACGGCGGGGGGAGCGGGACTCGACATCGCGGACCCGCTTTTCTACGTCGGCGACCGGCACCTCGACGTGTGGCGCGAGGCCCGCCGCACCCATCCGATCGCCTGGTGCGAGTCCGAACGCGCGGGGGGCTTCTGGTCGGTCACCACGCACCGGCTCGGCGGCCAGGTGGTCAAACACCCGGACAGGTTCGGCTCCGCGCTCGGCATGCGGCTCGGCGGGAACGAGGCGGCGGTGAAGGCCGCGTCCGGCCGGATGCTCGTGGTGTCCGACGGCGCGGAGCACCGGGCTCTCCGCGCCGCCCACTCCTCGTGGTTCAACGGCCGCGCGGTCGCGGCACTGCAGCCGGGGCTCGAACGGATGATCGACGATCTCGTGCGGACGCTCCTCGAACGCGGCGAGGCGTTCGACGCCGTCCGCGACCTCGCCGTCGCGATCCCGACGTGGCTCCTGTTCGAGATGATGGGCGTCCCACCGGACGACCGTGACGAACTCGCCCGTTTCATCGCCGTCGCCTTCGACGACACCGACCCCGGCCCCGCCGCGGCCTCGGCGCGGACGGCGGCGCACGCCGGTGTCTTCGCCTACTTCGCCGATCGGCTCGAAGAGGGCAGGAACACCCCGGGCGACGACATGGTGACCTCGCTGGCCCAGGCGACCGTGAACGGACGCCCCCTGTCCGACGAGGAGGTCATCCTCAACTGCGACGGCCTGATGAACGGCGGCCTCGAAACGACCCCCCACGCGATGTCGGGCGCGCTCCTGGCGTTCATCGAGCATCCCGGCGTATGGCGGCGGCTGAAGGAGGACCCCGGCCTGATCGACAGCGCGGTCGAGGAGATCCTCCGGTGGACCTCCCCGGCCATGCACGCGATGCGCACCGCGATGACCGACGCGACGCTGGGAGCCGCCCGTATCCGCGAGGGCGACCGCGTCGTGGTCTGGTTCCCCTCGTGCAACCGTGACGAGGAGGTGTTCCCCGACGCCGGGCGGTTCCTGATCGACCGCAGGCCCAACCCGCACATGAGCTTCGGCGGCGGGCCGCACTACTGTGTCGGCGCCGCGCTGGCGCGGATCGAACTGCGCTGCCTGCTGCGCGTCCTGCTGCGGCGCGTCGCCGCCGTCGAGCCCGCGGGAGAGGCCGTGCGCCAGCGGTCGAACTTCCTCAACGGTCTGGAACGGCTGGAGGTCACCATGGTCCCGGAGCTGCACGGCGAGGAGATCTAGCGTGCGACAGATGAACGGCGCCCCTTCGGCGGAGACGGCGGCCGAGCCGATCGCCGACATCCGCGCGCTCTTCGACATTTACCAGAGCGGCGTCGCGTGGCACTGCGTGTGCGCGATCAGCAGGCTCCGGATCCCCGATCTGCTCGCCGACGGCACCCGCCCGGTCGCGTGGCTGGCGGCCGAGGCCGGTGCCGACGAGGACGCGCTGCGCCGTGTGCTGCGCCTGCTGTCCGGCCACGGGATCGTCACGTTCGACCCGGTGCCGGATGAGGTGTCGCTCACCGGACGCGGACGGCTGCTGTGCGCCTCGCACCCGATGTCGTTGCAGGCGACGTTCGCGACACTGGGGATCTCCGACGTCGCGCACGCGCTGACCGAGACTCTCACCACGGGCCACGCGGCGGCGCCCGGAGTCCTCGGCACGGGCTTCTGGGAGTACCTCGCCCCACGGCCGCAGGAGCAGACGACCTTCGGCAGGGCGATGGTGGAGCAGGCGCGGTTGCTGTCGCTGCCGTGCCTGCCGCTGCTCGACTGGCCGGAGAACGGGGTGATCGTCGACGTCGCGGGCGGCGTCGGCGTCCTGACCGCCGGGGCGCTCCAGGAGGCGCCCGGGGCGACGGCGGTCCTCGTCGACCAGCCACAGGTCCTGGCGCTGGCCGGGCCGTACCTGGAGAGCCAGGGGGTGTCCGGCCGATGCTCGCTCCATCCCGGCGATCTGTTCGTCCCGCCTCCGCCGGGTGATCTGTATCTGCTCGCCCGGGTGCTGCACGACTGGGACGACGCCGCGGCGGTCCGGATCCTCCGCGCCGTCGCGAGCGGGGCGCCGAGGGGGGCCCGCCTCCTGCTGTTCGAGGACCTGCTTCCCGAACACGGTGTCCCCGCCTCCCAGCAGAGCTGGAGCGACGTCGCCATGATGGTCCTGTACGAGGGGGCCAGGGAACGCACGCTGACGGAGTATCGGCGGCTGCTGGAACACGGCGGATGGCGGTTCGAGAAGGTCGTCACCGGTCCGCCGGGAATGAGCGTGATCGAGGCCGTCAGAGGTACGGCCCCGGCCGAATCGGACATCGGAGAGGTGAAGCCTTGATCGATCCTGCCGACTACCCGCTGTGGAACAGCCCCACGATGGGCGCCTACCTTCGGACGCTCAGGCCGGAAAGCATGCTGGTCGAGGGGCGGGGGGTGCGGGTACGCGACCGGGGCGGACGCTGGTTCCTCGACGCCCGCTCCGGGCTGTGGAACGTCACGCTGGGATACGGCCACCAGGCCGTCGGCGAGGCCGTCAAGAAGCAGATCGACACCCTTCCCTACGCCAACCTGATCGGCTACGGACGGCCCAGCGCGATCTCCGTCGAGGCGGCCAACGCCCTCGTGCCGCACCTTCCCCCCACGATGAACAAGATCCGATACTGCAGCAACGGCGCGCAGGCGGTCGAGACGGCGGTGCTGCTGGCCCGTTTCCTGCACCGCGCCGACGGCGCGCCCGCCCGCAGGGCGGTGTTCGGCCTGTGGAGCGGCTACCACGGCCTCGGGGCCGCCGGAGGCGCGCTCACCGGCATGCCGTACGTGCACGAACAGTCCGGCCCCCTGCTGCCCGACGTCGAACACGCCCCCGGCCCGTTCACCGCGGGGCGGCCCGGTGAGGCCGGAGACCTCGAACGGCTCATCACCTCCTACGGTCCGGAACGCGTGGCGGCGGTCGTCGTGGAACCGGTGGTGGGTGAGGGCGGTCACGTGCTCACCGACGAGTACCTGCACACGCTCGCGGCCTTCTGCCGGGACCACGGGATCTACCTGATCGTCGACGAGGTGACGACCGGGATGGGCCGCACGGGCGAGTTCACCCGCACCGGACAGGTCGGTGTCCAGCCGGACATGCTCACCCTCGGCAAGGGCCTGAGCGCCGGATACGCGCCCCTGTCGGCCGTGGTCCTGTCGGACGCGGTCTACGAACGGATTCTCGGTCTCGACTACGACCAGAAGTTCCTCATCGGCTCGACGAACGACGGTCACCCCCTCGGGCTGGCCGCCTCCATCGCCGTGGTGGACGCGCTGACCGGCGACGGCGTACTGGAGAACGTGAAGCACCGGGGCGCGGAGCTGTACGCCGGTCTCACCGCGGTGGCCGAAAGGCATCCGCATGTGAGCGCTGTCCGGGGTACCGGCCTGATGTACGCCGTCGAGATGCGCGGGCCGGACGGTGAGCCCGCTCACGAGGCGGCCTCAAGCCATCTGCGGCTGGCGATGGAGGATCGGGGGGTTCTCGTCTCCGCACTCGCGATAAGCCCGGCTATCATGATCATTCCCCCGCTGGTGATCTCAGCGGACGACGTGACCCAGATCGTGACGGCGCTCGACGAGGCGCTGGAGGAACTCGGCCCGTGATCCGGTGCCGGGATGTGCGAGAAGGCGGGCAGCGAGTGGATGGGGGAGCGGCACGATGAAACTCGGTCTCAAACCGGACTCGGTGGTTCGTAACCGGTCGTTCGCGCTGCTGTGGTCGAGCCAGTCACTGTCACTGGTCGGCACGCAGATAACCCTCGTCGCGCTGCCGCTGACCGCGGTCGTCATCCTGAACGCGACCCCGATGCAGGCCGGTGTCCTCGGCTTCCTCGAACGCCTGCCGTACCTGCTGTTCGCACCGCTCATCGGCGTGCTCGTCGACCGGGGGAGACGCAGGCCGCTGTTGATAGGCTCCGACGCGGTCAGGGCCCTGCTGCTGGGCTCGATCCCCGTCTCGTACGGCCTCGGCATCCTGTCGATCGGGCAACTGTTCGTGGTGGCGTTCGTCATCGGCATGATGACGGTCGTCTTCGACGTGTCCTACCAGGCCTTCCTGCCCGGCCTCGTGGGGCGCGGGCACCTCGTCGAGGCGAACGGCAGGCTGCAGATCTCCGAATCGCTGGCCCAGGTGGCGGGCCCCGGGCTCGCGGGCCTGCTGATCGGCGTGCTGAGGCCGCCGGTCGTCGTCGCCATCGACGCGATCAGCTATCTCGTGTCCGCGCTTTCGCTGCTGGGCGTGAAGAGGGACGAACGCCCGGCGCCGCCCCCGTCCGGGACGGCGCTCTCGATACGGGCCTCGCTGCGCGAGGGCCTGGACATGGTGCTGCGTCATCCGGTGCTGCGCTGGGCGATGATCGCCGGCGCCGTGGGGAACTTCTTCTTCGACGCCCTGACGGCCGTGTTCTTCCTGTTCCTCATCCGTGACGTCGGCACCGGTCCCGGTGGGGTCAGCCTGATCATCTCGGTGGGGAGTGTGGGGGCGCTGTGCGGCGCGTTCTGCCTGGGACCCGTCACGCGCTTCCTCGGCACGGGGCGGTCGTTGCTGGTGTCCACCGCGCTGCCCGGGGTGGGGGTGCTCGGCCTCGCGACCGTTCACGGGGGCGGCATCGGGCTGATCACCGCGGCGGCGGCGAACTTCGTCGTACTGTTCGCGGTCCCGATCTACAACGTCACGATCATCAGTCTGCGGCAGGCCGTCACCCCCGACCACCTGCTCGGACGGGTCGTCGCGACCGTGCGCATGATCTCCTGGGGCGCGCTGGCGCTCGGCTCGCTGGCGGGCGGGGCGCTGGGCGGCCGGATCGGCCTCCGGGAGACGGTGCTCGTCGCCGGTGTCGGACTGTTCGTGCCCACTGTGATCCTGTGGTTCTCGCCGGTGCGTCACATGCGCTCCGTCCGGGAACTCTCCGACGAGGATCCGACCGCCTCACCGCAGGCCGCCCGCACCGAGTGACGGGCGGCGTGACGAGAAGGGAACGACCTTGAGCCCCTACCACGGGTCCGGCCCGGGGGAGATCACCCCGGACGGCTGTGCCGTTGAGTTCTACGACCTCCTGCCGCCGATGGGGGAGGCGGAGATCGTGCACGCGGCTCTGCCCGCCGGGGCGTCGATCCTGGAGCTCGGCTGCGGGACCGGCCGGATCCTGCGGCCCCTGGCCGATCTCGGCCACCCGGTCCTGGGGGTCGACGAGTCCCCGGCGATGCTGGAACGCCTGGGGGAGCTGCCCGCCGTACGGGACCGGATCGAGACGGTGCGCCTGGGGCGTGTCTTCGACGCCGTCCTGCTCGCCAGCACCATGATCAACACGGACCCGGCGCAACGCCGCGCCTTCCTGCGGACCTGCCGTGAACATCTCGCCCCGAACGGCACGGCCGTCTTCCAGCGGACCGCCCCGGACTGGTTCGACACGGCCCAGCCGACCGCGCACGAACACGACGGCATCCGGCGAGTGGTCAGAGAGGTCCACCGGGACGGGCCGTGCGTCGACGTCGTCATCGACTACCACGTCGGCGAACGAACCTGGACCCACGCCTTCAGCCGCCACCCCGTCGACGGAGCCGAACTCGCCGGGGACCTGGCCGAGGCGGACCTGACCCTGGGCCGGTGGCTCACCGACGACCGCACCTGGTTCACCGCGACTCCACGGACCAGCTGATCCGCGGTACGCGTCAGGCCAGCAGGCCGCGCAGGCCCTTGTCGAGGAACAGCACGCCGAACACCAGGATCAGCAGCAGGGACAGGGCGCCGTTGTGCCGGATCAGCCAGCCGCGCATCCGCCGCAGCCGCTGCGGGCCGCCCTCGCTGAGCGCGGTGACGTAGGGGGTGAGCACTCCGAGGCTGCCGATGACGACGAACGCGGCCGCGAGGACCAGCTGCCTCCCCACGGGCAGCGGCATCCGGCCCGCGGCGATGGCGCCCCCGGCCAGGGAGGCGAGGTTGACCGGGTTGGCCACGATGAGCACGGCCGCCACACCGGCGATCCGGGGTTTGGTCATGGTGTCCATCGCGGCGATCCAGCCGGGCACCTTCGGATCCCTGCCCTCCTTGCGGCGTACGGCCCTGCGGGCACCGAAGAGGGCCGTCAGGAGCAGGAGAACGCCGATGCCCAGGCTGATCCAACCGGCCCAGGCGGGCGTCTCGTGGCCGATGGCGCCGGTGGCGCCGAGCAGCGCGATGAGGGCCAGCAGCACGACCCAGCTCATGATCAGCCAGGTGACCTCGAACAGCAGGGCCTTGGCCCGCCCGTCGGAGCTGATCAGCAACGCGATGACGGCCACGACCGGGAACGGCGAGACGATCAGGCCCAGCGTGTAGGGCAGCATGTCGGCGAACGCCTCACCCATGGTCGCCCTCCCGGTAGGCGGTGGCCGCGGTCTCATTGGAGCGGCGTACGGCCCGGCCCCCCGGGCTGCGATTGGCTTACCCTCTTTGACCTGGGATGATGCTTGGCGTTCTCGTGGACTTGCCCCTCGCCTCGGCGTGGCCGGCCGGAGATCCGGAAGGATCAGGTGGTGATCGGCCCGGTGTGGTCGGCCGGGTCGCCCAGTAGGTCGATCGCCGACTTGTGGATCTTCGCCAGAGTGTCCATGAGGTGCTCGCGTTCGGTCTCGGTGAGGTCCGCCGTGACCTTTTCCTCCAGGGACCGCCGTTCCGCCTCGATCGGCTCCCGCAGGGCGCGGCCCGCGTCCGTGAGCCAGAGCCGGACGAGGCGGTTGTCCCGGTCGTCGCGGCGCCGGGTGACCAGCCCGGCGGCGGTCATCCGGGTGGCCATCTTGACGACGGTGGGCGTCGTGACGTTCAGCATGGCGGCCACCTCGCCGGGCGTGCGGCCGTCCTGTCTCCACAGCACCGCCAGGAGAAGGTCCTGCCCGAGGTGCAACCCGTGGCGCCGCATGGCTCCTTCGGCCAGGGCCCGGAGCGCCTTCGACGTCCTGCTGTGCAGGTCCAGGAACTCGGGCATCGCGGCCTCCGGTGATGTGAAGCGTCGGCTGACCGGGCAGCCCCGCAAGTCGATTGACGGCTAATCAGTTACCGGCTAACGTTCTCGCGGAAATCGATAGACGGCTAACATGTTTTGGAGAACCGATGATACTGGTCACCGGCGCCACGGGAAATGTCGGCCGTGAGCTCGTCCGTGAGCTCGACGAGAAGGGCGCCGAGGTCCGCGTCCTCGTGCGGGACCTCGCCCGCGCCGCCGCACTCCCCGCGCGCGCCGAACGCGTCGTGGGCGACCTCGAAGAACCGGCCACGTTGGAACCGGCCTTCGCGGGCGTCGACAGGCTGTTCCTGCTCACGCCGGGCGTCGGCACCGGTCACACCGCCAACGCCGTCGCCGCAGCCAAGGCCGCCGAGGTGAGCCACATCGTGCACCTGTCCTCCGCCAACGTCCTGGGCGACCCCATGCCCGCGATGGGCCGCTGGCACCACGAGCGCGAAGAGATCGTCCGCGCCTGCGGCATACCCGCCACGATCCTGCGACCCGGCGGCTTCATGACCAACGCCCTGGAGTGGGCGTCCGCCATTCGCGAGAAGGGATACGTCCTCGACCCGGTCGGCCCGGGCCGCTACGCGCCGATCGACCCCGCCGACATCGCCGCCGTCGCCGCCCTCGTCCTCACCGAGGACGGCCACCAGGGCACGGACCACGTCCTCACCGGCGACGAGGCCCTCACCGTCACCGAGCAGGTCCAGATCATCGCCTCGGCGACCGGCCGCCACATCGAGGTCCGCGAGGCGGCCACACCGGCTGAGGCCGTCCACTCCCGCTTCCCCGACGGGGCACCCGAGGCGCTCGCCGCCGCCATCATCGAGGGGTTCGCCCTCATGCGGGCCGACACCGTCGGATTCCGCACCGACACCGTGGAACGACTGCTCGGACGCGGACCGCGGACGTTCGCGCACTGGTGCGCGCGCAACGCCGACGCGTTCCGGCCCTGACGGTGGTGGTCTGATCACCCGGGCGCGCCTCACCGCGTACGATCAGGCCTTGCCACTCCGTGATCCAGACAAACCGCAACGACTCACTGCACAGGAGACGCCAGCACATGAACACGTCATCGTCGTCATCTGGGGCGGAACGGGCCGACGAGTCATCCATCCGGATCGGCGCTCTTGCCCCGCTGACCCGGCCTGGCTGGGTCGAGGCGGGCCGGCATCTGCTCGCCGGACTTGAGCTGGCCGTTCACGAGGTCAACGACGCCGGAGGCATCGCCGGAAGGCCACTTGAGCTGGTGGTCCGGGACACCGCGGCCGATCCGCAGAAGGCCGCGGCGGCCGTGGACGAACTGGCCGATCTGGGGGTGACCGCCCTGGTGGGGGAGTATCACAGCGTCGTCGCCAGAACCGCCGCAGCCAGGGCCGACGCCCTCGGCCTGCCGTTCCTCTGCTCGTCGGCGGTTCTGGACGAGCTCACCGAGCGGCCGACGGAGTGGGTCGCGCGCCTGGCCCCCGCGCAGTCCCACGGCTGGCGGATCTACGCGGACTTCCTTCTCCGCGCGGGCCACAGCCGGATCGCCGTGGCGGTCCAGCCGAGTGTCTACTGGGCGTCCGGTACCCGCGTCCTGCGGGACCACCTCGCCCCCCGTGGCGGCACCGTCATCGAACTCGACGTGCTCGCGCTCACCCCCGCGGCCGTGTGCGACGAGCTCGTCCGCGACCGCGTGACAGCCCTTCTCCTTCTGGTCGGTCACCCGGAGCCGGCGGCGTCGATCGTCAAGTCCGTCCGCCGCGACCCGCGCCTCGGCGGAATCATGATCGGCGCTCCGGCCGGGCAACCGGAGTCCACCGAATGGGCGACGCTGCTGGGCGACGACGGCGCCGCGGTCCCCTTCCTGCGCTACCTGCCCGAATTCCTCAGCCCGCTCGGCGCGCGAGTCGAGACGGCCCTTCGCGAACGGCTGGCCGAAACGCCATCCTTCGTGGCCTTCGAGGGCTACGACACGATCGCCGTCCTCGCCGACGCGCTGCGGTCCCACGGCACGGACCGGGCACGCGTCGCCGAAGCCTGGCCGCACGTCGCGGTCGAGGGCACCCGTGGGTGGATCCGGTTCTCCCGCACGCCGGGCATCAGCGTCCGGCAGTGGGTCTGGGCACCGGTCCAGATCGTCGACCGGGATCCGGCGGAACCCGGCCGCTTCCGGGTCCTGCACTCGGGCTGAGCGGGCTCCTCCGTAGGATCGGTGGCATGGCGATGAGGCTTGTACAGATTGCGATGAACGCCCGGAACGACTCCGTGGTCGGCGGATTCTGGGCCGAGGTCCTCGGCTGGGGCCTCTCCAGCGAGGGACCCGGCGTGACCAACGTCGAACCCGTGGGCTTCGCCTATCCCGACCCCGCCATGCTGTACATCGACGTGCTCGCCGTACCGGAGCCCAAGACGGTGAAGAACCGCCTGCACGTCGATCTCGCGACCACCTCCGCCGCCCACCGGGCGGACCTGGTCGCGCGCCTGCGGGCCCTTGGCGCGACGCCCGCCGACGTGGGCCAGGGCGACGTTCCCTGGACGGTTCTCGCCGATCCGGAGGGCAACGAGTTCTGCGTGCTGGAGCCCCGGCCGATCTATCGGGACACCGGGCCGATCGCCGCGGTGGTGGTCGACTGCGTGGATCCGCGGGCCATGGCCCGGTTCTGGGACGGGGCGATGGACTGGACCCTGCACGAGGTCACCGACGACCATGCGACGCTGCGTTCGGCCAGGGGTGTCGGGCCGTACCTTGAGTTCGTCCGCACGCCCGATGTGAAGACCGTGAAGAACCGCGTCCATCTCGATCTCCGGCCGTACCCCGGTGACGACCATGCGGCGGAGGTGGCCAGGGTGCGAACTCTCGGCGCGGTCGACGTCGACCTCGGCCAGGGCGACGTTCCCTGGGCGGTTCTCGCCGACCCGGAGGGCAACGAGTTCTGCGTCCTCACCCCGCGCTGAGGCCTTGGTTCGCGGAGCGTCAAGGACAGATCTGCTGGTAGGACTCTCCGGGAACGTATTGCTGCCATTCCTGCCGGGTGAGGGAGCGCCCCACGGCGGCGCAGACCGCAGCGGGCGGATCCGGGGGCAACTCCGTCTTCCACAGCCGGATGGTCCTGTCCTCCCCACCGGTGGCCAGCAGGCGGCCGTCGGGGCTGAAGGCGACCGTGCGGACGGCACGACTGTGACCGGACAGGGGGGTGCCGATCGGCCGGCGGGTGGCCATGTCCCACAGCCGGATGGTCCTGTCCTCCCCACCGGTGGCCAGTAGACGGCCGTCGGGACTGAAGGCGACCGAGTTCACCGGACCGTTGTGCCCCTCCAGAGGAGCACCTACCGGGAGGCGGGTGGCCATGTCCCACAGCCGGATGGTCCTGTCCTGCCCGCCCGTGGCCAGTAGACGGCCGTCGGGACTGAAGGCGACCGAGTTCACCGGACCGTTGTGCCCCTCCAGAGGAGCACCTACCGGGAGATGGGTGGCCACGTCCCACAACTGGATGACGCCGCGCCAGTTCCCCGCCGCCAGCAGACGACCGTCAGGACTGAAGGCGACCGAGTTCACCGGTCTGCTGCCCCTCACGAGGGGAGCGCCTACCGGGAGATGGGAGGCCACGTCCCACAGCCGGATGACGCCGCGCCAGTTCCCCGCCGCCAGCAGACGACCGTCAGGACTGAAGGCGACCGAGTTCACCACGCTTTCGGAGTTCCCAAGGGCGAGAGCACCGACCGGTTGGCGGGTGACGGCGTCCCAGAGGTGAACGTTCGCGTCGCTGCCGGAGGTGGCCAGCAGACGGCCGTCGGGGCTGAACGCCAGGGTGGCGATACCGCTGGCGGAGCCGGTCACGGGGGAGCCGCTCAGGCGGCGCGTCGTGACGTCCCACAGACGGAAGGTTTTGTCGGTTCCACCGCTGACCAGCAGACGGCTGTCCGGGCTGAAGGCCACGGCGGTGACATCGAGGGTGTGGCCGGCGGGAAGGCCACTGATCTCGTGGAATGTCGCGGTGTTCCACAACCGGATGGTGCCGTCGTCACTGGCGCTGGCCAGGATTCCACCGCTCGGACTGAACGCGATGTTCGCGATCGGGCCGGTGTGACCGCTCAACGGAACGCCGACGGGTCTCTGGGTACGGGCGTCCCACAGCCGGATGCGTCTGCCTCCTTCGTCGACGACGGCCAGCATGGCGCCGTCCGAGCTGAGTGCCAGGTCGCCGGTGTAGCCCGTCGGCAGGGGATGGCCGACCGGGCTGCCGGTGGCGGCGTCCCACAGCCGCACACTCGGACTCGCCATCCCGAAGGTGGCGGCGACGGCGCCGTCGGCGCTGAACCTCACCCGAGGGGACATGCCGACGTCGCCGTCGAACATCGGGCCCTTCATGCGGTGAGTGGCCAGATCCCAGCGTTGTACGCGTTCCCCGTCAAGGTAGCTGGCGGAAACGGTGGTGCCGTCGGAGCCGAAAGCCACCATGACAGCGCCGCGAGCGGAGGCGATGGGCAAGGTGGCGACCGGGCGGCGAGCGACGACGTCCCACACCTGGACGCCCCCCTCGTCGTCGGCGGTGTTCAGCCTGGCACCGTCCGGACTGAACTGCATGGTGGTGACGACGGTGGTGTGACCGGTGGGCAGGGTCCCGACCAGGCGATGGGCGGCGACATCCCACAGCCGCACGTCTTCCCCGACGCCCGCGGTGGCCAGCAGGCGGCCGTCCGGGCTGAAGGCCATCGTGAGGACAGCGCCGTAGCGGGCGGGACCGACGAACAAGGTGGAGACGAGCTGATGGGAGGCGAACTGCCACAGCTGGACACTCCCGTCGGTACCGGCGGTGGCCAGCAGGCGGCCGTCGGGGCTGAAGACCACGGCGGTGACGGCGCCGGTGGGGTTTTTCAGAACTCCGTCCAGGGAACCGGTCAGCATGGTCAGCATGTCGTAGCGGGCCTCGGCGGTGGAAGCGAAACGCCAGGAGGCGGCGGCCAGCAGCCCTGACAGGGCCGGATCCGTCGCGGCCAGTTCGTCACTCCTTTTGGCGACGAGCTGGGCCAGGATCTCCCGTCCACGGGCGTCGACCTGGCGGGCCGCGGCGACCGCGGACACGGCGGCACCCGAGGCCAGGACGGCCAGAACGGCCAGCGCGGCCACCGCCAGCCGCGCCAGCCGCCCGCGCCGGACGGTGGCGCGGTCGGCCAGCTCCGCCGCCCGCACGGAGGCGCGCAGGAAAGCCTGTTCGGCGACGGTGAGGTCGTCGGGGTGGCTCAGCAACGGTTCGGCGGCGGTCAGGCGCGCTCCCCGGTACAGGACGCCGGCGTCCCGGCCGTGCTCGTTCCAGAGGGCGGCGGCCTCACCCAGGCGCCGCCGCAGGCGCAGCAGCTCACGTTCCTGATCGATCCATGCGCGCAGTCGCGGCCAGGAGGTGATCAGCGCCTCGTGGGCCAGTTCGACGTGGTCGTCGTGCAGCGTCACCAGCCGGACTCGGGCGAGCCGTTCCAGCACCCCTTCGGGGTGCGCGACATGGTCGAAGTCCTCGTAGGAGACCGGGCAGCGGGTGTCGGCCGCCTGCTCACCCGGGCTGACCAGCCGCAGCAGCACCCGCTTGGCCTGGTCGGCCTGCTCGGGGGACAGGTGCGTGTAAACCTGCTCGGCGGTGGCGGCGATCGCCCCGTGCACCCCACCGGCCCGTTCGTAGCCTTCCAGGGTCAGCAGGGTGCCACGGCGGCGTCGCCAGGTCTCCAGCAGCGCGTGCGACATCAGCGGCAGCCCACCGGCCTCTCCCGCCACGTCCTCGATGATCCGGTCGGTCAGTGCGCGTTCCACGATCAGCCCGGCGGCGGCGGCCGGTTTGACGATCGCCTCCCGCAGCTCCTGTCGGTTCATCGGCCCGACCAGCACCGTCGAGCCCTGCAGGGCCTCGGTGAGAGCGGAATGCTCGGCGCAACGGCCGAAGAAGTCGGCCCGCACCGCGAGGACCACCCGCCCACCGCCCGGTCCGGCCGTCGCCAGCAGCAGGTCGACGAACGCGGCCCGCTCGGCCGCGTCCGGACACAGGGTGAACAGTTCCTCGAACTGGTCGACCACCACCAGTTCACCCCCGGTGAAGGCGGTGAAGCTGCCGGCGTGCTCACGCATCGGGTGGGCACCGGGAGTGAGCGTCACGACGGTCGGCACCGGTTCGCCCAGGGCACCGTACCGGGCGGCGGGGATCAGGCCGGCGCGCAGCAGCGAGGACTTGCCGCTGCCCGACGGGCCGAACACCGCGGCCAGGCGCCGCCGCTCCAGCATTCCTGTCACCTGGTCCAGCAACCGTTGCCTGCCGAAGAAGCGGTCACGGTCGCCGACGTCGTAGTGCGTCAGCCCCTGGTACGGCGCGGCCCCCTCCTCCTCACCGGCGGTGGGGGAGGCGTGCTCGTCGGCCGCCCGCCGCCAGCGCGTCCGCCAGTCGGCCACGTCTCCGCCACAGGCGCGTACGTAGGCCTCCACCACCGGCCAGGACGCCAGCCGCCGCCCGGCCGCCGCGCGCGACAGCACACTGACCGAATATCCCGCCCGGTCGGCCATTTCCCGGTAGGTGGGACCGCCCGCCTCCTGCCGCAGTTTACGGAGCTCATAGGCGAAACGTTGGACCACCCCCGCGGTGGGATCCAGGGGAGTCTCACTCCGGCCCATCCAGTACTCCCTCCGCCTTGGCGCCGAGAGGTCGACCGAGCCGTCAAATTAACTCAGGCCGAGAAATAGCGGCAACCGGGGCGCGTCCTCCCCGGATCGGCTGCGCGGTTTCGGATGTGCCCGTCAGATGGTTGCGGCCCGCGCCGATCGGATTCTTTTTGTTGCGTACCGGTGCCTGACCTGCGCAACAACCTCTCCGGCGGCTACCTATGGTCGAGAAAGGAAAAGACGTGTCTTCCAAAGAACGAGCTGGAGGCTTTCTTGCGCCTCGACGAATACAGCGGGCGACTGACGACTTCCACGGTGAACGCCGAGCCCGTTTTCCGTGACCACGAACCATCCACCGACCGTTTCATCCGGCGCCGGGAAACGGTCGGCGGACGGCCTCCCACGGTCGTCCGCGGCGACCGCGAAGAGGCGTCCCACGCCGTCGTGCGCCGGATCGGTCTCGGGGCGTTGCACCTGTCGTGGCTTTCGTTCCCGCCGTCGCAGATCTGGCTCGCCGACACGCTGATCCGCCGCTCCGCCCCCGGGACGTACTGCCTCTCGCTGCCCCTGCGCGGCGCCAAGCGGCTGGATCTGGGGAGCCGGCAGGTGATCGCGGGACCGGGGGACCTGCTGTTCTACGACACGACCCGGCCCTTCCACATCCACCTGCTGGCCGACGCGACCGGTGGTGCCGAAAGTGTGATCCTGTACATCCCCAAGGCGTTGATGCCCTTGCCCGCCGACTCTCTGGTACGGCTCGCCGGTCGAAGCCTGCCCTGCTCGGCCGGAGTCGGCGCCCTGCTGCGCAGGCACATCATCGAGCTGGCCCGGCACACCTCCGGCTGCAGCGCGGCCGACGCCACCCGGCTGTCCATGATCACCCTGGACCTGGTCGCCGCGACCTGCGCTCACGTTCTCGAAGCAGGCTCCTCCCCGCAGACCGAGTCGCCCCGTCAGATGTTGCGGGCACGCATCCACGCATTCATCCAGCGGTATCTGAGTGACCCGGAGCTGTGCCCCACGGGCATCGCCGCAGCGCACCAGATCTCCGTTCGCTACCTGCACCGGCTTTTTCAGGATCAGGGGTTGAGCGTGGCCGCCTGGATCCGCTCATGCCGCCTGGAACGCTGCCGCCACGATCTGGCCGACCCCGCTCTGCGGCTCCGGCCCGTCCACGCCATCGCCGCCCGCTGGGGATTCGCCAACAGCGCGCACTTCAGTCGTCTTTTTCGCGCCGCCTACGAAATCTCCCCGATCGATTACCGTCACCGCATCCACCTCATCGGACAGCAGGAACCGGAAACGCCCTCTCGGTCGTCATGCGGCATGCTCAAGCCGTGGGGAGGCCGACCCGGCATCGATGTCCCGGCGACTACGAAACCGGGAACCCGCGTTACCTGACATGGACCGACGTGATGGCCGCGTGCGATCGGCCGGGTCTCCGCGAGGGCGCTCGTATGACGCTCGCGGCGGTCTCACAAGCCGAGGCCGGCCCCCCGTTTCGGGAGTCCTGGGCCGACGAGGACCGGCAGGCCGGTCTGCCCGCCGCCCGCTCCTCCCTGGAATCGGCGGGTCAATTGTTCCCGCTGGCCAGGTCCAAGAGCATGTCAGGGCGTCCAGCCGGCGGCTGTGCGGGCGATGAGGTCGTCGCGGATCCCCTCCAGCCGTGGCCGCTCGTCTGGGTCGACTCGTGGGAGCGGGCAGCGAACGCATGCGCGTTCGTGCTGGCACCCGGTTCCGTAGGCCCTCCCGCAACGGCCGAGAAACTCGTCCCATTCCTCGTCGGTCGGCGTCCTTTATTCCTCTGCGGTACACATTGGACACGCTCGCCAACGGTGGTGAATATCCGGAAAGCGCTCCGTCGCGCTCAAGCTTGTGCCTACGCTGATCTTGACTATCGGTCATGGAGGAACGCGTCCCAATGGGCAGAGCGCGCCGGAAAAAGAACACGTCCGTCAGTCGCGACGTCGAGGCCCGGCAGCAGGAGGAAGCCGAGGCGTCCGAGCCCGGCCGGTCGAAAGGGCTGATCACGTGGCTGACGGGAATCGTCAGCGCCGTGATTCTGGCCGCATTCGGCGTCGTGTTCACCGAGTGGTACAACGCGCACGGCTCCGACACGGTCGAGCGGGTACGCGGCGCCGCAGCGATCACCGTCGGCTACGTGGCCGTCGACTACTCCGAGCGCGACACCGTCCTGCGCGAACCGGTGACCGATCCCGAGGACCGGGCGGTCCTGCTGGCCGCCCACGCGGACGAACGGCGTGAAGCGGTGCTGGCACGCCATCGGATGGCCCTGATCGGCAGCATGGACGTCACCGTCGTGTTGACCGGCAACCGCAGCAGCCTGCGCATCGTGGACATCGAACCGAGGGTCCTCGCCCGCATGCCGGTTTCGGAGGGCGCCCGCCTGATCGCCATCACCGCCGGCGGCGAAGCGGGCACCGTCGGGATGGCCGCCAACCTCGACCGTCCCGTTCCCCGGTTCACGGCAGACGGGGACGTTTCATACTTCCGGAAGAAGCAGATCGATCTGAAACGGGACGAGCCGGTCACGCTCAGTCTGAGCTTCACCGGCAAGAAGGCGTACTACGAGTTCGACCTCCTGGTCACGGCGCTCGCGGACGGCCGTACGGAACAGCTCGTGGTCAAAGGGCCGGACGGGGGGGCGTTCCGGCTGACCGGCGAGGCCGCCCGCTACCGGTCCTACTACCGGCAGGCGCCGCAGGGCGGCTGGCAGCCGGTCTCCTGCGGGAGACCCCGGCCGTGCTGACCACCCGCGCGCTCAGGACCCTGGCGGCGCTGGCGGTGACCGCCGCGCTCGCGGTCGCCGACGACGGGCGGCCCGCGCCGGAACTCGTCGGCTGGCGGGAAGCCTGGTCGGTCCCCGTCGGGGAGAAGGCCTCGCTCTCCTTCCTGACCGGTGAGAACCTGCTGACGGTGACGAAGGAGGGGGCGGTGGTCGTGCGCGACGCCGGCACCGGCGCGGTCCGGCGCACCCTCCCCACCGCCGTCGCCTCCCCGGACGGCGTCTCGGCCGCGAACGGGATCCTCTTCGTCACCGGACTGGACAATCAGGCGACCGCCTGGCACTGGGTTCTGCACGCCTATGACCTCGCCTCCGGCAGGCCCTTGTGGCAGTACGAGGCTCCTGCGTCGGAGAGCGGCTACCGGAAGGTCCAGGCGGCCGGGCGCGCCGTCGTCGTCTACCGGTGGGGAGGCGGGCTGCTCTCGCTCGACGCGCGGACCGGGGGAGTCCAGGCGCGCGCCGACGACATGCCGGGCTGCGACATGGTGACCTCTGGCACATCCCGGTCCGTGATGCTCCTGACCCGCTGCGAGCACGGCCGCGTCCAACTCGCCTCCTACGACCCGCGCACGCTGCGGAAGAACTGGACGCGTTCCATCACCACCCGGACCCCCGCCGCGGACGACGGCGCGCGGCTCGGGTACGAGCGGGCGCCGGACGGCTACGTCATCGTGAAGGCGTACGACGAGCGATTCCCCTTCGCCGAGGACGGCACGCCGCTGCCCGTCTCTCACCTGCCCGCCGACGACGACGGCTGGAGCCCGCCGCTGGAGGTCGGCCACCATCCCGACGCCCCGGACCGCCCCGGGTTCGACTGGAACGCCGCGTGGCCGCTGCCCGGCTTCCTCATCTCGCGCGACGGGGACACCGCCCGCCTGGGTGCGTTCCCCCTGGACCGGCCGCTTCCCCACGTCTTCGATTTCGTGGGGGCGGCCTCGGGGCTGGCCTTCGTCCAGAGCGGCAGCCGGCTCACCGCGTTCCGCCCGGTCTACGGACGGCCCGCCGGGCCCGTCGCGCTCGGCGGCGTCGCGCCGGGCGACTGGCCGGACGCGTGCTCCCTGCTCGGCCCCCACGACCTCGCCCCCGGCGCCCGCCCTCTGCCCGGACGCAAGTCGCTGGGCCCCCTGACCCCGCCCAAGCCCGTGACCTGCGACTGGGTGTCGCCCGACGACGACCGCGGCGTCGTCTCGCTCTCCGTGAGCTGGGTGTCCCCGGACGCAGGCGCCCTGTTCGCCGCCGCGGCCGAGCAGATCAAAAGGCACGAGAGCTTCGACTACGACCCAACGACCGAGGGCGAGGGCGTCTTCTCCTACACCGCCCACGGCCCCGGCGGGACGTTCGGCGCGACGCTCGTCAACGTGGGGCCGGTCATCGTCCATCTGACGTCGCCGTCCCGGCTGCTCCAGCGCCTGGCCGCGGTCCGGGTGCGCGACAATCTGATGGCCCGCTACCGGCCGGGGGAGCACGTCCGTCCTCCTGCGCGGACAGGCGGCTGGACCCGCCTCGCCGACGCGGGAGTCCGCGCCGACCCAGTGGTGCACGGCGGTGTGGTGTACGCCGGCGCCGACGACGGGCTGTACGCCCTGGACGCCGTCACCGGCCGGGCGCGGTGGAAGTCCTCCTGGCCCGCCGTGCCCATGCTGGTGGGCGGCGTGCTCTACGGCGCCAGGAGCGACGGGGTGGCGGCCCTCGACGCCGCCACCGGCCGGATGCGGTGGAACCGCCGCTTCGACGCCAGAGACATCGTCATCAAGGCCGACGGCGTGTACTCGGGTGTCGGCTTCACCCACGTCATCGCGCTGGACGCCGCCACCGGCAGGCAGCGGTGGCGCTTCCGCGTCCCCGGCGCCCTGGGCAACGTGGCCGTGGCCGCCGGCACCGTCTACGTGATCAGCCAGAAAGGTCACGTGGGCGGCAAGCAAGGCCTGCTGTCCGCCCTTGACGCCAAGACGGGCGCCCTTCGCTGGCGCTCCCGTCTGGGCGCCGCCAACGTCACCCCCGCCGGTTACCTCACCGCGACCGGAGAGGCCGTCTTCGCGGTCACCGGCACGAAGATGATCGCGCTCGACCCCGCCACCGGGAAGCCGCGGTGGCGCGCCCGCTTCGGCGACATCGTCCGGTACGACCCCATCGTGATCGGCGACACCGTGTACCTCGGCGACCTCGCCGGACGCACATACGCGTTGGACACCACCTCCGGCCAGGAGCGCTGGCGGCTCACCACCGCGGGCGACAGCGGCTTCTGGAACGTGGTTGAGTCACGAGGGACGGTCTACGTCGGCGGCCAGGACCTGCACGCGCTCGACCCCGCCTCCGGGGAAGAACGGTGGAGCAGGCCGCTCACCGCCAGGGTGTCGGTCCACGAGGACACCGTCTTCGCCCAAGACGAGGGCGGCACGCTGCACGCGCTGGACGCGGCCACCGGCGCGCCCCGCTGGCGCTTCCAGACCGGTGGCAGGTTCCAGACCCTGCCGGTTGTGGCCGACGACCTCGTCTACGTCGGCAGCTCGAACGGCAATCTGTACGCGCTGCGCGCCACGGACGGAACTCCCGGGCCGAACCCAGCCGAGCTTGACGGCCCAGAGCTCGGGTTGGCGTCACCAGGGGCAAAGGAGGGCGTTGCCGCAGGCCATAGCAGGTGACGGCTGTGGCGGCTACCTCCGGGTTTCAGTCCGGGTGTCCGGGCATGAGTCCGGCGCTTGCTTTCCCGATAACGGTAGCGAGCACGTTTCCGCAGGTCGCGTTGCTCGCTAACGGTTCTATGTCAACCCGTCCAGGGGCTCCCGGTTTCTCACGGCTACTTTGCGTCTGGTGCCACGAACCCGAGCGCCGGGCCTACTTTGCGATCACGGTCACCGACGGACGCTGAACACGGGCTACGGCCTGTACGCCCATCGCGCAACGTCTCGCTGTTGCCTCTGCGGAACCCATGCGTCAGCTTGGAGTGATCAGCGCCGGGGTGTGCCAACCATGGTCGCCCAAGGTTCTGACTCCTGATAACGAAGGTTATCCCGTAACCAGATCAGGGTGGGCCCAGATGGACCCCCAATCGCAGATATTCATGAGGAGCGGTCGGTTGAAGCCATCTTGTTGCAGAGGTAAGGGCGGGCCAGCGCGAGGGCGAGGATGGTCAGCAGGGAGCCGAAGTAGACGGGGGCCAAGTGCCAGAAGTCGGTGTAGCCGGCGTGGGCGTGGATGACGATCGGGGGGAGGAAGCCGATCAGGGCGGCGAGGGCCAGGGTCCACCAGATCCAGGCCTCGCCGCGGCGCCAGCCCCAGGCGCTCAGGCCGGTGATCGCCGCCGCCGCGGCCGTCAAGGCTCCGCCGAAACCGGCCCGGTCATGGGCGATGAACGGCACCAGATGCACGTTGGCCGCCTGCAGATCTTCGGACGTGGTCTGCAGGAAGACCAGGTCGCTGGGGACGAACACGTGCGTAAGGCCGACGACAGAGACGACCGCGCCACCAATGAACAGCCCGACGCCCGTAATGATCATCAGTAGCTGGCCGAGGTGCGCCCGGAGCCGCTCGGGCTCCGGGCCGTCCGGCTGGAGCGTCCATCGCGGCCGGTCGGGGCTGCGGCGGGTCGCGAGCACGAACATCGGGAACAGGACGACGGCGACCGCGGTGTGCAGGGGCTCCAGGAAACCGAAGCCCAGGAAATAGAAGAGGGTGGGGAACCCGATGTAGCCGGACACCAGGTAGGCGTTTCGGGCCCAGGGCCAGCCGCGCCGGATCCCGCCGACGGCCAGGCCCACGTAGAGCACCCCGATCGCGACCATGGTGGCGGCCATGGTGATCCGGTCGTGCTGCAGGAAATGCACCAGGTGGTGGTTGATGTGGTGCAGCCCGTTCAGATCGGTGCCGAGGAAGTCACGGTCGTACCAGAGCAGCACGGGACCGAGGGTGATCAGCGCCGCACCGAGCCCCCCGCCGATCATCCCGGCTCCGACGCAGAACCCCCACCACCAGGCGGGCCACCGCCGGGGATCCCACCCCACCGCCCGCAACCCCGTCGCCGGATGCGTTGGTGTCGCTGCCTCCGTCACCCTTTGGAACCACCCGGGCCCTTCCGTTACCAGGACTGTCGGAGTTGCCAGTACGGTGCCGCCGTCCTGCAGCAGAGCCACTGCTTCGGCGGTCCCCGGAGCGCTCACCGAAACCAGCCGCGCGTTCTCGAGGAGGACGCCGTCGATGTGCGGGGCGAGTGCCGCGGCGGTCTCGGGGTCGGTGGACCGAATGAAGACGGGACGCCGGCGGCCCGCGGTCGCCTCGAGGACCTGAGGGACGTCGGCGGGAGTGACCGGGGCGATCACGATGAAGCCGGCGCCCTGGGTGGGGAGGGCGCGGATCGCGTCGCGGGCCACGGCCGGCGGCACGATCGCGCCCAGGCGGGAGGCCACCGGGACGCCGGCGACCGTTCCGGCCAGGTCGGGCGGGGCGGGGCGGTGGCCGAACGCCAGGGAGACGACCCGGCGGCCGCTGGGAAGGGAGACCAGGGTGGCCAGGGCGTGCAGGGCGACGCGCCGCGACCGGCGGACGCCCAGGACGGCGGCCGTGATGCCGCGCAGCGGGTGGTAGGTCCAGTCGGGCATCAGGGCCGCCAGTCCAGAATCGGTGTCATCGACCGCAAGGTCGCGGCGCTGGGAGTGAGCCGGGCGGCCAGGTCGCGGGCGAGGGCGGCCGGCGGCCAGGCCAGCTGGCCGATGGCGCCGAGGCGGGCGGAGCGCCGCGCGACCATCTGGGTGCGGGCCCGACGCAGTTCGTCGTAGCGGTCGAGGCCGCCGGGCTCGTCAAGGCAGGCCGCCAAGACGACTGCGTCCTCGAGTGCCTGGCAGGCTCCCTGGCCGAGGTTGGGGGTCATCGCATGTGCGGCGTCGCCGAGCAGCGCCACCCGTCCGCTCATAAAGGAGGCCAGCGGAGGCAGGTCGTAGACGTCATGACGGAGGACGTCGGATGCGGGGACAGCGGCCAGTAGCGCCGGAATGGGATCGGCCCAGCCTCCGAAGCGCCGCGTGAGCTCGGCGTGTTCTCCGCCAGCGGCGGCCTCGCCGGCGGGCACGGTCGCGGTGGCGAAGCAGTAGGCACGCCCGCCCGGCATCGAGGTGAACCCGAACCTCTCACCGCGCCCCCAGAAGGCGGCCCCTTCGCCCAGACCTCGTGGCAGCGGCCCGCTGACCATGCGCCAGGCGGTGTACCCGGCGTACCGGGGTCCTGCGGCCGCGGGCCACCCGTGCCGCCGCACGGTGCTGTGCAACCCGTCGGCCCCCACCACCAGGTCGACCCGCCGAGTCCCGCCCTGGTGCGAGACCACGACGCCGTCACCGTCGTCCCGGACGCCCGTCACCTCGGTCGAGCCCCGGAGCACCTCAGCGGGCAGTGATTCGACCAGCACCCGCACCAGTTCGGCCCGGTGCAGGATGACCATGGGCAGCCCGAACCGGCGCTCGATCTCGGCCCCGTCGGTCCGAGACAGCCATCGGCCCGCCCGGTCCCGCACGCCTCCGGCCGCCTCGACGGCCCCCAGCCCCTGCACGGTCTCTCCCAGGTCCAGCTCACCGAGAGCCCGCAGCGCATTGGGCCACAGCGAGATCCCCGCCCCGATCTCGGCGAACTCCGAAGCCCGCTCCCAGACCTCAACCTCCCACCCCCGCCGCCCCAATGCGACGGCGGCCGCCAGTCCACCGATCCCCCCACCAACGATCACGGCGCTCCGGCCCATTGACACCGCACTCCCCCCGTCTCAGCCACCATATGACTCACCCTCCGTGGCGCATCGGGCATCCGCCGGGAATGATCGCGTTTAGGCCATCCGCTTCAGCACGCTCACACGCATCTGCCACGCCCTAAAGCTTGTTGCAGAAGGTGGTGTTTAGGCAGGTCGGGGCCGGGGTGGTGACTGTCGTGGTCATGGTGTGAGGGCGAGGTTGTGCATGTGGGCGACGGCTTGGACGGCGTGGTGGAGACCGGTTCCTCTTTGTCGGCAGTCGCGCAGGATCTTGTAGTTCTTCATGCGGCCGAAGACATGCTCGACGCGGGCGCGGATACGCCGATGCTCGGCGTTGTCTTCTTCCTGGGCCCGGAGCAAGGGTCTGCCCGCCCGTTTGCGGTGGGGGACGATCAGGCCGGTGTTCGGGTAGGCGCCGTCGGCCAGGACGTTCATGCCCTGGCACCGGGCCGGTAGGTCCGAGGCCCGCCGGACATGGGCGTCGGCCTTGTTACCCGGGGCCGGTCGGGCGGTCGCCACGACCAGGCGGGTATCGGCGTCGATGACGACCTGCACATTCGCTGAGAACCGGTGGTTACGGCTGGAGGCGCCGACGGTGCGGTCCCGTACCGGGATGAGGGTGCCGTCGACGATCCACAGCCGTTCCACCGCGTCGGCCGGCCTGGAGGCGGGTTCGAGGGCGAGCAGGGGACCCAGCCGGCCGATGACGCGGCAGACGGTCGCCGCGGAGATCCCGAACAGCGGTGCGAGCCGGCGCATGGTGAGGTTGGTGCGGTAGTAGACGGCTACCAGGAGCACGCGCTCGGCCAGGGGCAGACGTCAGGGCGCCCGCCGCCGGGACCGTTTCCGCCCCGCTCCCGCACCATCCGCAGCAGCCGATCAAAGCGGCTCATTCGCAGTCCGGTGAAGGTCTCCACCCATAAAGGATCAGCGCGCAACACCCCGCCCATACAAGGAAGATGCCCAACCACACGCTTCTGCAACAAGATTTAGCAGCCGTTGCGAAGGTGTTCTTCCAGAATGCGCTGGGCGGTGAGACGGACCTGGAGTTCTTCGTGTGGGTCGCGTCCGGTGGCGGGGGTGGGAGCTCCGGCGATGGCGGCGCGCGGAACAGCAGACGCTTGGTCCTGCCGGGTGCTGTTGGAGGGCGACATCCACGGCATCCTCAGATAGGCGCAGATGACGTTGACGATGGTCTGCCGGTGGCCGGGGTTGTCCTGCGCCAGGCGCTCCAGCGCGTACAGGCCGGCCAGTCGTACGGCGGCCGCCTCATGGCCGAGTTGCTCGGCGGCCTTGGTGTACAGGTCGGTCACCCGGCGTTCGGTCGCGTCGTGGGTGGTGTGCGCGGCGGTGACCTCCTGGTGGTGCTGGCGGCGGAAGGCCAGCATCAGCGTGACCGCCGCTCCGATTGCGGCTCCGGTGGCCAGCGCGGTGCGCAGCGTCTCTCCCCGCGCACTCCCCGCCCCACCGGCGCCGGGGTTCGGGGCGGGAATCGCGGCGGCCGGGTCGGCCAGGAGCCACCACAACGTGGCGGCGACCGCGACACCGACCAGCACGGTCACGCAGACGATCCACCAGAGAACAGACCGGGGCGTGCGCAGCGGCGGGGGCGTGACCATGACGGCTCGGTGACGGAAGGGCGGAGACGACGGCGCGGAAGCAGCGGAAGTAACGGCATGCTCGCCATTCCAGCCGTCCGGCGTCGTCAGTACGGGAAGTTCTGCGAGTTTCGCGAGCCTCTCGCGCGGGCGCGCGCGGGAGGCGATCCAGCGCCACCTCCTCGATGGTGGCCTGCCCCTGCCCGGCCTGGAGGATAGCCGTCGCTTGCCCGCCCGCAACCCCCACCTGCTCCGCCGTACGGGCCGGACGTCGGCTCCTCGGGGCTTGCGGGCGGCGTCGACGGCTTCCCGAAGGCCTCGGCAGATGCAGGAGTGGGCTTATGCCAGCACTCTCTTCAGGACGTCGACGGCCTTGGCCGCGCCGTTCTCGGTAAGGATCGTCCGCCCGAGCTGCTCGGCCCGTTCGGCGATGGCACGGTCGGTGACGGTTCGGCGGATGGCTTCGGCCAGGTCTTCCGCGGTCAGGCGGCGCTGTGGCCGCGGAGGTGGGGCCACTCCGGCGGTGTGCGCACGGTCCGCCCAGAACGGCTGGTCGGCGACGAAGGGGCACACCACCTGGGGACGTCCAGAGGCCAGCGCGGCGCCGGTAGTGCCGCTGCCGCCGTGATGGACGACGGCCGCCATACGGGGGAACAACCAGTCATGGGGGGCCTGGTCGAGCAGGAACATCTCCCGGGGCGGGTTCTCGATCCGGATGCCGCCCCACCCGGCGGCCACCACCGCTCGTACCCGGGCGAGCTTCACCGCCTGTGTCACGATTCGGCCGAGACGGTGCGGGTCGGTGCCGGCCATGCTGCCGAACCCGATGTAGACGGGCGGTTCTCCCTCGTCCAGGAACGCGGCGAGTTCGGCTGAGGGCTCCCAGTCCGGCGGGGTGGGCAGGAACCAGAAGCCCGTGGTGTGCACCCACGTCGGATAGTCCACGTCGTCGGGCAGCAGGTGGGGGCTGAACCCCTGGAGCACGGTGGCGGGTTCACCGCCGGGGCGGCGCAGGAAGTCGTACGCGCCTCGCCTGCGGGGCAGGTGGAGGATGTCCTCGCGCAGCTGTTTTCCACCCATGAAGCGCAGCATCAGCCGGAACGGCAGGTACGAGGCCCGGTTCAGCGCTCGCGGCAGCGAGATGGGAAGCATCGGGTTGCGGAAGGCTCCGGTCGGCACCCAGACCGGTTGCAGGAGGGCGGGAACCGCGGGAACACCGAGTTTCTCGGCGATGTGCTGGCCGGGGATGCTCGGGGCGTGCACGACCACGTCCGCGCCGCTCTCGGCGACCCGGGCCGCGTCCTCCAGCGCTCTGGCGAGGAGGGGCTTGCTGCGCCGCATGACGCGCAGCGCGACCCTTTTGCCCCGGATACCGCGGTAGTTCGTCTCGATGGCCTCACGCACCTCCGGGTCGTCGATCAACGTGTTGGGCCCGTCATGGAGGGGAGCGAAGTCCAGACCGTACGGCTCGGCCAGGGCGGCGGAGGCGGCGGGTGCGGCCAGGAGCACCTCGTGCCCCTCCCAGCGCAGCGCCAGGGCGAGTGCCGCGTAGGGCTGGACGTCTCCGCGTGTGCCGTGGGTGAGGATGAGGACCTTCATCGGCGTTCCTTCGTTGGAGGGACTGCTGCGCTCGCCGACCAGGCTTCCCGGCACACCGTCGGCCCTGTGACAGGCCGAATACCAGAAACATAGCCGAAGTTCGGAAATTTCTGAAGGCCCAGAAATTCAGATATGCTGCTGCCCGGAGGTGACCGGATGGGCGAGCAGGAACGATGGCAGACCGCCGAACGGCTGGCTCTGGCGCTGACCGAGGGCGGCCTGCAACGCATGTCGGCGCGCACGCTGGCGGTGTTCCTGTTCACCGACGCCGCCACCGTCACCATGGGCGACATCGCCGACCGGCTCGGCGTCAGCGCGGGTTCAGTGTCCGGTGCGATCAAGGCCCTGTTGTCGGTCAGTCTGATCGAACGCCTGCCCGCGCCCGGCAGCCGCCGCGAGCACTACCGGCTGCGCGAGGACGCCTGGCCCACCCTGTTCTCCACCCAGAACACCGTCGTGCACGTCATGCTGCAGGCCGCCGAGACCGCCATCGCCACCACCGCCCCCGACGACCCGGCCCACGAGCGGTTGAGCCGGATGCGCGACTTCTACACATTCCTGCTGGGTGAACTACCTGGTCTGCTGCGCCGCTGGCAGGAGCAGCAGACATCGCGCTGAACAGACCACCCGCCGTACCGGCTCTGGGCTCAGGACTCCCGAAGCTGCGCCCAGCCGCAAAGTAGACGGGCTGATCCATCTCAGCGCGGGTTTCCGTGGGGCTTGCAGGCGGGTGGTGTTGACGGCTTCCGAAGCCTCGGGCAGAGGCGGCCGGGGAAGGCAGGCGCAGGGATTTCGGGAGCCTCTTACACGTGTGTGAAGGCCACGCCGTTCCTGGCCTTGGGGCGGAAGGGGATGGCCAGCGGTGGTGGCGCGTGCAGAAAGCCGCACGCTCGTCTGCGCTGGCGGCAGGGCCCGAGCGGAGAGGCCTGATGCGTTGACCGCAGGGCATGCCAACGGGGGTCCCGTTGAGTGTGTGGTGAAGCCTTGGTGCACCATGAGCACCCATTGGGAACAAGGCGGCACTGGGTACGCACAAGGAGACAATCATGGCCAGCACGTCAACGTCGGCGAACACAGGGCTGCGCGGGTGGTTGCTGCATGGCCTGCAGCGCTCCGATCCCAGAACCAGCGGTCCGCACCACGAAGAGCCGCCCGACCACCAGCACGCCTGGTGGCAGGTGATGTGCCTGACCGGCGTGGACTACTTCTCCACCCTGGGATATCAGCCCGGCATCGCCGCGCTGGCCGCCGGAACGCTCAGCCCGGTGGCCACCCTGCTGCTGGTGGCGCTGACCCTGTTCGGCGCGCTGCCGACCTACCGGGCGGTGGCCAGGGAAAGCCCTCATGGGCTCGGGTCGTTGTCGATGCTGGAACGCCTGCTGCCCGGCTGGCGCGGCAAACTTCTGGTGCTGTTCCTGCTCGGATTCGTGGCCACCGCCTTCATCGTGACGATCACCCTGTCGGCCGCCGACGCCACGGCGCACATCCTGCACAACCCGTTCGTGCCGGCCTTCTTCGCCGACTGGCAGGTTCCGGTCACGCTGGTGCTGATCGCCGCCCTGGGCGGGGTGTTCCTGGCCGGGTTCAGCGAGGCCATCTCCATCGCCGTCGTCCTGGTGGCCGTCTACCTCCTGCTGAACGTGGTCGTGGTGGGCGTCGCCCTGCAGCATGCGCTCACCAGGCCCGGCCTGGTCACTGACTGGGGCACCGCGGTGACGACCGAATACTCCAGCCCGATCGCGATGATCGCCGTCTCGGCGTACGTCATGCCCAAACTCGCCCTGGGCCTGTCCGGGTTCGAGACCGGCGTGGCCGTGATGCCCCTGGTCAAAGGCGGCCTGGTCCAGCGGATCAAGGGGGCGAAGAAGCTGCTGACCACCGCGGCGCTCATCATGAGCGTGTTCCTGATCTCCTCCAGCTTCGCCACCACCGTACTGATCCCGGCCGAGGAGTTCGCCGAAGGCGGCAAGGCCAACGGCCGCGCCCTGGCCTACCTGGCCCACGAATTCCTGGGCGACTGGTTCGGCACCGCCTACGACCTGTCCACGATCGCGATCCTGTGGTTCGCCGGCGCCTCGGCGCTGGCCGGGCTGCTCAACATCGTGCCGCGCTACCTGCCGCGCTACGGCATGGCCCCGGACTGGTCGCGCGCGGCCCGGCCGATGGTGCTGATCTTCACCGCCATCTCCTTTCTCATCACGCTGGTCTTCGGCGCCGACGTCGAATCCCAGGGCGGGGCCTACGCCACCGGCGTGCTCGCCCTGATCCTGTCGGCCGCCATCGCCGTCACCCTGTCGGCGTGGACCGGCGGCCGTACCCGGGCCGCGATCGCCTTCGGCATCGTCACGCTGATCCTCGCCTACGCCACCGTGGCCAACATCATCGAACGTCCCGACGGCCTGGTCATCGCCCTGCTGTTCGTCCTGGCCATCGTCATCACCTCACTGATCTCCCGCGCCACCCGATCCACCGAGCTGCGGGTCACCCACATCACCCTGGACGACCTGGCCCGCCGGTACCTCAACGAGACCGGCGAGATCCACCTGATCGCCAACGAGCCGAACGCGCGTGACGGCAAGGAGTACGTCGACAAAGCACGCGAGGCCTGGGAACTGCACCGTCTGCGCAGCAGCGAAGGCCTGCTGTTTTTGGAGGTCACCGTCCCCGACGCCTCCGAATTCGCCTCCGAACTGCGCGTCGTCGGCGAGGAACGCCACGGTTTCCGCATCCTGCGCATGCAAAGCCCCACCGTCGCCAACGCGATCGCGGCCCTGCTGCTGCACCTGCGCGACCAGACCGGCAAGATGCCGCACGTGTACTTCCACTGGGCCGCCGAGGGCAACCCGATCGGCGCCCTGCTGCGTTATCTGGTCTTCGGCGGTGGCGACGTCCCGCCGCTGACCCGTGAGGTGCTGCGCCAGGCCGAACCCGACACCGCCCGGCGCCCCCTCGTCCACGTCGGCTGACTTTCGCTCCAGCGCCCGGCGGGCGGGCCTTCACGTCTTTCGCGACACCCTGCACATGTGCGCGAAGAATCCCGCACACCTCTGCGAGCTGGAGGGTAGCCGTCGCTTGCCCACAGGTTCCTGCGGTCGCCGGCCCAGGCAGGCACGGCTACTGACGGGCCGGTTGCCGAACGGGGAGCAGGCCTTCGTCGGCGGCGAGCCGGAACAGCCCGCCCAGGCGTACCATCACCCAGCCCTCGCCCTCTGAGGCGGCCGGGGTGCTGCTGGCTTCGGCGTCGACGGCTGCGTCCAGCAGCCGGTCCAGCAGGCCGTGAGTGTGGCCGAGCAGGTAGCCCTGCAGCGCCGTGGCGCGGGCTCCCTTGATCCACCAGCGCCGTGTCCGCAGCATCCGGAGCATCCCTTCACTGACGATTCGAGTCCCTCGCCGGCGACGTCGACGAGTTGTTCGCCGCGCACCGCCAGCAGCTGATAGCCGCAGGCGTCGACGAATAGGCGGGCAAGCTCACTGAGTTCCTGCGCTGGCAGACGGTACGGGTGGCCGGCCCGTTGCGGCAGATCGCCCAGGACCCCTCGACCGGGCCGATCCCGGTGGCCGCCGCGCACGCCGCCGACGGACTGCAGCGCCTGCTCTCCGTCATCGCGAACGGCCAGGCCCCCTCCGTGGAAGGCGTCACGGCCGGGATCGCGGAGATGAAGGCGGCCCGTCAGGCGCTGCTGGACGCGGCCGCCAGCGTCGACATCCTGCTCGGCATGCTCGACGGGCTGCAGGACGTCCTCGGCGACGGCTGACCGCCCTCCAGATCAGTGGTGGGCGTCCCAGACGTCGAGGACTCTCTGGAGGCGGCACACCACCTCGGGCGCGAGGCCTGAGCGCCCCACGGTGTGGCGCAGGTACTCCTCGGCCCCCTGCAGCAGCCCGGACCACGGGTTGATGAGCACTCTGGCGACATGCGTTCCGGGCGGTCCGACGTGACACCAGGAGTCGAAGTCCCGACTTGGGGGCTTGAGCATGCCGTCGGAGTCGAGGGCGGGGATATGCCCCTCCACGTAGCGGTCACGGCCGTCCTGGCATTGCCAGGAGTTGTCAGCGCGCAGGGGCAGGCGAGCGTCCCGGTCATGTTCGGAAAGCGGCGTTGCCACTCCCGGTCCAGGTCGTAGGTCGGACGCGCGCGGGACGGCCTTGCCACACAAGCAGTAGGTGGTGCAGGTCTCGTCTCTGCGGTTGTGTATCTGTTTAAGAATCCAGACAAGGTCGGCGAGTGGTTCCCGAAGCTCCAGACCGCCTGGTACAACGGCCGCGCCGAAGCCGAGAAGGCTAGGAAGTCATACGAGAAGCTGTATGCGGCTCGCACAAAGGTGCGCGAGCTGGAGAGCTGATCATGCGCCTCCCAGAGCCTTGTACGGCTCGAAGTCGGCCGAGCACTCGGGCAGCTCGACAAGTGTTTTCGTACACCCTGGCCGGTTTGTACGGTTCGTGCCGAAGGTGCTCCCAAGCTTGCCAACTGCACATCTTCCTCGGCCAGGACGAAGTTGGTCATAGCAGATCAAGCACGCCGCCCGGCGGTCTATGATCCAGAATTTATGGCGGGATCAATCGCAGGCGAGCGCACTCAGACGCAACGCAGACTTGAAGTAGTAATCAACCATCCATATGACGGTGAAGCACCTCCAACATACTCCGCCGCGCCGCCATTTTCGGAGGCCCTAGACCTCATGGCGACATTGAGTGCGTTTGTCGATGCGGTGGATATCGCCTTGCGTATCAAACGGTCAGGACTGGATGAACCTTGGGTGGGTAATGACGTAGTGGAAGATCACCTACGTCGGGGATGGGTGGAGGCACGCTTGGAGGAGCTGCTTTCTGATATAAATCCCAGACGTGTACGGCTAGCGCGCGTCTCCATGAATTCACCGCTCCTGTTGGAATTGTTTGTGACCGGAGCAAGCGGGGTAGGGATTTCTTCAGCTGTAGTTTATCTATTCAAGAACCCAGAAAAAATCGGCGCTTGGTTTCCGAAGTTGCGGACTTCTTGGTACAACGGTCAGGCCGAAGCCGAGAAAGCCAGGAAGGCGTACGAGAAGCTGCGCAAGGCTCGCACAAAGGTGCGCGAGCTGGAGCCCTGATCACGCACCTCCCAGAGCCTTGTGTAGCTCGAAGTCGCCGACGTTCTCGGACGTGGATGCGGGAGCTGGAACCCCCAATCAAGCAGCCTGCAAGGGGGCTCTGCGAAGCTCGCCACCAGGAGCCATGCTCCGCCTGAAGGCAGAGCGACTACTGCCGCCGTGACATGGAGCTTGCCAGCCGCCTAGAGCGGATGTGCACTGGAACGGCATGGGCAAGGACGGAGGTGCGTGATGGCCGACGGTGGCGGGGCCAAGAAGAGCACTCTTTTCCGGCTGATTATTGACATTCTCGGAGTGCTGGGCGGGCTTATCGCCCTGTTTCAATTCGTCGTTTCAGATGACGTCTCGTCGCAATGGTTTAGGCCGACGAGGGATGGAATGGGTGGCGATATTAACCGGCTGGTTTGATGAGTTCTTTTCTCTTTTCACTCCAGGGCGAGCCCCATTCAACAAATGGCCACTGACTCCAGGTATGGCGGTTCTGCTGGTCGCATCGATTATACTATTTGCGGCGGGGCAATATTTGGAAGAAGCTTGCCATGCGTACGTGGATCAAAGGCTAGCATCGGTCAGATTGTGGTTTTTTATTGCTCTAGCCGGCGGTATTTTTAACAGTGCGGCGTTATTTCATGTATTCGCAACAGCATCTGCACCGCTATGGTGCTGGGCCCTGTTAGGATTTTCATTCATCGCGGGTCTCGTCGAAGGCAACAGGCTGTATCACGCGCCGTGACTACGCGCCCCCAGGCGACTTGTACAGCTCGAAGTCGGCGACGCCCTCGGGCAGCTCGGAGCCGTCCTTGCCGTCGCCGGGCTCTGGCTTCTCGCCCATCCTGAGCCGCTTGCGGTCGGTGATGGTCGCGCCCAGAAGCGACTCGTTCTGCCGGATCTCGGCCAGGGCGTTGTGCCCAGGCCGGCGGAAGTACGCCTCGACGAGGGGGGCCAGCATCTGGAGCCGCATCCAGTCGGTGGTCTTGCAGCTCTCGGCCTGGTCGGACTCGACCCAGGTGTCCCACCAGCGGCAGGTGGCCACCGAGTAGGCGTCCCTCTTGAACAGCTTCTTCAGCTTGTCAGGGACGTCCTCGTCGCCCTCCAGGTGGGAGAGGTCAACCGTGTTGCGCCGGACGGCGTTGTCCTTCGGCGCCGGGCCGCGGCCTGCCACCTCAGCCGTCCCGGGTGAACCGATACCTACCGGCGACGAGTTCGGCACCCGAGGTGAGCCGGACTGGTCGCGGTGGCCGGACTTCGATATCCCGACGTTCACCCCGATCTTCGTGATGGCCCACATCGACGAGCGGCTGGCAGCCGACTCCCTGATCCGGCCGCTCAGCTCCTACGCGGGAGCGGCGGAACGGCACCTCGCGTGACTCCCTGTCCCACCACGGGATCCGGCGCCGCGGGCGCGCCGGGTGCGGACGTGCTCGGCGGCGGCCGGGGCGGCCTGTAACCAAATGCGGCCAACTGCCCAAGGGGAACGGATAGATCCTTTTCCTTTGAATCGAGAGGTGCGCATGAGCTTGGGCAGTGGCTTGATGGCCGCGATTCTGACCGTGGCGGTCGGCGTCACGGTTGTCCAGGATCCCGTTCCCCAAGGGGAGAACGTCGTAGGAGAAGGGCGGACGACACAGCAGACCAGCAGCGTGACCCTGGTGACCGGCGACCGCGTCGTCGTGACCGGCAGGAGTCACCGGGTGGAGCCGGGGCCCGGCAGGAAGGTGCGCTACGCCGTACAGCGACGCGGCGGCCATCTCCTCGTCCTCCCCTCCGACGCGATGCCGCTGGTGGCCGAGGGGGTGCTGGACGAACGGCTGTTCGACGTCACCCAGCTTCTTGAATGGCGGTACGGCGACGCGGACAGGGCCGACATCCCGGTGATCGCGCAGTCGGCCCAGGGACTCGCGCCCGCCCCGCGAGCCGCGCGGCAGACCAGGCAGCTGGCCGATCTCGGCATGACGGCCCTGCGCCTCCCCAAGTCACACGCCGGCGAGACCTGGAAGGACCTGATCGACGGCCCCCGGGCCCTGGCCGCGGGCAGGACCAAACTCTGGCTCGACGGCCGTCGCCCGTTCAGCCTCGACCGGAGCGTCAAGCAGATCGGCGCCCCGGAGGCGTGGAAGCAGGGCCTGACCGGCAAGGGCGTCACGGTGGCCGTGCTCGACAGCGGCTACGACACCGACCATCCGGATCTGAAGGGCGTGGTCACCCAAGCGCGGAACTTCAGCGACGCCCCCGACATGCGAGACGGCGAGGGCCACGGCACGCACGTCGCCTCGATCATCGCGGGGGCCGGGGAGAAGTACCGGGGTGTGGCGCCGGATGTCAAGATCGCCCTCGGAAAGGTGGGGGACGAGAACGGGGTGACCGACTCCGCCCTGCTGGCGGGCATGGAATGGGCCGCCTCCGAGGTCAAGGCCAAGATCATCAACGTGAGCATCGGCGGGCAGGACACACCGGACATCGACGTCCTGGAGCAGGCGGTGAACACGCTGTCGGCCCGGACCGGCGCGCTGTTCGTCGTGTCCGCGGGGAACGAAGGCAGGCGCGGCAAGGTGAGCAGCCCGGGCAGCGCTGAGGCGGCCTTGACCGTCGGGGCCGTCGATCGGGAGGACCAGATCGCCGAGTTCTCCAGCCGCGGGCCCCGGGTGGGCGACCACGCGATCAAGCCGGACCTCACCGCCCCCGGCGTCGACATCGTGGCCGCGGCGGCCGAGGGCACCGCCGAGGGCCCCTACGCCGCGCACAGCGGCACCTCAATGGCCGCCCCGCACGTGGCGGGGGCCGCCGCGATCCTCGCCCAGCGCCACCCTGACTGGAACGGCGAACGGCTCAAGGCGGCGCTGACCGGCACCGCCGCGCCCACCGCGGGCGCCACGCCGTATGAGCAGGGCACCGGGCGGGTGGACCTGGTCCGCGCGCTGGCGCAGCCGGTCGTTTCGCCATCGGCCGATCTCTGGGCGGTCTTCCCCTGGCAGGAGTCCGGCAGCCGGAAGACGACCAGGACCCTCACCTACGCCAACTCCGGCGACGTCCCGGTCACCCTGGACCTCACCACCGACGTCGACATACTGAAGCTGCCGGTCCAGCGGCTTGAGGTGCCCGCCGGAGGAGAGTCCTCGCTCACCCTCACAATCGACGCCGAGGGGAAGGCGCCGGGAGACTACCCCGGAATCATCACGGTCACATCGGGCGGCACCGTCCTGCGCACCCTGGCGGGCGCGTACGTGGAGCCGAAGTCCCACGACGTGACCATCACCGCGACCGGTCTCGACGGCGGCTCCGCCGTCGTCCAGGGGCACATGTACAACCTCAAGACCGGCGCTCAGGAGTATCTGCCCTTCAGGGACGGGGCGGCCAAGGTCCGGCTACCCGAAGGGGAGTGGAATCTCTACGCGGAGGTGGTGACCGAGTCCACGATCGCGATCACGACCGCGCACATGCCGGTGAAGGTCGACGGCGACCGGCGGATCACACTGGACGCGCGCCAGGGCAGGCAGGTCCGGTTCTCGCTGGACGAGCCGACCGCCGTACCCGACCAGGTCCTGGAGTTCGCCCTGGCCAACGGGTCCTGGAACTTCGCGTGGATCGCCTGGGCCGACCCCAACCGGTCCTTCTTCGTGCTTCCGAGCCGCCAGGCCGGACTGAGCTACATGACCAGGACCGTATGGCACAAGAAGGACACCGTTCCCAGTCCGTACCGCTACGACCTCGTCGACCATCGCACCGGCGGCATCCCGGACGATCCCTCCTACACCGCGCGCACGAGTGACCTCGTCAAGGTGACCGCGACCTACCGTGCGTCCGGTGTGGCCGCCAAGGGAGAGGTCGCCCTGGGCCCCCTCTTCCCCGAGTCCGGCTCATCGAACGTGTATCCGACGCGTGACGTCAACCTGCCCGGCACCATGACCCACTACCGCACCCCCGGGTTCGTCTGGGACTCTCAGTTGCGGTCCGGCACCCTCTCGACGACGGGCACCGACCGGTACCCGGCGGGCGGACCTCACCGCGAGCTGTGGAATCCCGCGGTGACCGGTCCCGCGTTCGCGACCTCCGGCGGCGCCCGGACGGGCGATGAGCTGACCTTCTCCTCCGGCGGTCTGTTCACCGACGGCGTGGCCGGGCGGACCGGCACCGACGCCTCCGTCACCGGCGACGTCACCCTGACCCGGGACACCAAGGTGGTCGCCAGGGCCGACCTGGCGGACTGCGCGGTTCAGGTGAGGAACTGCCTGACGGCGAAGCTCCCCCCGGACGCCGCCGCCTACACCCTCACCGCCGCGGCACGCAGGCAGGTGCCGAACGCGACGCTGTCCACCGCGGTGGACGCGGTCTGGACCTTCCACTCGGCCGGTACGGCCACGCCGCGACCGCTGCCCCTGATGGCCGTACGCTACGCGCTGGCCGGCCTCGACGACCTCAACCGGGCCAGGCCGCGGTCGCTGACCAGATTGCCCGTCTGGGTCGAGAGGAACCCCGGAGCGCCCGGTGCCGAGGCGAGGTCGATCAAGCTGGAGGCGTCCTTCGACGACGGCGCGACCTGGCGTCCGGTCCCCGCGATCCCCTCCCGGGCGGGGTGGACGGCCCTTCTGACGAACCCCGGCACGCCGGGATTCGTCTCACTGCGCGCCACGGTGACAGACTCCGCCGGCGACGGCGTCACGCAGACGATCACCCGCGCCTACGCCGTCGGCTGAGCCCCTGAGAACGGCGTGCCCGGGACTGAGAACGGCGTGCCCGGGACTCGGATGTACGAAGCCCCGGGCAAGCCGTTCTTCCCCTCCGCGGACGGCCACAGGGTGCCGGGCGACACTCCTCCAGGCCAGGTCGCGTACTCGGCCCCGGCGCCCAGGGCGGTCACCGAGACGGGCCGTACCTCGTCGATTCCCCCGGCGCGGACTCACCTTCGTCGACCGTCGTGGCGACATGGCCGGGCGGGGTGATCCGGATACGCGGTGCGGCGTCGCGGTCATCGTCGTTGCGATACAGCTGGGCGTACAGGTGTCCCAGGCCGACGTCGTAGCCCCACTCCCAGCCCGGCATGGTGAACGCCTGGATGGCGCCGATCGACGCATCGGCAGGCCGCGCCGGGGCGGCGCGGGTGCGGCCGGTGTAGGAGGAGCCGTAGACGGTCTCCCACACGCCGTCGCCGTGTTCGAGCACGTCCGTCCGGACCGTGCTCTTCAGTGCACGCACCCATCTTCGCCTCGGCGGCGGGCCGCGGGATGTCGGCGTCGCGCAACTGAAGCCCCATCACCGGCGGCTGCTCCTCGTCCCAGGTGTCCGTGCGTTCGGCCGGCAGCAGCAACACGCGTTCGACGGTCGGATCGGCGAGCTGGAGTCCCTGAACGTAGGCGATGCCGTGTTCGCTCACGTGCCCTTCCCTTCGGCCGGCGGACAAACAGGTGGCGCAAAGCGGCCTTCTCGGTGTCGAGATGCGCCTACGACACGCCCGCTGCCGGCCGCGCAGAGGGGTTTCCTGAGTTTTCGCAGCGCTTTACGCGCGGGCGCGCGAGGCCCTACCGGCCGACCGGCGTCTGCAGGGTGAGCAGACCCTCGCCGAAGGCGAGGCGGAGCGCAGACCCCCGCGGATTGGCGTTCCTTGAGGCGTTTCAGTGAGAATGCGGGAATGGATCTTGCGCCCGATCTCCGCGCGCACGGCAGGGAACAACCACTCGCGCAAAGCCGCGTGTCCGGCGCGCCGGAAGGTGGTGGCGATGGCTGAGTTGATCGATCTGGTGTACACCACTGCCGGCGGCATCGTGGGCGCCGCGGTGACCACGTATCTGTCGCGTAACCATGAGCGGCGCCATCTGCGCGCCGAAGTGCAGCAGCGGCTGCAGCGCGTCGCCGCGGTACGGGCCGGCGTCCGCGACATCGCACCGAGGGGGGCCGGGAACGGGCGAGGGGGTCGGTACGTGGCGGGCAAACGCCTGCTCGTCTCAGACCACTTCAGGCTGTCGGTGCTCCTTGAGGACGGCATGGACGCCGAACGCGCGCTGCGCGAAGCACTCGATGGCCTCGTCGTGAGCGCGCTGTCGGCAGGTGTGCCCCGCAGAGTTCTGGATTTCGCGGGCGGCGGTGAGGAACAGGCGTTCCAGGGCGAGGTCTTACGCCTCATCGACTCTCGCCTCGGCGGCGCCCTGGATGAGGCGGGCCTTGACGCGCTTGTCACCGCCGGCGATGACTACCTGGAGGCGACCACCCAGCTGCTCCTGCAGGCGCTCTGGCACCCATGGCGGAGCCGGCTGCGCATGCGTGCCCGGTTGCGCGCCCTGCGCGCTCAGGCAAAGGCCCTGCACCGGCGTCAGCAGGCTGCCATGGCCATCCTGGCCGGACCCGAGCACACCCGCGCTCTCGACCAGGCCCTCACGCTCAGCCCTGACCGGGCTTGAGCCCACGACGGCCCCGGTCGCCTGCGGCCGCCGATGCGGTGCGGGCACCGCACGAAGGACTGGCCCGGCCCCTGCTGCAGGTGGCCTCCGTGCCGGACGCCAACGGCATCCCGCAGACCGTGCTGACCGGCGCCCCGGTCCTGGAGTATCTGGCCCAGCGGCGCCGGTCCGACGCGGCCGGCGAAGGGCCGCAGGCGCTGTCACCGGCCGATGCCTACGACAAGGCCACGCTGGGAACTGCCCGCCTGAACCAGGAGGTCCACCCCATCCGACAGGCCGGCCAGGAAGCAGGAGCGGGATGGGGAGGCGATTGAATGGTACGAGGGCCGGCTCGTGGCGGGGCCCGGCGGAGTGATGACCGACGAGGTCGGTCTCGCTGCGGCATGATCAATGTCGATAGGTCCCGGCGGTTGCTCTCCCGATCGACCATGCGGGGAAAGTAGCAGCGAACCCGCCCATATGGCCACTGACCTGCGGAAATTCATGATTTAGTTCAGTCGACACGACGTTCTGACCGGCTCACCCGTCCCTCTCAAAGACCGCACCGTTGAGCAGGTGCACCAGGCGGTGCTGAAAGCCGCGGTGGCCGGACATGAGGGCGGCGTGACAGCCGACCAGGTGGCAGCTGATTCAGGCCCGGCCCGGTAGGTCGCGGAGCGGAACCATGCGACCGAAATATGAGAAAGCGTTAGCTCCTCGACTCCGGCATTTCATGGTCATCTTGAGGCGATCACCCCGCCTCGTCGAGGAGCCCCTTGGTGAAGATCCGCACACTGCACGCCGCAGCAGTACTCACGCTCGCCTTCGGCGTCAGTGCTTTGTCCGGTGCCGCGCCCGCGACCGCCGCCGTATCCATTGGCGCAGTGAACGCGCCGCTTAGCTCCGTCCGTGATGTCACCGCTTGGGAGCCAGGCGTCGCCTACAAAGTAGGAGACCTCGTCATGTACGGCGGCCACCTCTACCAGTGCCGTCAGGCCCACACCTCCCGCACCGGGTGGGAGCCCCCCAACGTTCCCCCCTTGTGGGCGCTCGTGGAGTAGCGTCGCCGAAGGCCCGCTCCGGAAGGGGCGGGCCTTCTTCTGTTCAGGCCCGAGATCGAGCGTCTGGCAGCGGCCGGCCGGTTACTCCCGAGCAGCCTTCTGTATCGCCGTCCACGCCGTATGTCGGTCTCCTGTTCAGGCCCGGCGAAACCGCCCGCAGACGGCACGCCATGCAGCCGAAATATGGGAAACCGAGAGCTCCCCGCCCTGGCCGATCGGTGCTCATCTGAAGGTGTTCCCCCACCCCATCGAGGAGAGTCACCGTGAAGATCCGCCGATTATCAGCCGCAGCCCTGCTCGCGGCGACACTGGGTACCGCCGCCCTGGTCGGCGCGGCCCCCGCCCTCGCCACCCCTCCAGGCGAGCCTCCCCCCGGGTTCGCGCACGGCCCCTTCGCCACCTTGGAGCAGTGCCAAGTGGATCGGGATCTCACCGCTAAGCGCCTGGAGGAGTACGCCTGGGTCGGCCAGTGCGAGCTCCGCAGCAATGGCTGGTACTTCAAGGGCTTCTACTACGTCTGAGCCACCGCGCGCGAGGAGCCACTCACTGGAGAGCCCTCACCCTGCGGTGAGGCTCCTTTCAGGCCCACAGGCCGACCGCTGTAAGCCGATCAGCTCTTCTCCCCGGCGGCCTTCTTCAACGCCTTCTCTCGGTCGGGCCGCCCCACCATGGGTGGTTGTTGAGCGCGTCCAGGGCCTCCAGCCGGGCCGCCCGCACCCGGTCCAGCTCTTCGTGCTGCTCGGACGAGATCTCCGCTTCCCCCGCCGCGATCGCGATGGAGGACGGCAGCCGGTCCGTGACTTCTTTCACCTGGGCGTCTGCCTCCCAGAAGGCGCGCTGCGCGGCGATGAGGTCGTCAGGGAAGTCGTAGTCGGACGCGGCGGATCTCCCGGGGTGGTGCTGGTGCGAGGCGATCCTACGCACCGGCCCAGACATGACGAAAACACCCCGCCGTCCTCCACGCAGGAGACAACGGGGCGCCGCGTCGTGGGGTCCTGGCCGAAAGGCCGCACGCCCAAAACCTCACGGCTCCCGGCCCGATTCGAACCGGCGCCGACGAGTCCCCGAAGGGCGCTCGACCGTCCTGCGCGCTGGCAGGTGCATGACCACCGCTGACACGGTCGTGGACGAGCGCATCTGGACGATCCGCGAGAGCCTGCGGCGCGGCGATCGGCTGAGGCTGGGCGGGCCGCTGCCCTGACCCCGCATACCACGGCCCGGCAGGGCATCGCCCTGGCCCCGCACACGGTAGGAGGCGGCGCGCACCATGGCCCGCCGCCTCCCTCATCCACTGCCGTGCCGTCAGCCCACCGTGCAGGCCGAGCCGTTCACGGTGAAGGCGGTCGGCGCCGGGTTGGTGCCGGTGTGACTGCCGCTGATCCCAACCGAGACGGACTCGCCGGGAGCCACGGTCTTGTTCCAGTTCAGGTTGTCGGCCGCCACGTTGGCGCCGTTCTGGCTCCAGACGGCGTTCCAGCCGCTGTTCACGTGCTGGCCGGCCGAGAAGGACCAGGCGATGGTCCAGCCGGTGACCGTGTTCAGGCTGGTGTTGGTGTAGGTGATGTCGGCGTTGAAGCCGTTGGACCACTCCGAGGCCAGGTTGTAGGTCACCTTGCAGGCGCCGACGCCCGGATCGGCCGGGGTGGTCAGGCTGACCGTTCCGGACGGGTTCGAGACGTTGCCCGCGTCGTCACGGGCCCGTACGTAGTAGGTGTAGGTGGTGTTCGGGCTGAGCCCGGTGAGCGCCGCGCTGGCGCCAGGGTAGGTGCCGACGGGCTGGCCCGAGCCGGTAAACAGGTCGTAGCCGATGACACCGACGTTGTCGGTGGAGGCGGTCCAGGTGAGCGTGACCGCGCGGGAGGTCAGGTTGCTCGCCACTGGGGTCCCCGGCGTGCTCGGCGGGACCTCCTCCACCGGGGTGGTACCGGGCTCGGCGTACAGCAGCCGGTTGGGCGAGCCGTCGCCGATGTTGGTCAGCACGTTCTTGGTGGAACTGCTGATGAGTGCGGCCTTGGTGTCGGCCATCGTCGCCGTCGGGTTGTCCTGGAGGTAGCGGGCGACCCAGCCGGTCACGTGCGGGGCGGCCATGGACGTGCCGGACCAGGAGCCTGAGGCGTTGTCGTCGGTGTTGATCGAGGAGGTGATGGAGACACCGGGCGCGAACACGTCCACGCAGGTGCCGTAGGAGGAGAACGTCGCCTTCTGGTCGGTGATGTCCGTCGCCCCGACCACGATTCCGCGCGGCGAGCGCGGCGCGTTGGTGCAGGCGTCAGTGTTGTAGTTGTTGGCGATGAACACGGTCTGGACGCCAGAGTCGATCAGACCCTCGGCGGCGTCGTTGGCGGCCGTGCCGTAGCCCTGGAGGCTGAAGTTGGCCACCGAGCGCGCCGGGTGGTTGAGTGCGACCCAGTCCATGGCCGCCACCAGGTCGCTGGTCAGGCCGCTGTTGGCGCAGTTGAGCACGCGCACGGCCACCAGGTTGACCGCCTTGGCCATGCCGTAGGTGGCGCCGCCGACCGTGCCCGCCACGTGCGTGCCGTGGCCGTGGCAGTCGTCGGTCCTGCCGTCTTCGACGAAGTTGGCGCCGAAGGACGCCCGCCCGCCGAACTCGGTGTGCGTGGTGCGGATGCCGCTGTCCACGATGAACGCCGTGCTGCCCGCACCGGTCGTGGTGTAGGTGAAGCTGTTGTCCAGCGGCAGGTTGTGCTGGTCGACGCGGTCGATGCTCCAGCTCGGCGGGTTGGGCTGGACCGTCTGGCCGCTGATCGCCGAGTCGGCCTCGACGTAGGCCACGGCCGGGTTGGCGCGGACCGCGTCGAGGGCGTCGTCGGGCAGGACGGCGGCGAAACCGGCGATGGCCTTGGAGTAGCGGTGGGTGATCTGACCGCCTTCGACGACCGCGTCACGCTCCAGCGACGCGCGTAACTCCCCGGACAGGGCTGCCGACTTCTTGACGACCACGATGTAGTGGTCTCCTCCGACGGCCGTCGGGCCGGCTTCGAGGAGTGGTGCCAGACCCGCTGTCTCCGCCTGGGCGGGAATCGCCGTCAGGGGCAGGGTGAGTGCGGCGCAGGCCAGGGTCAGTCTGCGCTTCCATGCGAGAGGCAAAGGGTTTTTCCTTCCGGAGGGATCTTGCCTCCGTGGACACTAACTGATCTTGAAACCCGGCGAGCAAGGCAATTGTTGAACGTCCGGCGTCGCCCGCGTGTCCGCCGAGTCACGCTCGCCTTGGGGCGCCACCGGAATACGGCGGAAACGGGTCGCGTCAGCCGGAGACCGCACGTCAGGCGGTGGAAGCCGGAACCCCGGCCTTGCGACACCTTCGTTAGCGCAGGGCAGGCGGTACTTCATACACGGCGGCGTTCGCGGATTGACAGTTCCTGCGGCGGGTCCCGGCCGGGCGGCGCACCCACTACGTGCTCAACGTCGGCCGACCGATGCGCCACCCGCACCAGGCCGACATGCCCGTGCAGGCACTGATCGACGTGCTGGTGCAGTACGGCTTGCCCCCGCTCGGCGACGTCGAAGCCTGCCGACGGATCGCACTCCGACGCGCCCGCGACCACATGCACCTGGTGGCCACCCTCGTGCGGCAGGGCGGACGAGTCCCCGCAACCGGTACCGGATGCGAGAGACCTGCGACCGGATTGTTGCGCGCGGACTTGATGTCAGTGAGGTCAGCCGCCCCCGTGTTCGGTGAAGCCGTACGGCGTAGCCCGTATCTGGCTTCGGCTCGGCAGCACGTGGCGCGCATCGCCAACCAGTTGCCGCGCAGGTTGGGTTTCCCGCCGTCCTGGCGGGTGAGGGTCGCGACGATGTGAACGTGGTCGGCAGTGTGGCGGATGGCGATCCATCGGCAGGCTTCGTCGTCTCCGTAGAGTGCGATCCCGGCGGCACCGACGATGCCGGCCCATTGAACGTCGGTGAGCACGTGCCGGACCAGCGGACCGGTGATGGCCACCGGCCGGTCCAGTGGCGGGCCAGGTCGGTCAGGCAAGCAGTGCGGCCGGTGGTCGGGTCGGGCACGAAGGGATCCCAGGTGGCGATCAGGTGCGCGTTGAGGTGTTCTTCGACGCGGCCTCGGGACGAGCCCTGGTCGCTGCCACCATCGCCGACGGACTGGCGCGGGTCGGTTCTTCTGGAGTACTACGTGGACCGCTCACGGGGGGCGGCCTTTGCTGCGTGCGTCGGCCGCATGCTGGCGATGGCGTCGCTGTCTCGCACGCGCAGGGAGATGAGGAATCCGAGCAGTGCGAGGGCGGCGGTGATGAGGAAGATGTCATGGTAGGCGGCGAAGAGCGCTTCCTGCCTGCCCGCGAGATCGGCGGCGCGGGAGCCGAGGTCGCCCAGCCTGGACTCGGTTCGCGTGGTGAGCAATGTGGCGACCACGGCGACACCCGCGGCGCTGGCGACCTGACGCGTGGTGGAGAACACCGATGACGCTCGCGCGGTCGCCTCTGGGGTGATCGTGGCGAAGGTGGCGGCTTGCAGCGAGATGATGGTGAGCGCCATACCCGCCCCCATGGCCAGCAGCGGCAACCGCACCGCCCACAGACTCGTGCCGGGGCCGACCATCACCAGTGATGCCAGGGCGATGGCGATGACGGCGAATCCGGTCGCGAGCAGGCGGCGGGGGCCGAGCCGTGGGTAGAGCCGTCCCGCCAGCGGGAGGGCCGCCATCATGCCCAGCGCCTGGAACATCGTGACCAGGCCGGAGCCGGTCGCGTCAACGCCCATCTGGTACTGCAGAAGCAACGGCACGATGAACAACGCGCCCATCAGCGCCCCCGACGCCGGCAGCATCAGCAGGTTGCCGGCCCGGAACAGACGGTCCTTCAGCAGGCGCAGATCGATCATCGGCTCGGCGCGGGTCAGTTCGATCGCGGTGAACGCGGCCGCCAGTGCGAGGCCTGTTCCCAGCGGCACCAGTACGGCGGCGCCGGTCCATCCCTCGCGGGCGCCGCCGTCGAGCCCGAGCAGCAGCAGCGCGAGCGCGGTGCCGCCGGACAGGAACCCGGCGACGTCGAAGCGGCCAGGGTGGTCGGCGCGTTCCTCGCGAAGGGCCGCCATCGCGAACAGGAGACCGAGTACGCCGATCGGGACCTTGATGAAGAAGATCCACCGCCAGCTGATGTTGTCGACCATCCACCCGCCGAGTACCGGGCCGAGGGCCGGGGCGAGGGTGGTCGGTATGGACAGCACCGCTGAGGCCTTGGCCCGCTCGGACGGCGGGAAGGCCCGAAACAGCATCGCGGTGCCAACCGGGGTGAGCAGGCCGCCGCCGACGCCTTGGACGACCCTGGCCACGATCAGCTCCCCGAGGGAGCCGGCGAGGCCGCCCCAGACCGAGGCGGCGGTGAAGACCGCGAGCGCGAACAGGAACGTTCGCTTGGTGCCGAACCGGTCGGCGACCCATCCCGAGGCGGGGATGAACACCGCCATGCTGACCAGGTAGCCGGTGACCAGCCACTGCAGTGTCTCGGTCCCGGCGTCGAAATGGCGGCCGAGCGCGGGTAGCGCGGTGTTCAGCACCGTCATGTCGAGGATCTCCATGAACAGGCCGAACACGAACGCGGTGGCGACCAGCCACTTGTAGGGCACCCGTTTCAGCATGGTGTCGCTCCTGTCCGCCCACCGGCCGGGGGTCTGCCGTCAGCCTGCTGAGCCGGGTAGACGTCAATGGTGAGCACGTCGTTTGAGGCGAAGCCGGTCATGTGGTCCTCACCCAAATGCGGGGTGGTCAGAACCCGATGGGCTCGCGGATGAGGACCACGGTGCCGCGGCCGGGGAACATCTCCTTGCCGAGAATGAGGATCTTGGAGAGCAGGGCGGGGGCGCCGTAAGCCACTCGGGCGCGGGCGTCCTCGCGCGGGTAGGCGTAGGTCTCGATACGGCGCAGCGCCGTGTCGAGGTCGGGCACGATCTTCTGGGCGCCGACGACCCAGATGGCCTGGCCCGCGCCGAAGCCGTAGGGGCCCAGTTGGCTTCCGCTGCCCGAGGCGGTCAGCAACCGCCCGTCCTCGGTCACCGCGTGCACGCTGCCGACAACGACGTCGGGGGCGGCGCCGAGGGCGCGCATCTCGTCGAATCGCCCTTCCTCGCGCAGGCGCATGAGCTCGGGACGTATCGTGTCGAACCTGCCGGATGCGTTGATGTCGTCGTCCAGTCCTGACAGGCGCAGCGTCTCGCTGGCGGCGGTGAGGATGCTCTTGCCGGTGGGCAGCAGCTGGTTGACGAGGGCGCGGGCCTCGGCCGCGGTGTCGACGACTTCGACGGTGTGGCCCTTGTCCCGCAGGGCCGCCGCGGTCCGCTGGAGCTGCGTCTCGGTGGCGGGCTGTTCGAAGCGGGTGTCGATGTCGAGGCCGGTTTCGGTCTTGGTGGTTGAGGTCATGACAAGTCCTTGATCGGTGTTGTGGGCAGGTGGTGGGGCTCGGTCGTCGGCTTCTCTCAGAGAGCCGCCAGTGCCAGCGCGGCCGTGACCGCGCTGAGCACCAGCAGAACCAGCGAACCAGCGGTGTTCTTGGCGGTGTCGCGGGCCTTGATGTGGGTGGCGACGGCGCCTGCCATCAGCAGCGCCAGGCAGGTCGCCGCGGCGACCCCGAGGGCTCCGATCCACAGCCCGACGATCAGTCCGGCGGCGCCGAGCGCCTCGAGCGCGCCGATGACGCGCATGAACCCGGCCGATACCCCGAGGTTGTGGAGCTGGGCGGCCATGGCGTCCTTACCGGAGAGCTTCGGAACGGACGCTCCGGCGAAGGCCAGTGCCAGTAACACGGACAAGACCGCGGTGGCGACGAACATGGGCGGGACCTTTCCCGATTTACTTCAGCGACTGAACTATGTTGTAGCTGAAATTATTTCTGGACGCAAAACGGGTCCGCCCAGGTGACCTCCACGGCGCGAGAACGGTCGCAGGAACCGGCAGCGTGAACCCCTTCCACGCAGGGGTTGTCTGCGTCGGCGGCGATGACATCGTGTGCGTGAAAGGCGCCGACAAGGGAGGCCACCCGGGAGGTCGGCGCTCGGCCGCCGCGCTCGCATGATCCGGTGCGCGAGGAAACAACACCTGCTCAGGGTGAGTGCCGACGAGATCGTGGTGATCACACCTCCTGCCGGAGCGCTTCCCTCGGTCCAGCCTGGGACGTGGGGGCACCGGAGAAGCGTCGACAGGGAGTCGCCCGGCTGGCGGCCTATTCGGCTGACCAGGGTCGGCAAGCCCGGGTGGTCTCCAGGGCGCGGAGCCAGCCGCTCGTACGGCAGGACGGTAACGGAATGTGGAAGCTCAGCCGGAAACGGCTGTACTCGATAGCCGCTGACCTGGCGAAACGCTGCTAAGCGCCAACCTTCGGCCGCCGAGACCGGCCCCCGCACCGCGACCGACCGAGGCTCATGGCGAGGTCGTCGGTGATCGGCATGCGGTTCAAGGCGTGAGTTCCGTGATGGCGATCAGCGTGGAGCAGGCCATGCCGCCACCCCGGGCGGCAACCCGGGAAGGGGAAGGCCATCACCACTTGAGCCACCCTCGCTTGGTCATGATCGCCGATCGGCGGTGACACGGCCATATCTGGCACACGGACGGCCCGGGTCTATGACGGAAGCGGAGAGCAGGAGCCGTCGCCCGCCGCAGCAGGGAACCGGCGCAAGGTTTGGTGCCCACCGCTCGATTGGGCCATACGGAGCATCGCGAGCAGACCGGCCCGCTGCTCAGCGTCAAGCGCTGAGATGACCGGCGCCCCCTCGAACAGACGCTTCAGAAGACGCCCCCTGAGCTCCTGCCCGGCCTTCGTGAGGACAAGCCGCTTGGCCCTGCGGTCGCCCGGATCCGGCTCTCTGAACAGGAAGCCTCCATCTTCGAGGGAGTCGGCAATCGCGGTGACGTGTGACGGCTCGCAGTGCAGGTGACCGGCCATCGTCCCCATGCGCTGCGGCTCCTGCAGTTGAATCACCGTGTGGGCCTGCGGCACGGTGAGCCCGATGGCAGCGGTTACCTGCTCAAAGTGCGCCCGCAAAGCCGCATTCGCGGCGAACAGACGCTCCACGATCTCCTGGCCCTCCGGGTCCGGCCATTCGATCCGCATCTCCGCCATGATCTCCACACCCCCGGCATTACTTCGGTGAGTGAACTATTCTACAGCGACGCACGTCGGGCCCGGCTGATGGTCACCCGGAAGCAGGACCGGTCGCGATTGTCACGGGTCGAGATCACGAAGGCGTACCGAGGCCCCGTCTGAGCGGATCGAGAACGAGGTCGCCGGATTCACACCTCGCGACCGCCTCTCAATCCACCCGCCCTGAAGACGGAGATCTACACCATGACCCAACTGACGCTGCTCCCGGTCGCCCTCGCCGACTCCGTCGAAGCCTCCGCCAACGAGGATTGACGACCGAGTTCACCAGCACCCAAGCCCCGAGGCGGGGACGCGGGCGCACCGATCGGCGCCGTTCAGGTACTCGGCACCTCGCCGAGCACCCCGAGGTGGACCTGGTCGTCATCACCGTCAGGGTTCCCGCACACGCCGAACTCGTTGAGGCCGCGCTGGCGGCCGGCAAGCACGTGTACTGCGAGTGGCCGCTGGCCAGGACCACCGACGAGGCCGACACCCTCACGAAGTCGGCCCACAGTACGGGCGTCCACCACGCGGTCGGACTGCAGGCGCGCTGTGCCCCCGCGATCTGATCTCGGACGGCCACCTGGGACGTTTGACCTCGGCCACCGTGTACGCCGCCCGGGGCAAGGGGGCCGGGAGCCGAATCCCCGCCTGGGCCGCCTACACCCTCGACCGCGACACGGGCGCGGGCACACGCTGGACGTGCTGCAGCACCTGCTGGGCGGCATCAGCGACCTGTCGGCCACCTTGTCCCTGCAACACCCCGTCTCCACCGTCGCCGAAACCGGCGAGATGGTCGAGGCGACGAGCCCGGACCACCTCCTCCTCAACGCGACCCTCGTCAACGGTGCTGTCGTGTCCGCTCACATCCACGACGCCAAGAGGACCGACGCCCGGACCCGCCTGGAGATCTCCGGTACCACGGCGGACCTCGCCATCGTCTCCACCGCGGCGGGTGGCCCGGCGGGCATCCAGATCGGTGAACTGCGCCTGCTCGGGACGGACGCCTCGGACGCCACGTGGCGGGAACTGCCGATCCCCAGCCGATACCGCTGGATCTCCGGGATCGATCCGGCCGAGGAGTCCTTCAACGTGGCCCAGACGTATGCCCGGCTGGCCCTCGACCTGCGCACCGGCTCACGCGGCGTCCCCGGCTTCGACGCCGGTCTGCGGTTGCACCGCCTCCTTGACGCCATCAGACTCTCCGCGGAAACGGGGACCCGCCGGTCGGCCTTCGGGGAATCTGAGTACAGAAATTAGCGGCAGAGGCTGCCACCTGCGGAAACGCGTGAGCATGGCCGGACGGAACGACCATTCTGTCCGGCACGGCCGGCTCGGAACTGATGGCCGTGAGCTGGAGAAACGTCTCCACCCTCAGCCCTGCCGCCAAAATCCGTACCGATCCTCCCCGGCGGCCGGTTGGTTGGAGGTGTCCGGGTGAAACGCTGCGGGGGAGTGGCTCCTGGGTGGTGTGTCCGGCCTCAAGTATTTCCATACAGTAGTCAATTAACTACGATCTGTATCGACGGGTTGCCGTCGATCCCCACGACACCCCCGGGCGGAGCGCCCGCTCATCAGCTGCGGAAACGTCCTTCGCCCAGAAAAGGAGCCCCCATGCGCCGCTTGCGGCCCCTGCCCGCCCTGGCCCTGGCCACCGCCTTGGCCACTCTGACCGGCGTGCCCGGCTTTCCGACACCCGCCCAGGCCGCTTCCTCCTTCGTCAAGGCGGCACCCGCTGTCGACTCCGCAGCCCGGGCGGCCGGCGAGGGCCCGGGTTGCGGCGGTCACCAGGCCGACTGGCGCTCGGCCACCCTTGCCGCGGGCTTCTCCGGCTCGGTGCAGGCCACCTTCTGGAACGGCCGCAGCGGCCCCTACGGCCAGCGCCGGATCGCCCTGGTGCTTGGCGGCGTGATCCCGAGCCTGCCCAACGGCGGCCTGGCGGTCATCAGCGGCAGCATCGAGGACACTTTCGCCGGGCAGCCGGACGCCTTCAACGGCACCGCCGCCGTCGCCGGGCGCGGCTACACCTGGACGATCACGCCCCGCAGCAACTACCCCCGCCGCCCGGGAGGCACCGCCAGCCTGCTCAACCCCCAGTGCGCCGCCGGCAGCACCAAGGTCACCACCGCCACCTACCACTACCAGTCCAGCCCAGCCACCGGCTCGCTCTTCGTCCGCACCCTCGACGGAACCGTGACCCGAACTGGGTGAGGGCCCTGCGCTACCGGACGTGTCCCCAGCCGCCTACGAGCGCTTGCAGCAGGAGCTGGACGCGCTGCCCGCCGATCGTTCGTCATCGCGCTCGCCGAACTGGCCGAGCTCCAGGCCACTCGGCAAGCAGCCGACGGGGGCTTCGTGTCCAAGGACCGGGCAGAACCTGAGTTCTGTCCAGCCACCGGCCCAGATGGCGGCTGAGGACACGTTCGGGAGCGGCTACTGGGAGGTGTGCCCCAGGGCGGGCCGCAACTGCCTCGGCATTCCGGCCAGCATCCGAAACCACCGTAAGAAGGCCCGACACTGGCCGTGGAGACCGTCGGGCGGGCTTCGGCTCACCCGGCGATGCCGTGATCGACAACGTCCCGCACCGGCTTACCGCTAACGGCCACCCGATTGATCCAAATGCCCCGATCAAAGGCCCTTCAAGACACGCTCAAGTGCCGACCGGCCTGCGGGCCCCCAGTTCGGCTTGCCGCCGGGCAGGCCACGGTCCCCGTTCTGGCCCATCAGCATCAAAAACAGGCTCTTCATCGCGGCCAGCCCGCGCGCCCGTCGGATCGTCGCCTCATCCGCCTGTGCGTAGCCGTTGAAGAACCGTGAGGCGCCCCTTGCGGGGAGCAGCACCCAGGCGGCCGCGAGGTCCCACGCCGGGTCGCCGGCGAAGACGTCGCCAAAGTCGACGACGCCCGCCAGCGTGCCGTCCGCCACGACGACGTTCGCGGGATGCAGGTCACCGTGCACCCACACCCTCGGGCTCTCCCACTCGGGAGCCGCGACCGCGTCGTCCCACACGGCCCGGAGGTCGTCCTCGGCAAAGCGCCCGAGGTCCACGGTCCGCAGGAAGTACTCGAAGCCGTCCGTGCACTCCTTGGGATGGCCGCCACGGTCCGAGGCGTCCGGCGCGTCGGCGGGCGCCTCCACATGCAGCGCCTTGAGGAAGGCCGCCAGCATGTCGGCCGCGTGGTCTCCGCGGGTGATTGAACCGTGGTCCAGCGGTGTGCCTTCAACCCATGTCATGACGGTCCAGATCTTGGGGAAGCGCTCGGACGGTGCACCGCTCCGCACCGGGGTCGGGATCGGAAGCGGCAGCCGCGGGGCCAGCACCGGCAGCCAGCGCCGCTCCTTGAGCTGCAGATCGGGGCCGTTGTCCATCCGCTGCATCCGGACGGCCAACTCGTCCCCGAGGCGCCACATCTGGTTGCCCCAGCCGCCCGCCACCTCGCGGATAGGCAGCTCGGCCAGATCCGGATGCTGTTCCCGCAGCAGGTCACGGACCAGATCTTCGCTGATCTCAATCTCGGATTCGATCATGCGAAGTCACAGTACTTGAGGCAGGCGGAGCCAGCCCTGCCTTGGGAAGATCCAGCTCCCGGTTCGATCTCCCAAGTTCTCGCGGTGCCCGGTGGTCCCGGGCACGCACCGGCTCAAAGGGTGGCGCCCTCCGGCTCAATGCCCCCGAGCCCGCTTTCCGCCGCCGCAACTGACCTGGCGACGCCCGAACCGATCAACAGGCATCGGCGGATGCCGTACGGCATGAGCAGGCTTTTGAAAGGACTCGGCGTCAGGCCGGGTTGTCCGTCGTTTCCGGTCGGCCGGGCTGGAAGATCTCCTCGATGGTCAGGCCGAAGACGTCGGCGATGGTGAAGGCCAGGGGCAGGCTGGGGTCGTACCGCTCGGTCTCGATGGCGTTGATGGCCTGCCGGGAGACCTGGCACCGGTCGGCCAGGTCGGCCTGGCTCCATCGGCGGGCCGCCCGCAGTTCACGCATTCGGTTCTTCATGGTGCGCCCTCACCGGTTCAGGCGGGTACGCAGGTCCGCGATCAGCAACCATGTCGCCACACCGCCGAGAAGGATCACCTGCGCGAGCTGCTGGAGCCGGACGACACCCGCGGCGTCGAGCAGGGTGGCCACCTGCAGCGCCACGAGGACCGCGGCGAACGCGATGGCCATGCTCTCCAGCTGGATCCTGCGCAGGTATTCGTCCGCGCGCCGGAACGCGCGCAGCAGCACCCAGGCGATCGCGAGGGTGAACACGATGGTGGTCGCGATCCACCAGGCCTTCTGGGCGGTGCTCTGGTCGGGGTCGCTGCCGAGGGCCAGGGCGATCACCCCTAAAGCGGACACGGGTATGCCGTCGATGAGCACGGCGCGCCGGGCCGCACGCGTCAGCTGGTCCTGCTGCATCTGGTTTTCCATGGAACGAATGTAAAGCACACCTTCCACGAAGTAAAGTAGACATGACTTTATGGAAGGTGTGCTTTACATTTCGGCGATGCCCAACGAGTGGCGACCCCTGACCCGCCGAGAGACGGCCTTGGCCATCCGCTCCGACGGCCACCGCCGCGCTCGCCCGGCCCCGTGCCGAATCCGGCGCCCCTCACCCTGAGCCGCCGAGGCACTCCCGAGGAGGGCGAAGACGGACACCTGGCGGGGTGGACGCCCCGCGCGGAGGGGCTCAGAGGGCGGCCAGGCCAAGGGCGGCCGTGACCACGCTGAGCACCAGCAGGACCAGGGAGGGCAGGGTGCCCTTGGCGGCGTCATGAGCCTTGACGTGAGTGGCGACGGCGCCGGCCATGAGGAGTGCCAGGCCGATCGCCGCCGCGACACCGAGGACCCCGACCCACAGCCCGGCGATCAGGCCGACAGCCCCGATGATCTCCAGTGCGCCGATGACGCGCATGAACCCGGCGGACACGCCGAGTCTGCCGAGCTGCGCCGCCATGTCCTCCTTGCCGGAGGCCTTCGGGAAGCCGGCTCCGGCGAAGGCGAGGGCCAGCAGGACGGACAGGACGGCGGTGGCGATGAACATGGCCGCGATCTCCTCGAGGATTACTTCAATAATTGAACTGTTTTCTATCAGAAGTTATTTCTCGCGCGACAGCGGGGGCCTACCAGGGCAAAGGGTCTCGCCGCGTCAAGGGCGAACGGATGGCAGGCAGCGGTGACACCGCCCGGCGGCGTCGGGCGAACCGTGGAAGCGGGCCCCTCCGGGACTCAGCGCCGGATGCCGGACCCGGCCGCCGACTGGGCCGTGCGCAGCAGCGAGAGCAGCTCGGTCCGCTGGCCGGCGTCGAGCACCGAGATGATCGGCGCGTTTTCGAACAGGCGGGCCAGGAGGCGGTCCCTGAGCTGTTGTCCACGGCTTGTGAGGAGAAGCCGCTTGGCCCTGCGGTCCTCGGGATCCGGTTCCCGGCGCAGGAAACCGCTTCGTTCGAGGGAGTCGGCGATCGCGGTCACGTGGGACGGTTCGCAGCGCAGATGCGCGGCCACCCCTCCCATGCGCTGGGGCTCCTGGAGGTGGATCAGTGTTTGAGCCTGCGGGACGGTGAGCCCGACATGGGCGGCGGTCTCCTCGAAGTTCACGCGCAGGGCCGCCGCCACGGCGAACAGACGCTCCACGATCTCCTGGCCCTCTGGGTCCGGCCACTCGATTCGGATATCCGCCACGCCCTGAACTATTTCACGCCCGGCGTGGTTCCCGGGCGGCGAGGTGGTTCGGGGCGCGCTCAGTCGTGTGGGGGAAGGTGCCCGAGCTGGTGGTCGGCGGCGTTGAGCGCCTCGTCCACCAGACGCCGCAGGTGTCCGTGGCGCAGGGCGTAGATCACGCGGCGGCCTTCCTTGCGGGCGGTGACCAGGTCGGCCAGGCGCAGGCGGGCCAGGTGCTGGCTGACCGCCGGGCGGGCGAGGTCGCAGGCGGCGGTGAGCGTCGTCACGTCCGCCTCGCCTTCGGACAGCCGCCGCAGCAGGGCCAGACGGGTGCGGTCGGCCAGCAGGGACAGGATGTCGGCGGCGACAGTCAGGCGTTCGCCCTGGTCACGCTCTTGCGAGTCATGCGCACCTGATAGGTGCATGCGTGCGCTCATTTGCACATAATGAGGGATGGGCGGTCCGCCGTCCAACCGGCTCACCCCGATTCACACAGACTGGAGCTGTCGTGAGCGATCACAACGCCCCCCACGAGCCGCACCACCACCCCCACCCTCACGGCGATGGGCACGGGCACGGCGGGAGTCGTGGACCGCTGGCCCGCGTCAGGCACGCCTTCATCCCGCACAGCCACGACAGCGCCGACAAAACCGACGTGGCGCTGGAGTCCAGCGCCCGTGGCATGCGTGTGCTGGCGATCTCCTTCGCCGTGCTCATGGTGACCGCGCTGGCCCAGGCGGTGATCGTGGCGACCTCGGGGTCGGTGGCGCTGCTGGGCGACACCCTGCACAACGTCGCCGACGCGCTGACCGCCGTCCCGCTGGCGATCGCCTTCTCCCTGGGACGGCGGGCGGCCACGCGCCGGTTCACCTACGGGTACGGCCGGGCGGAGGATCTGGCCGGGATCGTCATCGTGATCCTGATCGCCGCCTCGGCGGGCATGGCCGCCTATGAGGCGATCAGGCGCCTTATCGTCCCCGAGAACGTCCAGGCGCTCGGCTGGGTGGCCGTCGCGGGCGTGGTCGGTTTCCTCGGCAACGAGTGGGTGGCCCGCTATCGGATCAAGGTCGGCCGCGAGATCGGCTCGGCCGCCCTGGTGGCCGACGGCCTGCACGCCCGTACCGACGGCTTCACCTCCCTGGCCGTCCTCCTCGGCGCGGGCGGCGCCGCGCTCGGCTGGCCGCTCGCCGACCCGGCCGTCGGCCTGTTGATCACGGTGGGGATCTGCTTCGTGCTGAGGGACGCGGCCCGGGAGGTCTACCACCGGCTGATGGACGCGGTCGATCCCTCCCTCGTCGAACAGGCCGAGCAGATCGTCGCCCGGGTCGCGGGGGTGAAGCGTGTCGGCTCGATACGGCTGCGCTGGATCGGGCACGCGTTGCACGCGGAGGTCGACATCGTGGTCGGCCACGAACTGTCGCTGGTGCGGGCGCACGCGGTGGCGGTCGAGGCCGAACATCACCTCATCCACGAACTGCCCCGGTTGCGGGCGGCCACCGTGCACACCGATCCCGACGGGCCGGAGGGCACCGATCACCACGCGGTCCTGGCGGCGCACACCTGACCGCGGGGACCACCGGTGATCGGTGCCGTTCCCTCACACCTCAGGGCTCGACGAGGCCGACCACGAACGCGTAGTCGTCCAGGGTGAACTGGGTGATGCCGGTGATGCGCAGGGCCTGCACCCGGACGGTGTAGGCCCCGGGGCCCAGCGAGGGGGAGAAGCGCTCAAGGGCGTGCGCCTCCTCATCGCCGCCGGGGGTGTCGAACCTGTAGTCCGTACTCGTGACCGGCTGCAGCTCGATGGTCGTCCCCGCGGAGTTGACCGCGACGACGCGCACGGAGCACCACGCGCTGGGGTCGCCGACGCAGAGAGACTCGGCGGTGAAACGGGCGTCGACGAACCGGGTCGTCCCCGCGGGCACGGTGATGTTGACGGACGCCGTCGGGATGTTCCCCCAGGCCCCGATCGTCTGGGCGGTCCAGGGGGCGCTCTCCCCGGTGAAGAACTGCGCGCTGGTCTGCGTGCCGTTCTGGGAGCTGGGTACGGCGTTGGCGGCCGTTACCGTCAGCGCGAGGGCGCAGGACAGCGCCGTGGCGGTGACCACGGTCTTGATGGTTCTGGACAACGGGGGTTCCTCTCTGCTCGTACGGAGTTGTGCGCTCCGTGACGGGGCGTTGCCGGAACCACGCTGACGAGACACCGCGACCGGTGAAAGCCTGGCCGAATTATCCGTACAAGTCCGTACAAGAACCGGTGGTGTGAACAGCGGGGTCCTGTTGCCCATGGGACCTCCGTCTGGGAGAAAGAGGCATGCCCAGACTGCCGCTCCGGCGCTCGATCGTCGCCGCCGTGGTCACCGGGGTCTGCGCCGCCGGCCTCGCCGGGTGCTCCTCCGTGACCGCGACGCACTCCACGGCACATGCGCCAGAGGCCGGTCCGCGGGAGAGCGCCGGAGACCGGGCCGCTGTCCGATCTGTGGCCTTCGGCAGGTCGCGGGGCAGGGACGTGGCCGTCACCGCCGGGGCCGACGGGCTGGTCAGGGTCTGGTGGCTGCCCACCCTGGAACCCGCCGCGGAGCCGCTGCCCGGCGACCGCGCCGCCGTCGTCGAGGTGGACGGCCGGTCGGCGGTCCTCACCGTCGGCGGGTACGGCGGACGCCTGTGGGATCTGGACACCCGCAGGGAGCTGCTCCGCGTTCCCGCGCCTGTCTCCGCGTTCGCCTTCGGCGCCCTTCGGGGGGCTCCCACACTGTTCACCGGCGACCGCCGGGGCCGGGTCCGGATCTGGGACCTGGCCTCGGGCACGTCCGCGGGGAGCCTGGACACCGGCGCGGGCGCGGCGATCACGGCACTGGCGTCGGCGCGGATGCACTCCCGGCCGACCCTCGTCGTCGCCGTCGACAACCACGGGGACGACCCCGGTCACGCACAGCTCTGGGATCTCACCACACGCCACAGGACCGGTGGTGTCCTGCCCGCCACGCAGGAGGCCGAGAGCTTCGACCGGTTCCAGGTGCTCACCCTCGACGGGCGGCCCACCCTCGTCGCGGGCTCCGACTACGGCCTGAGACGGTGGGATCTCGAAAGGCGGCAGGAGCTCGGCCCGTCCATCGAGAACCGGCAGGAGGACACCCGGCTCTTCTCCTTTCCCTCGTTCACCGTGGCCCTGGACGGCCGGCGACCCGTCCTCGTCACGGGCCGGGTCTCCGGGGCGCCGATCCAGCTACGGCGCCCCGCCGACGGCGCGGTCCTGGCGGAGCTGGCCGTCCGGCCCGGGACGGCGGTGACCGCGCTCGCGGCGGGCACGGTGAACGGCAACCAGGTACTGCTCAGCGGTGACGAGGACGGCGCGGTCCGGCTGTGGGACGTGCGGACCCGCGGGCGGCTCGGTGGCCCGGCGCCCACCGGGGGCTCGTGACCACTGTCAACACCACCCCACCATGGCCGATAGTGTGCCGTTTCGTGCCTTTTACCCTGATTCATCCTGTTGTCGCGATCCCGTTGCGCCGGTTCCTGCCGCCGGCGGCGCTGGCCGCAGGAGCGATGGTCCCCGACCTTCCCTACTTCATCCCCTACGGGCTCACCGATGTGCTCGTTCCGGTCTCCGTGCCCTGGTCCCCGCTGCGGGACGCCGGGCAGACCCACCGGGTGGAAGTGGGATCGATGGTCTTCGACCTGGTCATGGCGCTGATCCTGGCCGGGGTGATCACGGTGTGCTCCGCCCCGGTCCGCGCCCTGCTGCCCCAGGCGCTGGCCCGCAGGATGGGGCGTCGCGGCCGGGGGCGGGCGGCGCACTGGGCATGGTGGCCGGTGGCCGCCGCCGTCGGGATCGCCACCCACCTGCTGTGGGACCGCCTGGTGGACGAGTGGCTGCTCGCCGCCGGGGACGTGGTGCTGATGGAGTCCGAGGGGGTGCACCTGGTCGGTTCGCTGATCACCCTGGCGGCGCTGGGTTCGGCCTGCTGGTGGCTGTGGCGCAGGCCGCTGAGTGAGCCCGTGCCCCAGCCGGGCCTGGGGGTACGACTGGCGCTGCCGGCGGCGATGGGACTGCTGGCGGCCGGGCTGATCGTGACGGTGGGCGCCGGGATGGTGGTGCGATCGCTGGTGACGTTGACGATCGACGCGGTCGTGCTGGTGCTGCTGGCCTACGCCGCCTTCCTTCGTCTGGCCCCGGCCCGGACGAAGAGCTGATCCACGGCCGCTCCCGGATCCGGCCAGACCGGCGGCCTCAGTTGGAGAAACCTCCCTCAGGCCGGATGATCTCCAGGTTGGTGCCGTCAGGATCGTTGAAGTAGGCGACCTGGGTGCCGAGTGCCGCGTCAGGAGTGACCTCGCCCGCGATGAACGTGTAGTCCTCGCCGAGGAAGTCGTATCCGGCCTCTTTCATACGCCTGTACACCGCGTCGAAGTCGTCGACCTTGAAGCACAGATGCATCGAGCCCGGACGGTTCGCCGCCCCGTTCGTCCGCTCCCCGACCGGGTCCTGGAACTGGATGAGGTCGATGCCGACGTTGTCGAGATTGAACGTGGCGTACCGCAGCTTCGCGACGGGCAGCCCCTGTGCCTCACCGAAGGGCACACTGCGCATGGTCTCGTCCGCGACGACGGGCTCCCGCCCGGTGAGGGCTCTGTAGAACGCGATCGACACGTCCAGGTCCGAGACCGAGATTCCAACGTGGGCGGCTCGGGTGAGGTCCATCGGAGTGCTGGAAACAGCCATGATCCCTACCCCCGTTCACACTCTGCCTTCTCAGCGGTGGCGCTGATCGGCGCAGGTCGGGTCCCGCAAGAAACCCACCAGGAAACAATTCCCCCGGAGGGGAGGACAGCCACTACAGGTGGGTAAAGAGTGTTCCTGCCATCGCCTTCCCGGCCGTCGGCGAGGTCTTGGCAGACACCTGTATATGGCACTAAATCCGTTGAACAGGCGATATGCGGACGATCAAGATGATCTCCATGGATCTCCTCTCCTCGCTGCCCGCCTTCGTCCTCGCCGTCATGCTGATCTCCGCCTCGCCGGGGCCGGCCATGGCGCTGATCCTGCGGCGCTCGGCCCTGCACGGCTTCTCCGGCGCGGTGCCCACGGTGCTGGGCCTGGAGGCGGGCCTGTACGCGTGGGCGCTGCTCGCCGCCACCGGGCTCACCGCCCTCGTCGCCGCCTCCGAGGTGGCCTACCTGATCCTGCGCGTGGTGGGCGGCGGCTTCCTGCTGTACCTCGGCTTCAAGGCCTGGCGTACGGCGTGGCGCGGTGTGCCGGCCGAGGAGACGGCGGGGGAGCCGGAGCCCGGATCGTCGCCGTCCTGGTGGAAGGCGTTCGGTGAGGGGGCGGTCGTGATGCTGGCCAACCCGAAGATCGCCGCCTTCATGATCGCTTTCTATCCCCAGTTCGTACCCGCCGACCGGCCGCTGTTCGCCACGACCTCGCTGCTCGCCGCGGTCCAGGTGGCCATCGAGATCGTCCTGTATCTGGCGCTGGCGGCCGTGGTCGGACGGGCCGGGGCGTGGTTCCGCCGCCCGGCGATCCGGCGCGGGCTGGAAGCGGTCAGTGGCACGATCCTCATCGCCCTGGGCCTGCGGATGGCCGTCGAGAGCCGCTGACACCCCGGCCTGAGCGGCTCACCGATGCCGCTCTCGTCCGCCGACCGACCGGCGCATGCCGTACGGGGCCGTGGCCTCTATGACCGGGAGCGGGCCACCGCCTGGGTGAGAGAGGCGACGTGCTCGGTGAGCGCCGTGATCAGGGCGGGCGGGTTCCTGACGGTGAAGGACCAGGGCAGGCCCGTCAGGACGCGCGCCATGACCCTCAGGTCCTCGGCGCCGCTGACCAGGAGCACACCGCCCTCCGGGCAGGGATACAGGTCGCCGAAGGGGGCGGGCAGCCGGTCGCGTGCGGTCTCCAGGTCGGTGTCCAGCCACACCTCGGTGCGGTGGGTCCAGGCCCCGAGCGTCATCGTCCGCATGACGTGGTCGATGGGGTCGAACCCCTCGGGAGGGGTGAACCGGGCGGGTAGTTCCGCGGCTGCGCCGATCCTGTCCAGGCGGTACATGCGGATGGCGTCGCGCAGGTGGTCGTGCCCGACCAGATACCAGCGGCGCCCGTGCACGACGAGCCCGTAGGGGTCCACCTCACGCGTGCCGCGGGTGTGCTCGATCCGTACGGTGTGACACGCGTGGACGGCCGCGGCCAGCGTCAGGACCAGGTGCGGTTCCGGGGTCAGCGGGCCCGTCGTCGCGGAGGTCGAGGAGACCAGCGCGGTGACACGCCGACGTAGCGCGGTGGGCAGGACGCGGTTGAGCTTGACCAGCACCCGGTCGGCCGGGCCCGGCTCGCCCACCGGTTCGTGCCTGCCGGTGGCCAGCGCGGCGGCGACGGCCACCGCCTCGTCGTCGGAGAGCATCAGGGGCGGCAGGCGCACGCCGTGCGCGAGCCGGTAGCCGCCGTAACGGCCGCGGACCGACTCGACGGGGATGTCCATGTCGCGCAGGGCCGTGACGTACCGGCGGACGGCGCGGGCGTCGACGTCCAGGCGCCGGGCCAGTTCGTCGGCGGACACCAGGCCGCGGTCCTGGAGGATCTCCAGCAGGGCCAGGACACGGGTCGCCGGACGGGACATGATCCCGATCCTAATGAGGGCAGAAAGCGTCCACAATCCGTCCTAGCGTTGCGCCACAGGAGATCGATCGAAAGGAGTCGACCAGGTGTCGACCATCGTCCTTGTCGGCGGTTCGTTCCTCGGCGCGTGGGCCTGGGAGCGGGTCACGCCGTTGCTGACCGCCCACGGCCACCAGGTGCACCCGCTGACGCTCACCGGCTTCGGCGACCGCGCCCACCTGGGCTCACCGGGCACGACACTCGCCACACACACCCGTGACATCACGGCCGCGATCGAGTACGCCGGCCTGAGGGAGGTGGTGCTCGTGGCGCATTCCTACAGCGGAGCCCCGGCCACGATCGCCGCCAACGCGATCCCCGACCGGATCGCCCGGGTGGTCTACGTCGCCGCCTCCCTGCCGGAACCGGGCAGAAGCCTGTTCGACATCACCCCCGCCTTCATCGTCGAGGCCATCATGGAGACCGTCCAGGACGGGCGGGTCCCCGTGATGAGCGACGAGATCATCGACGCCAACTTCGGCGACCACGGACTCACCGCCGAGGACTTCGCGTGGCTGCGCGCCCGCGGTGTCGGCCAGCCGGTCGGCACCTACCAGGACCCGGCGCCGGACGACCTCGGCGCGGTGCGGAAACTGCCGCGTACCTACATCGCCTGCGCGGGTGACCCGGGCGACCCGCCGGACCTTCCGGACCACGACATGGTCGTCCTGGACTCCGGACACTGGCCGATGATCACCAGGCCGGTCGAGCTGGCCCGGGTGCTGGACAAGGCGGCCCGGTCATGACACGCCCCTTCCGTGTGGAGATTCCCCAAGCGAGCCTGGACGAGCTGACCGACCGTCTGGTCAGGACACGTTTCACCCGTTCCCTGCCCGGTGACGGGCTCGGCGTGCCCGTCGAACGCGTGCGACGGCTGGTCGAGTACTGGCGCGACGGCTACGACTGGCGTCTCTGGGAGCGGCGGATCAACGCTCATCCGCAGTTCACGACCAAGATCGACGGTCTCGACGTGCACTTCCTGCACATACGCTCGTCCCGGCCGGACGCCCTTCCGCTCATCCTCACCCACGGCTGGCCCATGTCGGTCGTGGAGTACCTACCGCTGATCGAGCGGCTGAGCGACACCTTCCACCTGGTCATCCCCTCGGTGCCCGGCTTCGGGTTCTCCGGCGCGCCGGGGGAGCCCGGCTGGGACCGCCGCCGGGTCGCCGCGGCGTGGGCGGAACTGATGCGCGGGCTCGGATACGAGCGCTACGGCGTGCACGGCAATGACGTCGGCTCTCTGGTGTCCATCGAACTGGGACGCCTGGACCGGTCTCGCGTCGCCGGAGTGCACGTCACCCAGGTCTTCTCGCTACCCTCCGGCGACCCGGCCGAGCGGGCCGCGCTGGGGCCGGACGATCAAGAGAGACTCGCCGCCCTGGAACGCTTCATGGCCGGGGGAAGCGCCTATCTGACCCTCCAGGCCACCCGGCCGCAGACCCTCGCGCACGCGCTCGCCGACTCTCCGGCCGGGCAGCTGGCCTGGAACCTGCAGCTCTTCGGCGAAGGGGTGAGCGACGACTACATCCTCACCAACGCCACGATCCACTGGCTGACCGACAGCGCGGGCAGCTCGGCCATGGTCGGCTATCACGGGCGCAGACCGCCCGCCGAGCGGTCGTCCTTCCCTCTGGGCGTGGCCTGCTTCGCCGACGACTTCTTCCCTTCGATCCGCCCGCTCGCCGAACGCGACCACGGCGCCGTCGTGCGCTGGAACGAGTACGCCAAGGGCGGCCACCACGCCGCGCAGGAGGAACCGCAGGTGCTCGCCGACGACATCCGCGCGTTCTTCGCCACCTACCGGTGACCGTGCCGCCGCGTTCGCGCGGCCGTCCGATATGTGGTTGCCTCACGCCGTCGCGTCGTCTTACCGTGCCGAAGTGGATCTCTTCTCTCGTACCTGGAACGCGTTACGCACGGCGGTCGCCGGGCTTCCCGACGAGGACTTCGCGCGGCCGTCCGGTTGCGCGGGCTGGCTCGTACAGGATCTGGTGTGCCACCTGGTCATCGACGCCCAGGATGTCCTGATCACCCTCGTGACCCCCGTGGACTCGGAGCCGACCCGCGACGCGGTGACCTACTGGAACGTCGCCACGGAACCCCCGAGCGGTGACGACCCGCTCGACGCGCTGATCGTGCGGCTGGCCGCCGCCTACCAGGAGCCCGAGCTGCTCAAGTTCCATCTCGACGACGTCGGCTCAGCCGCGGGTCGCGCCGCCGAGCTCGCCGACCCGGACCGGCGGGTCGGTACCCAGGGCCAGGTCCTCACCGCGGGCGACTACCTCTCCGCGTACGTGCTGGAGTGGACGCTGCACCACCTCGACCTGGTGGCGCACCTCCCGCACGTGGCGGGACCTCCCGCCGAGGGGCTCGCCAGGACCCGCGAGATGCTGGAGAAGATCGCCGGAGCCGCGTTCCCCGCCTCGTTCTCCGACGAGGACGCGCTGCTGGTCGGCACCGGGCGGCGTGTTCCGACCGACGGGGAGAAGGACGAGCTGGGGGAACTGGCGGCGCGGCTTCCGTTCGTCCTGGGTTGACCGTACGGCCCGCGTCAGCCGGCGGTGGGGGAGCGGTGACGTCGTAGGGCGAGGACGATCAGCATCACCACGCAGGCCAGGGCGACCACGGCGGCGAAGCACTGCACGGCGAAGAGAAGCCCGGCGACCGTGGCGAGGAAGCCGACCCCGATGACCGGCGTCCCGACGCCGAGGTAGATGATCACGTAGAAGGCGGACAGCACGTCGGCGCGGTGGTCGGCGGGAGCCGCCTGGTTGACCGCGGTGATGCCGCCGAGGAACGTGAGCCCCTGGCCGGTGCCGCCGGTCGCCGCCGCCAGGAGCAGCAGCGGCAGCGAGGACAGGCCACCGGCGAGGGCCAGCAGCACCAGTCCGGTGGCCAGGAGGGGCAGGCCGGCCAGCTCCAGGTCGCGGGCCTGCCTGCCGTACCCGAGAAGCTGGGCGAGCGCGGAGCACAGCAGCGCCAACGCCACCGCCGCACCGGCCAGGAACAGGTTCCCGCTGCCGGAGAGGGTGGCGACATAGGTGGGGACGAGGGCGAGGGAGAGCCCCATCACGCTGAACGCGAGGAAGCTCGCCGTACCGCTGGTCACGAAGATGGAACGCACCGAGGCGGGGATCTCGGGGAGGCGGGGTCCGCGCCGGATGCCCGAAGCCATGACCGGCAGCGCGGCCATCGTCACCACCGCGGGAACCAGCAGGACGATCTCCACAGCGAACGGCAGGACGTGCGGCGCGGGGGCGTACTGGGCGAGCAGCCCGGCCAGCACGGGGCCCAGGCCGAGCCCTCCGACGGTGGCCACGGTGGACACCAGCGCGGCCCTGCGGCGGTCACCGTCCGGTTCGAGCTCCGTCAGCGTCGCGGTCAGCGGTCCCGAGGCCACGCCGAGCGCCAGACCCTGCAGGGCACGGGCGGCGAACAGCCATCCGGTGCTCGTGGCCAGGGCGAAGAGCAACGCTCCCAGCGCGGCCAGCGCCACCGCCGACAGCAGCACGGTGCGGCGGCCGAGCAGGTCGGACAGCGGACCGGCCAGCAGCAGGGAGGGAATCAACACGGCCACATACGTGGCGAAGATCAATGTGACGACCAACGGGGAGAAGCCGAAGCTCGCCTGGTAGCCCCGATACAGGGGGGTCGGCAGGTTCGTTCCGGCCAGCAGGATGAGCAACGTGTACGCCGTACCCCAGAATCTCCATCGTCCTGCGGGACTCGTGTCCTGCGGGGCGGACCTTTCCCGGCGGGGGTCACGGCGTGGTGGACGGCCATGGCTCGCGGCGGTGAGGTGATCAAGAGACATCTGTTCCTCCACACCATCATGTTCGGATTTGCCGAACATAACACATGTTCGAGAATGCCGAACATGTCGCTATCCTGGAGGCATGGCAAGCCGTACCGCGACCGAACTCGTCCACCCCGACTCCGACCAGCTCCGGTTCACCGCGGTGCTGGCGGCCCTGAGCGACCCACTGCGACTGGCCATCGTCGCCCAGCTCGCCGACGTCGAACCTGACGGCGAGCTGATGTGCACGACGCTCGCGGTGCCGGTCAGCAGGTCCACCCGGAGCGGCCACTTCAAGGTCCTGCGGGAGGCGGGCGTGATCCGCCAGAGGGACGAGGGGACACGGCGGCTGAACCGGCTGCGCCGCGACGACCTGGACGCCCGCTTCCCCGGCCTGCTCGACCTCGCGATCCTGCAGGGTCGCGAGGTGCTCAACGGCTGGTGAGGTCGGGCCCGGCGGGTTCGTGCGCCTCTCGCCGGGCGGGTCCTACCGCGTGCGGTAGTCGCCCAGGCCGTGTTCGAGCAGGTGGAAGGCCTGTTCGGCGTTGACGACCGCGTCGGGGTAGACGGCGTCGGCCGTCTCGCCCTCCAGCAGCCGCCGGATGTTCTCCGACATCAGGGCGTTACGGGTGCCGAGCATCTGCGCGGCGGCGACGCGGGCGATCAGGTCCGTCCGCCCGTCCTGGGCGGCGAGTTCCTCGGCCAGCAGCTCCTGGCCGCGCACCAGGAAGTGGTACAGGTGCTGCAGGAGCGCGGGCGTGGAGTGGGTGAGCCTCTGCACGGCGATCACCTGGGGGTCGTCGCTCAGACCGGTGGCCGCGTCGCGAGCGGCCAGGGCCGCCAGGAAATGGCGCCGCAGGGCCCGAACCGCCGACTCCCCGTCCGCACGGTCACGGACGACACGGGCGGCCTCGTCGACATGTTCCTCCAGCGGCGCCAGGACCAGGGCCTCCTTGGTGGGGAAGTAGTTGAAGACGGTCTTCTTGGACACCTGGGCGGCTTCGGCGATCTCCGCGACCGACACCTGGTCGAACCCCCGCTCCACGAACATCTTGATCGCGATTCGCCAGATGGATCGCCGGGTCTGGAGCTTCTTGCGTTCACGCAGGCCGAGTTCGTCACTCACGCCGCAAAGGATACCAGGTGTAATTTTCCTCTTGGTTAAAAAGTAGACCTGGTGTAGATTTACTGCCGTGGCGCGAGCGCGGCACGGGACCGGAAGACTCCCCGGCCCGTTCGGCGGCACCGGCGCCCACGGCCAGGAACGGCGCGTTGATCTCGTTCGTTTCCCGGCCAACGTCGTGTTCGCGATCGTCGCGGCCATCATGGCGCCCCCTTCGCCGTACGGCTGCGCGAACCCGCCGCTCCCTCCCTCCCCGCTGAACAGGTGAACGCATGAGCAAGCCCTGGCTGACCTGGACGACCTTCGCCGTAACCGCCGTGACCACCACCGCGGGCCTGCTTCTTCCCGGCCTGTCCGCGCTGCTGGCCAGGAGCCCCGGCCTGCTGGACGGTCAGTGGTGGCGGCTGCTCAGCCCCATCCTGGTCAACCCGGAAGGCTGGTACCAGATCCTCTTCAACGGGGTCGCGCTGCTCCTCCTCGGCACATACGCCGAGCGGGTGTACGGCCGGGCCCGCTGGCTGCTGCTCTACCTGGGAGGAGCCCTGGCCGGGGAGGTCTACAGCTACGCCGTGGGCGACTACAGCGCAGGCTCGTCCGTCGCCGTCGCGGGCCTGCTCGGCGGACTGGCCGTCTGGGTGGTGCGCGGCCACTCCGGACTGCCCCGTAGGCCCAGGATCGCCGCCGCCGCGCTCCTGGCGGGCGCGGTCGTGCTCGCCCTCATCGGAGACGAGCACGGTGCCCCCATCCTCACCGGCGCCCTGATCTCCCTGATCCTCCCCACCGGCGCGGCGCGGGAGAACACCGCTCACGCCCGATGAGCGCCCGGCGGGCTCGATCAGCCGATCGGTGGTGCGAGGTACTCCAGCGCGTAACCGTCACCGGAGGCGGCTACGCGGGCGATGCCGGGTGAGTCGAGGTGGGCGCCGGCCACGAAGTGGTTTGGCCGGGTCAGTCGTTCGAGAAGGGCCGCTCGCGCGGCACGGGCCTGGGACTGGTCGCCGTCGAACTCCCAGGAAACGTTCGGCTGCTCGAACTGGAGCGTGGGGACGTGAACGGTGTCACCCCAGACGAGAAGGTGGCCGGTGCCGCCCCTGACGTCGTAGACGGTGTGACCGGGCGTGTGGCCCGGTGTCGGGATCGCGGTGACCCAGCCGTTGATCGCGACCTTCTCCGACACGGGTACGACCCGGTCGCGGATCGGCTCGAGCCGCCCGGTGAACACCGAGGTGTCACCCGCGCCGATCCACACACGCTCAAGCTTGGCGAACGCCTCCGAACCGTCCGGCGCGATCAGACCGCTCACGTGGTCTTCGTGATTGTGGGTGATGGCCACGTCGGTGACGTGCGCGCGGTCGATTCCCGCCTCGTCGAGCGCGTCATAGATCAATCCCATGCCTGGGACGTGCCAGACGTTGGACGCGCCGGTGTCGACGAGAACCGACCGTGTGCCGTCGGTGACGAAGAAGGCGTTGACCGACAGCCGCAGGTTGTCGCCGACCAGAGGGACGGTGGCCGGAAGTTCGTCGAGCGCGCACCCGTCCTCGTCGCGGAGCCGCGTCGGCGGCATGTCGATGTACCCGTCTCGCAACGAGGTCACCCGCAGGTCGCCGAGTTCGAACGTGGCATGGTGCCGGCCACTTGAGATCAAACGCATGGAATCTCCATCATGCTGGGCGTGAATCTTCAATAGAAGACAATGTCTCCTTTAGAAGAAACCATACACTGGGCGTCGAGATCCCCATCGATCGAGGAGCACGATGGTCGAGCAAGACGGAAACGCGGCCGAACGACAGCACGGTGACGACCTGGCCGGCGCGTTCGGCGGTAACGTGCGGCGACTCCGGGAGGAGGCGGGCCTGACGCTGGAGCAGCTGTCCACACAGTCGTCGGTCAGCCGGGCGATGCTGTCCAAGGTCGAACGCGGCGAGAAGAGCCCGACGATCGGCGTCGCGTCCAGGATCGCCCACGCGCTCGACGCGTCGCTCTCGGACCTGATCGGCGCGCCGGCCGCCGCCGCGCCCGGTGTGGCCATTGTCATGCGCAAGAACGATCGCCCTGTCTTCCGCGACCCGGAGACCGGCTTCGAACGGCACATGGTGTCGGCGGCCCCGGGCGCGGGAGGAGCCGAGATGATCGTCCACCACCTCCCCGCGCGGGTCTCCACCGGACTGCTGCCCGCGTATCCGCCGGGTACGGAGAAACAACTCGTGGTGCTCGAAGGCACCCTCACCGTCGCGATCGGCGGGGTCAGCGAGACCCTGAGCACCGGCGACTCCCTGTTCTTCCAGGCCGACGCGGACCACGGCTTCGCCAACCGAACGAACGCCCCCTGCGAATACATCATGGTCATCTCGCGTAGAACCTGATCGGCCGCGGCCTGCGGGCCTGGGCAAAGCCGACTACGGCCTGTGTTCCCGCCGGTCGCCCTCGACGTGGGTGAGGAAGAACTCCCGGATGTCCCGCGCCAGTGACTCCGGCACCTCCATCGCGGCGAAATGGCCGCCACGCTCGAACTCCGACCAGTGCCTGATGTCGTACAGCCGTTCGGCCAGTGGCCGTACCGACTGCGTGATGTCGTGCGCGAACACCGCCACGCCGACCGGCACCGGGCACGGCTCGGTCCGTCGTGGAGCCTCGCGGTGAAGCCGTGCCGAGGAGGCCGCGGTGGCGGTCAGCCAGTACAGGGAGATGTCGGTGAGCATCCGCTCGTCGCTGATCGTCGAGCGGGGGTCGGTCCACTGCGCGAAGCGTTCGGCGATCCAGGCCAGCTGGCCGACGGGCGAGTCGGTCAGCGCGTAACCGATGGTCTGCGGAGTGGTGGCCTGCAGCGCCTGGTACGGCGGGCGGTTGGCCATGAGCTGCCGGACCTTGTCCAGCCGGGCCTCGTCCGTCTTCGACAGTTCGACGTCGGCGTCCGGGTCCGGCCGGGTGGGCAGATAGTTGACGTGCACCCCGACGACCCGATCGGGTGCCACCGCGCCGAGCGCCATGGAGATGCCCGAACCGAAGTCGCCGCCCTGCGCGCCGTAACGCTCGTAGCCGAGACGGCGCATCAGTTCGGCCCAGGCCTGTGCGACGTGGACGATGTCCCAGCCGCGCCGGTGGGTCGGCCCGGAGAAGCCGTAGCCCGGAATGGACGGGATCACCAGGTGGAAGTCGCGCGACAGTGGCTCGATCACGTCGAGGAACTCCAGGAACGAGCCGGGCCAGCCATGGGTGAGGATCAGCGCGAGTGCGTCCGGCTTCGCCGAGCGCACATGGACGAAGTGGATGTTCTGGCCGTCGATCTCGGTGGTGAAGTGCGGAAGCTCGTTGAGCCTGGCTTCATGCGCACGCCAGTCGTACCCGGTGCGCCAGTACTCGGCGAGTTCCTTCAGCCGGGCCAGCGGGAAGCCGTAGTCCCACCCGGCGTCGGCGACCTCGTTGGGCCAGCGGGTGCGGGAGAGACGGTCGGCCAGGTCGTCGAGGTCGGCCTGGGGGATGTCGATGCGGAATGGCTTGATCACGGTCTTCACTCCGGGAGGATCAAACGTTAGTGACACTAACGAAGGTAGACTGTTAGTGAAACTAACGCAAGAAGCGGAGGAATCCCGTGGGCACGATCCCCGAACCGACCCCGGCCCGACTGCGCGCCATCCCCAGCCGCCTGCTCGCCGGGGCCGCGATCGTCGCCGACCGGCTTGTCAGTGAGCGCCTGTCCGCGGAAGGCGCTCACAAATGGCACTTCGCCGTGCTGGTCGCGCTCGCCGAGGCCGGCTCCGCCAGCCAGGCCGAACTCAGCCGCCGCACCGGCATCTACCGCAGTGACATGGTCGCCGTCCTCAACGAGCTGGCGGACACCGAATACGTCCGCCGCGAACCCGACCCCGCCGACCGCCGCCGCAACGTCATCACCCTCACCCCCGTCGGCCGCCGCCGCCTGGAACACCTCGACACGCTCATCGCCGACGCCCAGCGCGAACTCCTCGCCCCCCTCACTCCCGGCCAGCGGGAGGAGCTCGCCCGGCTGCTCACCGTCCTCGCCGAGCACCACCGCCCCCCGCACCCCCGCCCGCACGACGCGCGGTAGCCCACCGCGACCCGCCTCCAGAGCCTCCGCGAGGTGGACCCAGAGCCCGCCCCGAACGTTCCCGGCTCACGCCGTGCCGCCGTGGGGCGGCGTTGTCAATGTGAGTCATGTGTCTCGACAAAGCCAGTCAGATGGCACGGATTCGAGGGGTGAACCGCCAACCGGATCTCTGTTATCAACGAACTATCAGATAGTTGGACAACGGTAGTAAAGGGGAACTATCCATGTCACAGCGAATGAAGTCCATCAAACTGAGGCTTCTCGGCGCCGTCGGTGCCGCGGTCATGCTGGCGCCTGTGCTGGCGACCGGTTCGGCCCAGGCCTCCACCGATACCGCCCGCCAGGCGTCACTGGTCACCGGCATCCACGTCTACTCCTCCACGGGCTTCTCGGGCCCGGACGCCTGGCTCAACGGAGACCCCGGTCAGTGCTACTACGTCGGCGCCGGCTGGAACGACAACATCCGTTCCGCCCGTACCGAGAGCAGCCGCCTGGTGGAGCTGTGGGACAACTACGACTGCACCGGTGGAGCGATCGTCGTCGACGGCAGCGGCTACAACTCGATCGGCGGCTGGGTCAGCGCCTACCGCATCCGCTAGTTCGGCGACGCTCGGCCGCCGACCGGCACGAGCGGTGAAGGCGGCCCTGTTCCGGCCGCGGGCGCGCGGAAGGATCGGTACGGAAACCGGCGGTAGAGCCTGCCGCCTGTGAGAACACGGAAGCCGCACCCGACAGGACATCCGTTTCCGCCGGGTGCGGCCATGCCGTGGCGCGGCCGTGGGCCGGAGAGACTCCTCCGCCCGCCGCCCGTCCTCACACCGTCCCGCTCGAACGGGGCCCCGCGGCTCAGCCCTCCAACTCGTCCAGCAAAGAGGTCAGCAGGTTCTCCTCCGGCCGCACGATCCGCTCTGCGATCTCGCGCAGGGTCAGCTTCTCCAGAAAGAGCGTGACAGGGACGTCGAGGTCGAAGTCGTCGCGCATACGGCCGATGAGGAAGACGGCGGTGAGCGAGTCGCCGCCGACGGCGAGATAGGTCTTGTCCAGGTCCTCGGCCCTGGTCAGCCCGAGCGTGACGGACAGCAGTCCGGTCACCGCGTCCTGCAGGTGACCGGTGTTCGCCAGGGCGGGCGCAGAGGAGGGCACAGAGGTGAGCGCGGCCAGGGAGAAGGCTCCGTAAGAGGCCCCGGCGAAGACGCGTGTGCGAATGGCGGGGCGACCCCCGGCCCACTCCTCGACCGCCACGTGCACGTTGGTGCCACCGATGCCGACGGAGGTGATCCCGGCCCGCCGGGTCCCCCGCGAGGACGTCCAGGGGGAGACGGCGGTGACCAGGTCGAAGGGGGAAGCCTGGAGGCGGAGGTCGGGGTGCGGGCGGATGACGTTCGCCGAGGGCACCAGGGTCCGGTTCTCCAGCATGAGCACTGTCTTGATCAGGCCCGCGACTCCGGCGGCGGTGTCCAGGTGGCCGAGGTTGGACTTGACCGAGCCGATCAGGCAGTGGCCGGCCCCGGCGAAGGCGGCGGAGGCGGAGGCGATCTCGATGCGGTCACCCAGCTCGGTGGCGGTGCCATGGGTCTCCAGGTAGTGCGCCTGCGCGGGGTCGAGTCCCGCGGCCGCCCACGCCTCGACGATGGCGGCGGCCTGCCGGTCGACGCTGGGCGCGGTGAAGCCGACCTTGGCCGAGCCGTCGTTGGTGATCGCGGAGCCGCGGATGACCGCGCGGATCGGATCGCCGTCGGCTGCGGCGTCTTCCAGCCGCCTGAGTACCACCAGGCCGACGCCGTTGCCGGGGACCGTGCCGGCCGCCTTCTCGTCGAACGGGCGGCACCGGCCGTCGGGGGAGAAGATGCCACCGGACCGGTAGAGGTAGCCGCGCCTGCGGACGGAGTCGATCGAGACGCCCCCGGCGAGCGCGGTGTCGCATTCGCCCAGCAACAGTGCCTGTGCGGCCAGGTGGACCGCGGTCAGCGAGGTGGCGCAGGCCGTCTGCACGGTGAGGCTGGGGCCGTCCAGTCCCAGGCGGTAGGAGATCCATCCGGCGAGGAACTCGCGGTCGGTCATGACACGCAGGTGCATGGCGCCGTACCGCGCGGCCAGGCCGGGATCGGCGTGGGCGGCGATCATGTGCTCGCTCAGCCCGCCGCCCACGTAGACGCCGGTGCGCCGGGGCGGTCTGCGCGGGTCGTGGCCCGCGTCCTCCAGCGCGCTCCACGCCGTCTCCAGCAGCTGGCGGTGCTGGGGGTCGAGTGCGACCGCCTCGGCGGGATTGAAGCCGAACAGTTCCGCTTCGAACCGGTCGGCGCCGGCGAGGTAACCCTTCGACGGCACGTAGGCCGGGTTGCGCAGTTCCTCCTCGCCGACTCCGGCGTCGCGAAGCTCCTCCTCGCTGAAGTCGGTGATCGAGCAGACCCCGTCGCATAGGTTGGCCCAGAAAGCGGCGAGGTCGGAGGCGCCTGGGAAACGGCCGCTCATTCCGATGATGGCCACCGCCGCATCAGTCACGATCTCCTCCTTGTTCTCGCCGCCAGGCGCGTCCGCCTGTCCGCTCCGTGTCGCCGGGCCTGGTCGTGGTGGGGTCGCGTGGTGCCGTCGAGCCGGGCAGCGAGGGTGGCGACGGTGGGGTGCCGGAACAGTTCGACCAGGGCCAGTTCGTCGTGGCCTTGGTCGTGCAGGGCCGCCAGGACGGTCAGCAGCCGGATCGAGGTGCCGCCCACGTCGAAGAAGTTGTCGTGTGTTCCGATGTGTTCCACGCCCAGTACCCGGCTCCAGATTCCGGCGATCAGTTCCTCGGTCGCGCCGGACGGGGTGTGGTGGGGTTCGGTGGGACCACGGTGTACGGCGAGCGGCTCCGGCAGCCTGGTCCGGTCCACCTTGCCGGAGCGGTTGACCGGCAGCTCGTCCACGAGTGTGACGGTGTCGGGCATCATGTAGCCGGGCAGGTGTTCCGCCAGCCAGGCCCGTAGGGCGGCGGGGTCGGCTCCCGGGGCGACGGCGTAGGCGGCCAGCCGTCGTTCGTCCTCCTCGCCGACGACGCGGGCGGCGGCGACGGAGACCAGGGGGTGCGTCGCGAGCAGGCTCTCGATCTCGCCCAGTTCGATGCGGAATCCTCGGATCTTGACCTGGGTGTCGGTCCGGCCCAGATACGACAGCACCCCGTCGGCGTCGTAGCGGCCCAGATCTCCGGTCCGGTACATGCGTGAGCCGGGTGGGCCGTACGGGGCTGCGACGAATCGCTCGGCTGTCAGTCCCGGCCGCTCGGCGTAACCTCGGGCGAGCCCGGCTCCGGCCACGTAGATCTCCCCGGTCACTCCTACCGGGACCGGGCGTAGCCGTTCGTCCAGCACGTAGGCGCGAACCCCGGCGACCGGACGGCCGAGCACCACCGGTCCGCCGGGTTCCAGGTCGGCGAGGGTCGAATAGACGGTGGTCTCGCTCGGTCCGTAGGCGTTCACGATCCGCCGGTGCGGTGCCCACCAGCGCCTGACCAGTTCCGGCGGAACCGTCTCGCCGCCGACGGCCAGGGTGCGCAGGTCCGGCAGTTCGTGCGGGGGCATGGACATCGCGGCCGCGGGGGGCAGGAACGCGTAGGTGATGCGCGAGTCCTGGAGCCGTGCGAGCAGGTCCTCGCCGAGACGTTCGTATTCGTGGGGGATGTGCAGTTCGGCGCCCGCCACCCAGGTGAAGAGAAGGTCGGAGACCGCCACGTCGAAGCCGAAGTTGACGTACTGCAGGACCCTGTCGTCACGGGTGACGGGGAACTGCTCGCGTACGGCCGTCACCAGGTTGAGCAGAGCGCCGTGCTCCACGGCCACTCCCTTGGGGGCTCCGGTGGAGCCGGAGGTGAACAGGACATATGCGAGGTTGCCCGGCTTCGGCGGGCCGGGGGGCGGCTCCAGCGGGCCGATCTCGTCGAGTACCGGCACGTTCAGTCGACGGGCGAGCGCGCGGGTGCCGTCGTCGGTGACGAGCAGGTGGACACGGATGTCGGAGACCATGGTGGCCAGGCGGGTGGGTGGGTGACCGGGGTCGAGCGGAACGTAGGCGCCGCCGGCTCTCAGTACGGCCAGCGCGGAGACGGCCATTTCCAGTGATCTCGGCAGGAGCAGGCCCACGGGGACCTCCGGTCCTACCCCCGCCCTGCGCAGCCGGGCGGCCAGGTCGTCCGCCCGTCGCAGGAGCTCGCGATAGGTCAGGGTGGCTTCGCCGTACGTCACCGCGACGGAATCGGGCCGCTCCGCGGCTGTCGCGGCGATGAGATCCGGTACGAGCGGCGACGAGGGGGCCGCGGGGACGGCCGGAAAGCGGGTCGCCAGGGCGAGCTGCTCGGCGTTGAGCAGGCCGATCCGGCTGATCGGCAGGTCGGGGCACTCCAGCAGTCCTTCGAGCATCACCCGCAGGCTCCGGGCCCAGTGTTCGACGGTCGCCGCGTCGAGCAGGTCGCTTCGGTAGACGACATGCCCAAGGAGTTCCTCGTCCCACCGTTCGACGTAGAGCAGCAGGTCGAACTTGGCGTCGTCCAGTATCAGCTCGATGCGTTCCACCCGTGTGCCGGGTAGCCGCAGGGTCAGTGCGGCGTCGCCGTAGTAGGAGAACATCACCTGGACCAGCGGGTCGTGGCTGAGCTGTCGTTCGGGCACCACCGCTTCGACGACGGCTTCCAGGGGCGCGTCGTGGTGCAGGCGGCCGTCGAGCAGGCGGTCGTGCAGCCGATCGACCAGCTCCCCGAAGGTGGGGTCGCCGGTGAGGTCGGCCCGGACGGCCAGGGTGTTGGTCAGCAGGCCCACCACGCCCTGGACGGAGGGGTGGTCGCGGCCGGAGACAGGTACGCCGATCACCAGGTCCCGCTGGCCGGTGACGCGGCCGAGGAAGGCGGCGAAGGCGGAGAAGAACACGGTGAAGGAGGTGGTTCCGCGGTCGCGGGCCAGCTTGGCGAGGCGGTGCGGTGTGTCGGAAGGCAGAGGGAGGCGTTCGACGCCACCGGCGGTGCCCTGTACCGGCGGGCGGGGCCGGTCGGTCGGCAGGGCCAGGGTGTGCGGTGCGCCGGACAGGCTGTTGGCCCAGTAGGAGACCGCCTCCTTGGCGGGGTGTTCACGGCGCCAGGCCGCGTAGCCGGGGTACTGCAGCTCCAGGGGTTCCAGTTCGGCTCCGCCGTAGGCCGCGGTCAGCTCGTCCAGGAGGATCTGCAGTGACCAGCCGTCGCAGATCAGGTGGTGGGCGACGAGCAGAACGCGGTGCAGGTCCGCCGAGACGGTGTGGACCACGCACCGCAGCAGCGGTCCTCGCTCCACGTCGAAGGGCCGGGCGGCCTCCGCTCTCAGGTCGAGCCGCGCCACGCTGTCGAAGGCGAGTTCGGCGGAGTCACAGACCACTTGGACGTACTCGCCGTCGCGGACGCGGAAGACCGTCCGCAACGACTCGTGTCTGGCCACCAGCGTCTCCAGCGCCCGGCGGAAGGCTTCGACGTCGAAGGGGCCGTGGACGGCGAAGGCGACCGGCACGTTGTACTGGGCCGTGCCCGGGTGCATGCGATCCAGCACCAGCAGCCTGGCCTGGGTGGGGGAGACGGGGAATTCGTAACGCATCGCAACTCCCGTGGGTTCGGGGCGAGGGCTGTGATGATCGTCGCCGCGGCCCGCGGCGTCCGCGCGCGCCGTTCGGCGAACCGTAGGGCGACGACGTCGTTCCACTCCACCGGGAGCGGTGCCGCCCGCGGGTAGGAGGCGGGCTCACCTACTCGGCCCCGTCTGCCAGCTGTTCGAAGGCGCGCACGAGGCGTCCCATGATCAGCGCGGCCTCGGTGCGGGTGCGGCAGTCGGGCCGGTAGGCCAGCCGTATGTACAGCCGGTCAGCCGGATCGATCATGACGGCCAGCGGGTAGTGCGAGGAGTCCCAGACCTCGGCCAGCCGCAGGCGCCCGGGACGGTCCAGGCCGTCGCGGGGATAGTTCTCGAAGCCCAGCGCGGTGTCGAACAGGTCGCGATGCCCGGACAGCCGTTGCAGGTCGGCCAGGCGCACGTACTGGTGGGCGGCCAGCCGGGCCTGCTCGTCCTGCAGGCGGGCCAGGAGGTTGTCGCCGAGCCTGACCCGTACGGGCAGCGCGTTGATGAACAGGCCGATCATCGACTCGATTCCGGGGATCTCGGGCGGGCGGCCGGAGACGATGGTGCCGAAGACGACGTCGTCCTGGCCGGTCATCTGGGCGAGGACCATGGCCCAGGCGGCCTGGGCGAGGATGTAGAGCGTGACGTCGACCGCGCGGGCCCGCTCGCGCAGCCGCCGGCTCAGCTCTTCGGTGAGTTCGAGGTCGAGCGTATGCGGGATCACGCTGTCGAGGGCGTCCGGATGCAGGCGGGTGGGACCGGGCAGCCCCGCCAGGACCGGTTCCCAGGCGGCCGTGGCCTTGTCCGACTCCTGGGCGCGGAGCCAGGCCAGGTAATCGCGGAACTGGGGGGCGGGCGGCAGCGTCTCGCCCTCGTACAGCGCGATGAGCTCGCGGGCCAGGAGGGGCTTCGACCAGCCGTCGATCAGGAGGTGGTGGACGGTCAGCAGCAGTTCTGAGCCGACCAGCGCGGCGCGGAGCAGCGGTGGCCTGGTGACGTCGAAGGGCCTGATCCGGTCGGCCGCCATCACCTCCTCCATCGTCTTCCCCTCCACCTCGACGAAGGGGACGGACACGTGCTCCGGCACCAGTTGCACCGGCCGGCGCAGCCCCGCCTTGTACCGGAAGCAGGCGCGCAGACCGGCGTGCCGTTCCACCAGGGTGTCGACCGCCCGCCGGAGCGCCGCCACGTCCACCGGCCCGTCGATCTGGAACCGGCCCTGCATCATGTAGACGTCCGGCCCGGACTCGACCAGGAGCGCGCGGTAGAGCATGCCCTCCTGGGTGGGAGAGAGAGGCAGGATGTCCGACAGCCTGGATCCCACCACGGACTCCAGCGCGTCGACCTGTTCCTGCGAGAGCTCGACCAGCGGGAAGTCTGAGCTGGTCGAGCCGCCCCCCTGTTCCCGGGCGAGCACGCCGAGCGCTTCGAACCACAGGTCGGCCAGGGTCTCGGCCTCCTCTGCCGGCATGCCGGCGTAGGACCAGCCGGCCACCAGGTGCGGCCCGTCGGCGATCACGTCGAGTTCCACGGCGTAGGCCATCGGCACGTCGGTCATGCCGATCAGTTCCAGGTCGTCGCCGGAGAAGCGCCCGAGGTAGTTGAAGCGCAGGTCGGGCCCGGGCGAGGCGGCCAGCCGTGGTGCGGTGTCCGGGTTGAGATAACGCAACATGCCGTAGCCGAGCCCGCCGCCGGGAACCGCCCGTAGCTGCTCCTTGACCTGCTTCAGCGTGACGTCGGCCGCGCCGTCCCAGAACCCTTCCGCGGCCTCCAGCCGGACCGGGTACTGCGCGGTGAACCAGCCGACGGTCGCGGAGAGGTCCACGTCGCCGGTTGGCTCCTCGCGTCCGTGGCCCTCCAGTTCGACCAGCAGGGCGTTGCCGTGGCCGCGCCACCTGGCCGCCGCGGCGGTCAGCGCGGCCAGCAGCACGTGGTCCGGCCCGCAGCGGTAGGCGGTGGGCAGCCGGGTGAGCACCGCCTCGGTGATCTCGGGCGAGAGAGTCCTGGTCAGGGTGGTACGGCTGCCGCCGCTCGCCCCGCCGGGCATCAGCCTGGCCTCCTCGCCCGTGTCCATCCCGGTCCAGAAGGGCAGCTCGGCCAGGCGCGCCGGGCTTACCGCCTGCTCGTGCAGCAGCGTGGACCAGCGTTGCACGGAGGTCCCGTGCGGAGGAGGTATGTCGGCTCCCGACAGCAACGCCGCCATCTCGGCGGCCAGGATGCGCCAGGAGACGCCGTCCACGGCCAGGTGGTGCACAGTGAGGAGGAGCTTGCCTGCCTCCTTCCGCCAGACGGCCTGGAGCATCCTGCCTTTCTCGGGATCCAGGGCGGTCTCGCCGAGCCCCACCGGCTCGGTGCTCGCCGGGACCTCGAGTTCCCAGTGCTCACCGGAGTGGCGGACGAGCCGCATCCGCAGGCTCGCGTGCCGTTCGGTCAAGGTCTGGAGCGCTCGATCGATGCGCTCGGCGTCGGCGTCCGCGGGTACGGGCAGCAAGGCCGACAACGCGAAGGCGTGCAGCGGGCCGTGGTGTTCACGCCACCAGTGCATGATCGGGGTGAGGGGGAAGCGCCCGACCGGCGAGTCGGTCGCCACCTCGCTCGTGGCCCTGGCGAGCGCGGCGAGCCTGGCCGGGGTCCGGGCGACGAAGACGTCCTTCGGGGTGAAGACGATCGCCTCCTCCCTGGCCCGGGAGACGAGTTGGAGGGCGGCGATGCTGTCGCCGCCCAGGGCGAAGAAGCTGTCCTGCACGCCGACGTCCTCGACCTCGAGGAACTCGGCGAACAGCTCGCAGAGCCGGGCCTCCACGGCGCCGGCGGGGGCACGGGACTCGGTCCGGCGCGGCGGCGCGGGCAGGGCGGCCCGGTGAAGCTTGCCGCTGCGGGTCAGAGGCAGGCTCGCCAGCTCGACGAAGGCGCCGGGCACCATCTGGACCGGCAGCCGGGCCGCCGCGTGGGCGATGAGCGCGTCCTGGTCGAGCTCGCCGTGCGGCACCACGTAGGCGATCAGGCGCCCGTCCCGCAGGACCACGGCGGCTCCGCTCACCGAGGGGTGGGCGGACAGGACCGCCTCGATCTCGCCCGGCTCGACGCGCACGCCGGACACCTTCATCTGGTCGTCGGTGCGGCCGAGGAAGTCCAGCTGTCCGTCGGGCCGTCGGCGCGCGAGGTCCCCGGTCCGGTACATGCGCGCGCCGGGTTCGAACGGGCAGGCCACGAAACGCTCGGCGGTCAGCCCGGGCCGGTTGAGGTAGCCGCGCGCCAGAAGGCCCCCGGTCAGGTAGAGCTCGCCGGGCACACCCACGGGCACCGGGCGCAGCCGGGCGTCCAGCACGTAGGTCCCGACGTTGTCCATCGGCAGGCCGATCGGCGGAAGCTCCTGGGGCTGCTCCGTGCTCAGGGTCGCCAGAACCGTGCCCTCGGTCGGCCCGTAGGTGTTGTGGAAGCGGCGCCGGCTGTTCGCCCAGGCCCTCACCAGCTCGGCGGAGCAGACCTCGCCGATGGTGGCGATCACACGCAGCGCCGGATACTCGCCCGGCGGCACGCTGGCCAGGATCGTCGGTGAGACGAAGGTGCCGGTGATCTCACGTTCCACGAGCACCTTCGCCAGCTCCCGGCCCGTCAGGGGACCGGGCCTGGTGACGACGAGGGTGCCGCCGGAGCCGAAGGCCATGCACAGCTCGCCGACCAGGACGTCGAAGGTTGGGGCGCTCAGCTGCAGTATCCGGCTGGAGGCGTCGATCCGGAGCTGCTCGACCAGGGAGACGGCCAGCGTCGCGTGCCCGGTGTGCGAGGCCACGACGCCCTTGGGGGTGCCGGTGGATCCGGAGGTGTAGTAGACGTGCGCGGCCTGCAGCGGTTCGAAGGCCTGCGGGAACGGGGCCTGGCCGGAGTCGCGGGGCGACAACCGTGAGATGCCCGTCTCCGGCAGGGGTGTCGCCGGGTCGGCCACGACGGCCACCGGCGTGGCGTCCCGCAGGATGAACGCGATCCGGTCCTGCGGGTATTCGGGATCGATGGGCAGGAAGGCGGCTCCGGCGCGCTGGACCGCGAGGATGCCCACCACCAGCTCCACCGACCGGCCGAGGACGAGTGCGACGATCCGCTCCGGGCCGGCGCCCCGCTCGCGCAGCGCCCCGGCCAGACGGTCGGCCCGCGCCATCAGCTCGGCGTAGGTCACCGCCTCCTGCTCCGACTCGACCGCCACGGCGTCCGGTGAGAGGGCCGCCTGCCGTACCGCCAGATCCGCCAGCGAGGTGGCGGGCAGCTCCCGGGGGACGGCTGCGCCGGGCGTCTCTCCGGACAGCAGCGCCGCGTGGGAGATCGGCGTGTCGGGGGATCGCACGAGGTCGGCCAGCAGGACGGTGAAGCTGTCGGCCCAGGCACGGACCGCCTCGGGATCGTAGAGGTCGGTGCGGATCTCCAGCGCCCCCGTGAGACCGTCCTCGGTGTCGCGCACGATCCCCATCACGTCGTGTTCGCCGCCGGTCTGCACGCGCTCAGGCTCGGCGATCTCCTGCAGCATCCGCACGCTCTCCTGACGGGTCAGGTGCATGAAGACCCACTGGAACAGCGGCGAACGCCCGACGACCCGCTCGGGGCGGATCGCGCTGACGATCCGCCCCACGGGCACGTCGGCGTTGTCGAGCAGGCGCGGGAAGTCGGCGGTGAAGCGGCGCAGCAGGTCGGCGAAGGTCGTCTCCGGCTCGAAGCGCCAGCGGGTGGGAACCTCGTTCATGACGTAGCCGATGACGCGTTCCAGGCCCTTGGCCGCCCGGTTGGCGACGGGCGTGCCGATCGTCATGTCGTCCTGGCCGCTCAGCCGGTGGGCGAGCACCGCGAAGGCGGTCATCAGGACGCCGTAGACGGTCGCGCCCCGCTCCCTGGCCAGCGCGCGGATCGCCGCCTCGCTTTCGAGGTCGATGTGGAAGGGGAGCCGGGTGATGCCGAACGGGCCGCGCGGCGCGCCGAGCGGCCCCACGGTCAGCGGGGGCGGAGGGGTGCCCAAGTAGTCGCGCCAGAAGCCCAGCTGGGCTTCGAGCACCCCGGCTTCCTCCAGCTCGCGCTGCCACGAGGCGAAGTCGGGGTACTGGATCTCCGGGCGGCCGAGTACCGGCGGGGTGCCGTCGCGCACGGTCTTGTAGGCGGCGGTGAACTCCCTGTGCAGGATGTCGAAGGAGAACCAGTCGGTCACGATGTGATGCAGTGCCAGGACCAGGGTCGAGCGCTTGTCGTCAACCCTGATGAAGCGTCCCCGGATCAGCCGGTCCCTGCCGAGGTCGAAGCGCCGCCGGCTGTAGGAGGTCAGCTCGTCGTGGAGGGAGCCGCGCAGCTCGGCCCGCTCCAGCACGAAGGGCTCGCCGGCGGGGAAGTCGGCGCGCAGTTCGTCGACCGATCCGGTGATGCGCATGCGCAGGATGTCGTGCTGCTCCTGGACGATCGTCAGGGCGGCTTCGAGGTCGCCGGGGTCCACGGGGCCGTCGAAGTGGTAGGCGCAGCAGAGGTTGAGGGCGGACAACTCCGAATAGAGCGCCTCGTAGACCCACAGGTCCTCCTGGCCTGGGCTGAGCCGTACCGGCCGGGACGGGTCGCGTTGCGGGACGATGTCGGGGATCGCCCCGATCTGCCCTGCCTCGACGAGGCGGCGCAGGAGCGTGACGCGCTGCTCACGCGGGAGCGCGGCGAAACGGGTCGTGGTACTCATGAGGCCTCCGTCATCAGCGTGGACAGTCGCTCCAGCCCGGCGAGCACCTGCTCGGCCGGGAGCCCGAAGTCGACGAAGCAGGCCACTTCGTCGACGCCCAGGTCGCTCAGGTCGGTGAGGAACTCGCGGCAGCGCTCGGCCGGGCCGAGCAGTCCGCCCCAGTCCAGGTAGCGCCGGAGGGCGAACTCGGTCAGTGCGTCGCTCTCCCGTTCGGTGAGCCGGGCGGCCCGGCCGTCGTCCAGCCGGTTGGTGGCGGTCTGCGCCACGTAGGACTTCAGGTAGGCCTTGAGCGGCTCGCGCACCGTCCCGGCCGCGTCGTCGGCGACGTGGGTGTGGGCCATCAGGGTCACCGTGCCCTTTGGGTGCAGCTCCCGGTAGAGGGCGATCCTGCCGGCCAGTTCCTCGCGGGTCTGGCCGATCGTCGCGGCCAGCACGTTGGTGCGCAGCCGCCCGGCGGTCTTCCAGGTCTGCGGGTTTCCCGAAGTCGTCAGCCACAGGGGGAGCTCGGGCGAGTAGGGCGTGGGCTGGGGCCGTACCGCGACCGGCCGGCCGCTGCCGTCGGTGAACTCCACCTCCTCGCCCGACCACAGGCGGCGCAGCAGTTCGATGCCGTCCAGGGCGTGCTCGCGCCGCCCGGCGAACCGCTCGGGGGCGAGCACGAAGTCTTTGGAGTGCCAGCCGGTGGCCACCGAGAGGCCGATCCGGCCGCGTGACAGGTTGTCGACGACGGCCCAGTCCTCCACGACCCGCAGCGGGTGGTGCAGTGGCAGCACCAGGCTGCCCGCCCGGATCGCGATGCGCTCGGTGGCCACCGCCAGGGCGGCGCTCAGCACCGACGGGTTGGGGAAGACCTGGCCCACCTGCTGGAAGTGCCGTTCGGGGGTCCAGACGGCGGTGAAGCCCAGCCGGTCGGCGGCTCTGGCGATGTCCAGGATGTCGGTGTATTTCGTGGCATGGCCGACGCCGCCGACGTTGTCGGCCCCGAAGAACATGACGCTGATATCCATCGGGATGTCAGTCCTTTCGCGGGACCTGGGCGGCCGGGTGACGGGGACACCGTGGAGGCGAACTTCGGCGTCGGCGCGGCGAGGGGCCGTGGACCGTGTCAGGCACGGGTGAGGCTCGCAGGTCGCATGTCACGCCAGTTGGCCTCGACGTAGTCAAGGCACTCGGCCCTCGAGGAGGCTTCCAGCGCGACCCGCCAGCCCGGGGGGACGGCCAGGCCGAAGGGCCACAGCGAGTGCTGGTTCTCGTCGTTGATCAGGACCAGGTAGGTGCCGTCGGCTTCCTCGAACGGGTTGGTCATGTCGCGGTCTCCGTTCAGGTCGGGCGTGTGGACGTCGATCTCACGTACGGCGGTGCCGGCCAGGCCCGCGACGAGGAGCCGGGAAAGTGTCTTTTCCACGTCGGCGATTTCGGGATGGCACGGTTTTGTTCCGGAGGTAAAAGCGGGATATATTCTTGGCCCTCAGGATCTAATGCGTCCGCGAAGAACCTCTGCCGCAACTCCGCCTCCCGAAAGACCCGCGCCTGATTCAGGCGGATGCGTGAATCCATGTTTCGGTTGTCCGTGAGGGGATGAGTCTTCGAATGCGCTCTCACGTTCACGGCGTGCTGCTAAAGAACTCTTGCGGAAAGTATGTTGCCCACCAAGCCTTGTCAAGGGGAGGTACCGGCGAGGCGGGGATTTCGGTTGATCGGGTTGAGTCGTGATGGTCGTTGACCGATTTTCCGAGACGTCCCGAATCCGACGGCGGGCCTTCCCGCCGCGCGCGCAGGGGATTCCACGAAAGTGACTGTTCATATCTTTTGAAGCCGTGTCGCAGAACGGCGGTCGGCGCCACGGATGAGTGACGGGGTCCGGGTCACGGCTCGACGCCACCCTCAGGAGCGGGGGCCGGTCACGGACGGTGACGGGGGAGGCGAGAAAGGCCGACGCCTCGACGTACCCACACCGGCCCGCGGTCAGGTTGTCGTGAGACCCGTCAGGACCGAGGGTCCGCCGGCTGTTCGACGGACGGGGGAAAGGGTCTCATCCGAATTCACGGCACGCGCGCACTGAATCCCTCACATGAGAACGGATGCCAAACCGGCGGGTCTCATCGACTCCCCGATCCGTATGGCCCGGCCCGGCGGCCCACCGACATTGTTCTCCGGTCGTGACGGTTCGCCTGTGCCGGCGCCGAGCCTCCGCTCGGATTTGTTTCACCGGCCGCAAGATGGATCGTTCGTACAGCTCAGCGCATTTTCGGAATCGCCTCCCGGAATTCGTGTCCGCAGGAGGAGTTTCGCGAACATTGATTTGAGTGAACGGCCCGCGGAACGTCCGTGGCGTCGGCTTCGCACAATCGGCCGTTTCTGGGAGCGCAAAAAGCCGCGAACGCTGCGGAAGGTGGCCGTGGCGAGTCCGCGTGAGGAGTTCTTACAGGCCGAATCCGGTCGTTCCACCTGTCGGCCCGGCCGAAGCACGGAGCCGAAAACCCCGCGTCGCCGATGAATGCGGGGCCCCGCGACCACCGCTCGCCGGGGACGCGCAGGCCGACCGGCTCAGTCGCGGACGGCTCGGTGCAGGACGGCCTGGATGTGATCAGGGTCGGCGGGGGCGTTGTCGAGGAGGATCGCGGTGCACAGCCCGTCAGAGGCCGCGACGAGAGCGGCGACGGCCGCAGGGTCGTCGGTCAACGTGGCGGCGAGTTCGGCGATGTTCTCCCGCCAGCGTCGTGCCACGGGTCGCAGTGGGGGGCGGCGGGCGGCCAGGGTCGCCAGCTCGCGTTCGGCCAGGGCTCGTTCACGTCCTGAACCGGCGGACTCGGCGATGAGGTGGGCCAGGCCGGCGAGCTTGTCGCCGGGGGTGTCGATGATGTCGCGGATGCGGGCGGTGTAGGCGTCGGCGACGCTCGTGAGGGCGGCGACGAGCAGGTCGTCGAGGGTCGCGAAGTAGTAGGTGCTCAGGGACGTCGTGGTGCCGGCCTGCCTGGCGACCGTGCGATGGGTGACGCCTGCCGCGCCGTCGCGAGTGACCACGGCAAGGGTGGCCTCGATGATCTCCGCGCGCCGTCTCTCACCACGCGCGCGGCGTCCGTCGATGTGCTCGCCGTCGTCGGTGGCGTCGTCCATGCTGCTTCTCGGCACGGCTCCCAGGATAGTCGGACCATCGTTCAGGCCTCGGTGCCGTCACTCCGCGTCTCCCCGAGCACGGGCACGTGACGCAGCATCTTGAGGCACAGCACCGTGGCGGCGGCGATGACGACCCCCGCGATCAGAGAAGAGGTGTTGAGCCCGCTGGTGAAGGCCTGCCGGGCCGCCTCGACGGTCCCGGGCGGAAGGCTTTCGGTGATTGCCACGGTCGCGTTCAGACTGTCGGTGAGGGGACCGGAGGCCTCCGACGTCAGACCCTCGGGCACCGTCACCTGAGTACGGTAGACGGCGGTGGTGAGACTGCCGAGCAGGGCGACGCCGACGGCGATGCCGAGCTCCTGGACCGTCTCGGACATCGACGCCGCCGACCCGGATCGCGCCGCCGGCACCGCGCCCACCACCATGTCGGTGCCCAGGGCGGCGAGGGCGCCCAGCCCGAGATAGACGAACGCGAAGCCGGCCGTCACCGGGACCTCGTCGTCGAGTCCCGCGGTGGCGAGCAGCGCGTAGCCGACGAGGGACACCCCGAGGGCGGCGCCCATGACCGAGCCGGGGCGGAAGCGCCGGGCGAGCAGGGGAGCACCGATGGCGGCGGCGAACATCGCCAGCGCCGGTGGAGCCATCCAGAGTCCCGCGTCGAAGGGCGTGAGCCCCTCGACGAGCTGGAGGTACTGCGTGACCAGGTACATCGAGCCCCCGACTCCGGCCAGGCCGATGAGCAGCACGCTCAAGGCCACGGTGAAGGCCCGGTTGCCGAACAGTGTCACGTCCAGCAGTGGGTCGGGGAGGCGGCGTTGGCGGCGTACGAACACGATTCCAGCCAGAACGCCCGCCATGGCACAGACGAGGGCAGGGCCGCCGGGACCGTCGGTGGCGATGCGCTTGACGGAGTAGACGACCGGAAGGATCGCCGCCAGGGACAGGCCCACGCTGATCAGGTCCGGCCGGCCGGTGGACGGGGCCGCGTACTCGGGGAGCAGGGCGCGTGCCCCGGCCAGGACGACGAAGGCGACGGGCACCGCCGCCAGGAACGGCGCTCCCCACCAGAAGGAGTCCACCAGCGATCCGCCCACGATCGGCCCGGCGGCCATCCCGAGCGCGAACATCGTGGCCCAGACCCCGATCGCGACCGCGCGCTGACGCGCGTCGGGGAACATGTTCGAGATCAGCGACAGCGTGGAGGGCATGAGCGTCGCCCCGGCCACCCCCAGCAGGGCTCGCGCGAGGATCAGCAGTTCGGCCGTCGGGGCGAACGCGGCGAACACCGAGGCCGCCGCGAAGGCGATCATCCCGGTCTTCAGCAGCCGGCGCCGCCCGATCCGGTCGCCCAGTGTGCCCATGGTGACGAGGAACCCGGCGACGAGGAACCCGTAGGCGTCCATGATCCATAGCAGTTGGGTGGCCGACGGGGACAGATCGGCCGCCATGCTCGGCGCCACCAGGTACAGCACGGTCACGTCCAGCCCCAGCAGCACCGTCGGCATGGCCAGAAGACCCAGGCCCGCCCACCGGCGCGCCCCTGCCCGTGTGAATCGTTGCCGCGTCATCACGCCCCCTTAGCTCTCATTAAATTGAACAGTAGTACAACTAGTACAATCGTTCAATTTAGTGAGAGCGGGCGTCACGGGCCGGGGCCAGGACGTACATCTCGTTCTTGAGGTGCCGGTGAGAATGCTGTCGCCGGCGGCAAACGGCGGTGATCTTGCGAGGGTGCCACTCGTGTGGGCGAGACGGTGCCGGTCCACAAGGCGATGGGCGGGGAGTGGGCGGAGGCCGTGTACCGGACCGACAGGCGAGGGCGGCGCCGGGTGGTGCGCATGGTCTACGAGGTCGTCGCCTTCCAGACCTTGCGCGATCAGCTCAAGTGCAAGGAGATCTGGGTGGTCGGCGCCGACAAGGGGTCCCGTAGTACTCGCGGAAAATCGGGCGGATACAGCCCGATGGGCTCCTGAGCCGGGGATCTTCGGACTCTGGCAGGAGGTGGCCGGTTGGCGACGCGGGTGTTCGCGGACCAGGAACCGGAGGCCCTGCGGAGGGGTTCCCTGAGATCGGCCGGGAGGAGCTGTTCCGGTTCTTCACGTTGACCCCGGCGGACGTGGCGTTCATCGCTCCTGGCTGATGCGCTGCTGGAGCGCCCCGTTCGAGAACGCGTCGCCGGTACGGGCCTTCCCTCTTATCGAGGGCAGCGCAACTTCCCTGGCCTGTGGTGGTCAGCCACGACCGGCGAGCACGTGGGGTTCGAGTCCTGACTGGAGCGTGATCACGCTTCGTTGTGCAGGCCGGTCGGGCGTCGTGGTGCCGGTGGATCGCGGTCCGCCTGATGGGATTACTACTGGCGATTCATCTCATACTCTTCGCCGTGGATCCTCACCCTGACCGCTTCTTGCCACTGGCTGTTGTTATCCACGTAGGCTCTGGCCACGGACAGGGCGGCTGTACCGTACCACTTCTTCGCATTTTTGTGGTACCAGTCATTGTCTACTGCAACCGGGCTCGGCTGCGGCTCGTATTCAATGCGTCCCGCAACCCCTTCCTCCCAAATTTCGAACGTGCGTCTTTTGGTTTTAGAGCCGTGGGCGTTTTCCGAAAACTCGAATTTGCGGTCCCCGATTCTAAAATCACCTTTGACGGTTGCCGGCTGTATCAGGTCGGGTGTGGTGTCCGGTTGCGTAGTGGGGGACGATGGTTGTTCGTCAGTCATGCCGTGCCCTTCCTGTGGCGTCGGCGGTGGTCAATTCCCGGGGTGGGAGGCTTGGAAGGACTTGGCGATCTGGGAGCCGGGGACGGTGAACTCCCAGCTGTCGACCTCGTCGTCGAGTTCGGTGCAGCCGTCGGGGACACGGTAAAGACGGTAGATGTCCACGCGTTCCCAGTCGGCGATGACGTATTCGACGCCGTCGTTGGAGGGGTAGGTGGTCTGGTATTCCTCGTGCTTGAAGTACGACTTCTCCCATGTCTTGGTGGTGGACACCGAAAGGCCGCCTTCGAGATTGGCGGTGATCTCGGCGGACAGGGCCTTGACGTTGAAACCGCCGGTGTGGCCGATCGAGATGTTGATGTGCCATTCGAGGGTCTGGGAGACCGACTCGGTCATTCCCTCGTCCCAGTACACCGTGTGCACCGTCTCGGTGAACCCGTCGTAGCCGTTGAACTGGGACTTCCACGCGCTGCTGCGGCGCAGCACGTAGAACGGGCTGTACTTGAGCTTCCACTCCATGCTGCGGCCGCCGTCGTTCACGCACGCCGCCGGGATCAGGGCCTCGCCGATGATGATCTCGTCGGTGCGCTCGGGCGGCGGGTTCAGGGAGGTCTGCTCGGGGGGCGCCCCGTAGTCGGGGTGGACGTCAGCTACCTGGAGGTCGCGAACCACCGGCGCCTCATACCCGCCGTCTTCGGAGAATGACCAGGCCGTCGACTGCTCGAAGTTGTCATCGACCAGGCCGGCACCCAAGAAGTCGCCGATGCCGGTCATGCACATGTACCTGAAGGTCTGGTCGTCTTTGATGAAGAAGCGGCCGCCCCTCGCATCCTCCAATCTCCACTTCCCCACGGAATCTCCGAGGTCGTTCTCGGCGTTGCCGGTCAGGAGGGCGAAGTATTGTCCGTTGATGGGGGTGGCCGACGGGATGGCGAACTTGCCGGATTCCAGGTTGCAGATCCACCATTTCCTGCCGTCGGGGTCGAGCGGCATCAGGTACCAGGACCCTTTTCCATCGGCTATCCAGTTATAGGTGGCGAAGATGAGAAAATTATCCCCTTGTGCCGCGCGTCCTTTTACGGCGTTGCGGATGGTGACCGACTTCCCGAGAGGAAGGGAATCCGAGAAAAGAGCCGGCGTTCCCCGGTCGGATTCATCGCGCGGTGCGCGCGGTGGATGTGCGATTTCCCTGACGTCCGGTAGAGAGGGGTCCTGCGACTTTGCCACGTTGACCTCTTCATCGCATAAGGCGGGGTTCGGGCCGATTTGACCTTCACGCTCCTACCCAACACGCCAGAAATGAAAACAAGGCCAGATGCGCTTTTCCATGCCTTGCACACACGGTGGAGCCGGTCAATAGTGCACCGACGGCATCCGTGTCATATTTTTCTTTCCGGCGCGATAGTTGACATTCGGTAACGTCGACTACCGGTCTCGAAAGCGCGCGGGGATTGAATTCAGTCCGGCGGATACCACGAGTAACGCCGACGCGTCATGCCGATACGGCTGAACGAGGGAAGTGACCGGCGAGCCGCGCCGGGGCCCGCCGGAGTGGTACGCCGAACGACCGGAAACGGCGCACCAGTATGCGTGGGAGATCCGGGACGCTTACGGCTCGCCGCACGGGGTGCCGCCCGAGTACCTTGCTTCCAAGATCGGCCCGGCCACGCTACGTGTGGCGTGCGCGGCCTCGCGCAGTTCACGCCGTCAGTTCAGGCTGGCAACGCTGATCACGGTGAGAGCTTCATCAGCCAGGCGTGCGATGATCGCGGGCAGATCCCGGTGCATCGCAGGACGAATCATCACGCCATAGAGAGTGCCAGCCACCCGAACACAACCCGACGGATCCTCCGAAGCGAGGTCTCAGGCGCGGCGACGCGATCCCGGCCCTACTTCTGAAGCTGTTCCAGCACTACCATGAGCGCGCCCACCCGGCGGCCCGCCCGGTCGTCCAGCCGAAACATGCCGATCCGCCAGATCGCATCCCTGGCTGCGGCCACGGCGTCCTCACCGACCGCGGCCTCAAGGACGCTCAACGCCCAGTACCGCACGTGCCAGTGCTCCATGGTCTCAGCGGGAGCATCGGCCGGTGGGCTCTGGGCCAGCAGTTCCTGGCTGAGGAGACGGACTTCGGCGCGAAGCTCGGCGAGAACGGCCGGGCTCGGCGTCCCCGCCAGAGCGACCAGAACACGGTCGGCCACCGGCACGCGCAGGCCGCTCAGCTCGCACGCGGTCTCCGCCACCAGCGCGGCGATCTCACGCGCACGGCCGGGGCCAGGGGCGGCGATGAGGTCGGCCACGCGCGGGTCGCCGGCGAGATAAGCGAGATGGTCGCGCTCGTCCTGGCCGGACAGAACCGCTCCGGCCGGTTCCGCGTACGCGTCCAGAACGGCGCTCTGGTGCTCCGCGGCCAGCCACTCCGCCTCCAGACGCCCGCCGGTGAGCATCTCGCCCAAAGTCAGAGCCGCGCTGCGGAGATCGTCCTGTTCCGCCAGCTCGGGCCAGGCCGACAGCGCGTCGGGCAGGTCTTCGAGGTCTTCCAGCTCTTCGGGGTCGAACAGATCCGCCGTGATCAGAACGCGGCCGTGCTCGGCATAGGCGAGTTGCCCGTCCCCATTGTCGTTCCAGAACACGCTGAGCGCCCGCCCTTGCCGCGTCAACCGGGCCAGAACCTCTGGACGCGTCCCTTGAAAGCCATTGGGCTCGACCAGGACGGTCCAGGACCCCAGGCTTCCGGCCATCGCCGCGCCGGCCCGAGCGGGAAGCGCGTCGTAGGCCGCCTGTACGGTCCGCGTGAAAGTGCGCCTGCCCGAGCCGTCCTCCTGCCCTCCCGCCGCGACGAGCGCCTCGGTGGCCGGCATGCACTCGATCCACGTGACGCACAACGGCACGTCCAGGTTCTCCTCCAGCAGCTTGCGATAGTGCGTCAGCGCGTCGAAGTCCAATGTCGTCTCCCGGCAAAGAGAAAGGGCCCGCCCTGCCGCCCCATGAACTAACACACCCGCACCACCGACAACCCCCGGGGCGGGACGCCGGCGGGCGGCTCGGCATCCTCAGGACGGATGAAAAAACATGACACAGGACGTCGGGTTTTAAGCCAATCATGGGTTCACCGGTCGGCACCGACGTGGGCGCGGGCCGGGCACCACGGACAGACAAGGACCGCAATGCGCGAAACACCAGAAGATCTCAAAGAGCTTCAGGCCCTCCTGGACGCCTCGCTCTCCCGCTCCACCTCGCACCTGCGCTCGATCATCAACTCCGAGCGCACCCTGACCGCGGAGCAGCTCACCCAGGTCCTCACCGGCATGTGCACCCTCGCACTCTCGACCGTGACGGCGAAGGGCGAGCCGCGGATCAGCGGCGTGGACGGGCACTTCCTGCACGGAAAGTGGCACTTCGGCACGGCGCCCGGCGCCGCCAAGGCCCGCCACCTTGCCGCCCGCCCCGCCATCAGCACCGCGCACATGCGCGGGGAGGACCTGGGCGTTTTCACTCACGGCACAGTGGAGATCCTCAACCCCCGGCACGGCGAACAGGCCGAGGGCTGGCCGGACCTGCTCGCCTACCTCAAGGACTTCTACGGCGAGGACTTCTTCGACTGGGACAACGACGTGGTCTACTACCGGCTGCAACCGCACTGGATGACCGTCTACGCCCCCGACGTTGACAAGCTCACCGCGGCGTCCCGGTCCTGATCCGCAGCACGGGCCGCATTGAGATCGGCCAAGTGCTGAGGGACCTGGCGAAGCCGCCGCTCAGCGCCATGAGGACGAGCGGCCGCCATGTAGATGCGTGATCGGTATGGGTGGGGCGCGTGCCGCCCATGTTCTGCTGTGTTGCGAGAGGATGGACGAGGGTTGACTGCGTTCGTACGAGACGTTGTGAGTATGGGGTGCGAGGCCATCGAGGTGGTGGGGGCTCGCACCAACAATCTGCGGGACGTGTCGGTGAGCATCCCCAAGGGGCGGCTCATCGCCTTCACCGGAGTGAGCGGCAGCGGCAAGACCTCGCTGGCCATCGACACCCTGCACAACGAGGCCCAGCTGCGGTATCTGGAGGGGCTTTCGCCGTTCGTGCGGCAGTACATCACCCAGCGCAATCGGCCGAAGGTCGACCGCATCCTGGGACTCGGCGCGACACTCGCGGTCGACCAGCGCCGCCTGAACCGCAACCCCCGGTCCACGGTCGCGACGATCACCGGCATCGACGGGCATCTGGGGCTGCTGTACTCACGCCTTCCCCCGATCGGCGCGGAGCCGACGGCGGAAAACGGGGACGGGCATCTGACGACCGCTCATTTCGACCGCAATACGCCGGAAGGGAGCTGTTCGGACTGCCACGGGGTAGGTGGGCACTGGCAGGCGCAGGAGGACCTGGTCATCACTCATCCGGAGCTTCCACTCTTTGAGGGGGCCTCCCCGTGGTACGCGAAGTGGCGGTCGGGGGAGCACGCGTTCGTGCCGGCCCTTGCCGAGAAGCGAGGAGTGGATCTCGACCAGCCGTGGCAGAAACTGCCTGAGGAGTTCCGTCGCTGTGTGCTGTACGGCACCGGGGAGGAGAAGGTCGAGGCTACCGTCGACATGTCGAACAAGAAGGAAACGGTCTCGGTGACCTACACCTCGAGCCAGCCGCTGCGGGGCGCGCTCGCCGAGGTGGAGCGGGTGTTCGTGAACGCCCAGACCTCCAGCGCCAAGCAGCGTTACCTGTCGTACATGCGCAAGCAGCCGTGCGGCACGTGCGGAGGCAGCGGATACGACCAGGTGGCCCGGTCCGTGCGGCTCGGCGGGCTGACCTATCCTGACCTGATCGAGGTAGAAGTACGGAAGGTGCGCGACTGGGCGAAGCGCGTGGCGGACGGCCTGGACGCCCGGCGGCGCGAGGTGGGTGAGCCGCTGCTACAGGACCTGGGCCGCAGGCTAGGGATCCTCGACCGGCTCGGCCTGGCCCATCTCCAGCTGTCGCGGAGTGCGGCGACGCTGTCCGGGGGTGAGTTGCAGCGAACCCGGCTCGCCGCTCAGCTCAGTACCGAGCTGAGCGGTCTCGTCTTCGTCCTGGACGAGCCCGGGACCGGGCTGCATCCGGCGGACAAGGCGCACCTGCTCGACATCGCCCTGGAACTGCGCAAGGCCGGCAACACGGTGCTCCTGGTCGAGCACGACCCTGAACTGATCGCCCGGACCGACTGGGTGATCGACATGGGGCCCGGCGCGGGCCGCCTCGGCGGTGAGATCCTGGTGTCGGGACCTCCCGCCGACGTGGCCGCCCACCCGACGTCGCTGACCGGACGCTACCTGGCCGGTGAGGGGCCGCGGCTGCGCCGGACCCACCGTCCGATCGGGGACGGAGCCCGCTGGGTGGAGCTGCACGGCCTGCGCGCCCACAACGTGACCGCCGACCTGGTGCGTTTCCCCGCCTGTCGGCTCACCTGCCTGACCGGCGTGAGCGGCAGCGGCAAGAGCAGCCTGCTCGGCGCGCTCGCGGCGAGCGTGGAGGCCGCCCTGAACGGGACGATGACCGACACTGTGCGACAGGTGCTCGGCCTGGAAGGGTTCGACTGGGTCGCCGTCGTCGATCAGGAACCACTTGGGCGCACGCCGCGCTCCAACCCGGCCACCTACAGCAAGGCGTTCGACATAGTTCGCAAGCTGTTCGCCGAAACCGACATGGCACGCAGACACGGCGTCAATGCCTCCTGGTTCAGCTTCAACACCGCGGGCGGCGGCCGTTGCGAGACCTGCACCGGTTATGGCCGCAAGCTGGTCGACATGCACTTCCTGCCGGACGTGTGGGTGGTCTGCGACGCGTGCGAGGGGCGGCGCTACAAGCCGGAGGCTCTGGAGATCAGGTATCAGGGGCTGGCCATCGATCAGGTGCTGGAGCTGACCGTCGCCGAGGCGGTGGAACAGTTCTCCCAACCCCGGCAACTCGCGGAAACCCTGGGAGCCTTGAACCAGGTCGGACTCGGCTATCTCCAGCTCGGCCAGAGCGCCACAGAGTTGTCCGGCGGTGAGGCGCAGCGGCTGAAACTGGCCTCCGCTATCCAGCGCGGCGCCACGGGCCGCAAGGCGGGCCTTGTCGTCCTCGACGAACCCGTCTCCGGCCTGCACCCGTCTGACATCCAGCGGGTGGTGGACGCGCTCGATGTGTTGCTCGACTCGGGCAACACCGTCGTTGTGGCCGAACACGACATCCCAGTCGCCGCATCCGCGGACTGGGTGATCGACTTGGGGCCGGGAGCCGGCCCGGATGGGGGCGCGGTGATCGCGGAGGGCACCCCAGATGTCATCGCGACTGCGAACACCCCGACCGCTGCTTTCTTCCGGCGGTACGCGGCGGGCCTGCCGCTCCTGGAAGTGCGAGAAGGCTCGCGCTGCTGAGGGTCGGGCGGCCCACGCCGGTCGGCCAGGCCGAGCAGGCGCGGGCGAGCCCGGTGAGAAACATGGTCATTGAGCCACAGAGGACGGGGAAAGGGTCGGCACCGCCGCCCGCTTCTCGCCCGCGACCGCGGCGAGGTGAGCGCCCGCCACGTCCACCAGGCGGTCTGTCGCGGTCACCGCGGCGACCCGCAGCTCCTCCACCGTGGCGGCGTCGCGCAGGGCGTAGGCCGCGGTGGCGGCCTCACGAACCTGGGGCGCGTCGAGTAGGCCCAGGACTCCTGAAGCTGCGGTGAGCCGCAAAATAGGCGGGTCGGTCCAGCTCAGCGCGGGTTTCCGTACCGCCTGCCGGGCCGGGTTTCGGCGGCCCGTCCCCGGTCGGCATGGGGGACCGGATTGGCGGGGCGATCGGATTCAGAGCCGTGACCTGGGGCGATGTGGTTCCGCTGACCGACAGAGTCGTAGTTCTGTCCGGTCGGCCTCCTACTTTGCCCCTGGCCGTAGCTTCGGGAGTCCTGGGCCACGTCGGCGTCGTGCGCCCTGCGATGTGACCTCTGCGGCCGGGTCGCGGTCATGACGAGGTCGATGCCGCCGTGCCGGACGTCAGAGCCGCCCGTACGATGCGGATCGCCTCGCCCGCGTCGAGGCCGACGCTGGCGATCACGGCCGCGTAGTCGGCGGCGGCCCGGCGGGCCCGCTCCCGGCCCTCCTGCCCGGCGGCCGACACGAACGAGCCCGCTCGCCCGCGCGTCTCGATCAGTCCCGCCTCCTCCAGCTCCCGGTAGGCCCGGCCGACCGTGTTGACGGCCAGGCCGAGGTCGGCCGCCAGGTGGCGGATGGTCGGCAGCCGGGCGCCCACGGCCAGGGTGCGGTTTTGGATCTGCCGGGCGAGCTGGGCCCGCAGCTGTTCGAACGGCGGTACCGGCGAGGCCGCGTCGATGACGATCATCGGGCGCTCATGACCCGCCGGGCCACCGTCGCGCTCGACGGCGTCCTGACGCGGAGCGCGATGCACGCGGCCATGCCCAGGACCACGTTGGCGACCGCGGCGGCGCCCCACCAGCCGGGCGCGGTGCCGAACAGCAGCACCATGGGCAGCGACCACTGCACGTTCGGGGTGGTGAGCTCGCGGGCGTCCTCGACGCGCATGATGACGTCGGCGGTCAGCGACTCCTCGTCCTGCGCCACGACCGGGTGCCGGAGCAGGTGGCGCAACTGCATGGCGATGATGGCCGTCGCGCCGAGCAGGCCGATCAGCACGACGGCGGCCAGCTGCCGCACGGTGGGGTCGGGAACGGCCAGGGCGCTTGCGGCCAGTGCCATCGCGCCGATGGACGTGGCGGCCGTGAAGGCGGCGTACGGCCGGCCGAGCACGGCCCGCCAGCCGGGCTGGACCAGGTGGGCGGCCCTGCGGGACAGTGTCGCGC